>NZ_JBMDKO010000020.1:0-103836 GCF_057809755.1 Pseudomonas sp. FG13
CTGGCGACCATAGATCTCGCGATCAACCCGGCCTCCTGTGGGAGCCGGGCTTGCCTGCGAAGACGGCAGCATATCCAACACCCCTGTGACAGGCACACCGCCTTCGCTAGCAAGCTCGCTCCCACAGATCTTTCTGGCGGCCACAGATCCTGCAATCAACCCGGCTCCCCCCTGTGGGAGCGAGCCTGCTCGCGATAGCGTCGGCACATCCAACATTGATGTTGGAGCTGCGCCCGCCATAACGTTTACAATCGCCCCCCTTCTCCATTCCCCAAGGAACCGCCATGTCCGGGCTTGAACTGTTTGCCGCAGCCCTCGGCGTGATCGCTGTCTGGTTGACCGTCAAGCAGAACCCCTGGTGCTGGCCGATCGGCCTGATCATGGTGTTGCTGTACAGCTGGATTTTCTACGACGTGAAGTTGTACTCGGACATGCTGTTGCAAGTGGTCTACGCCGCGCTGCAACTGTACGGCTGGTGGCAATGGACCCGCGCCGGCCAACAGCATGACGGACGCCAGGTCACCCGCCTGGGTGGCCCGTCGGTTCTGATTGGCCTGGCGGCTGGGGCGGCAGGCAGCCTGGTGCTGGGCGCTGCCATGGCGCACTGGACCGACGCCGCCCAGCCCTGGCTCGACGCGGCGCTCACCGGCTTCAGCCTCGTGGCCCAGTGGTGGATGGCCCAGAAGCGCGTGCAATGCTGGCCTTTGTGGATTGCCCTGGACGTGATCTTCGTTGGCCTGTTCATCTACAAGGGCCTGTACCTGACCGCGGCGCTCTACGCCCTGTTCACCTTGCTGGCCGTGCAGGGCTGGCGGGAATGGCGCGCCGACCCGGCCCTGCGCGCATGAAGGTGGTAGTGCTGACGGGGCCCGAGTCTGCCGGCAAGAGCTGGCTGGCGGAGCGATTGCAGGAACACTTCGGTGGCTTGCGGGTGGACGAATACGTCCGCCACTTCATGGAGCAGCACCCCCGCGACACTTGCCTGGATGACATCACCGATATCGCTCTCGGACAACTGGCCTGGGAAGACAAAGCCAGGGCCCGAAAACCGACGCTGCTGATCCTCGATACCCATCTGTTGAGCAATATCCTCTGGAGCCAGACCCTGTTCGGCGACTGCCCGGACTGGCTGGAGCCAGCCTTGCTGGAGCGCCACTACGACCTGCATCTGCTGTTGAGCCCCGAGCAAGTCGAATGGACGGGTGATGGCCTGCGTTGCCAACCAGAACTGGCGCAGCGCTTGCAGTTTTTCGCGGCCATCGAGGATTGGTTGATCCGACACCAGCAACCTTTTCAGATGATCGAAGGGGACTGGGCGCAGCGCCAAAGCCAAGTGTTCACAGCCGTGGCCCATCTGCTCCAGGCCTGAGCAGATCCCCACGGAATGAGGTGCCGGCATAGTGCCACTCCGTTCCACTCTTGAAACATCCCCCTCGCGTCAAACCCGGATCCAAAGCTGTTTCACCGGTTTGTCATCCCAACTGTCAACGCGCTGAAACACTCCCTCAAAAGCCTGGATCCAGAGCCACTGGACAGCTGATGGCCTATTGACCGTCATATGCCTTGTCTCAACTATGAAACAGGTCCCGTCCCAGCCGTGGTGCCATCACGACCAACCCATTGAATCCAAAGACTTTTAAGAACCCGGCACGACATCTGCTCTTCCCCCTTCGCAACGCTGGACCAGGGCCAGCCCACCGAAGAAGGAATCGATACCGTGGGGACTTTCGATAGAAGTTTGACCGTCCTGTTGTTGATCGGCTGCGCCGCCGGTGCGATGTTCAGCCTATCGGTACAGGCCGAGGGCAACGGCGTCATCGTCCTCAACCGTGACGTACAGCCCGTCCATATCGGTCGCAACGGTGGCAAGGATCCCTACCCGACCACCGTCAATGCCAACCCTTCCGCTCGAATCAGCCAAGCGACCACCAGCACCGAACTGAGCGACGGCGAATTTGCCAGCGTCGCCAGCGGTTCGTCGATCCGCAACACCCTCAATACAAACACGGGTGTGCAAGGCCTGAATGTCGTGACCAACCCCAACGGCATGCCTGGCATGGGCGCCGGTCATGGTGGCGGCAGCGGCGGTGCGATCTCCGGCACCATCAACCGCTCGCTGAGCTCCGGCCTGGCCCCGCTGGGTCGCCTGGCAGGGGGTCAATGACATGAGGCCGATCCTGTTCCTGCTCGCCCTCCTCGGCTCATCCACCGCATTGGCCGACCCTGGCGTGGCGGTGGTCAGCAGCGCCAACTTGCAGGACTCCGGCAGTCGTTATACCGGCAACTTCAACGTCAACCAGGCGGCAGGCGATCGGACCCAGCAAACCAACACCCGGGCCATTGCCATCGGCACCGAGGCACAGGCCACCACCTATGTCCGCCAACGGCTGGACACCCCCGCCGACTCTTCCATGAACGCGACCGCCCGCATTGGCGGCAGCTCTTTCAGCAATGGCAACGGTGTGCTGGGCGTCAACCAGTCCGCCGGAGCCAACAACCAGATGGCCAATGCCATGCGGGTGGGCATCAGCGCCCAGCCGCAGAGCATTGACGACAGCGCGCTTTCTCAACAGAACGTGGCGCTGTTACCGAACTCAGGAGCAACTGGCGCCCCAACCGGCAGTCGCCAGGTCGTTACCAGCGACCAGGCCTTCACCGGCAGCCGAGGGGTCATCCAGGTGAACCAGAGTGCCGGGGTGGGGAACCGAATGGCCAACACCCTGAGCATCCGGGTCGCTGACTGACCCGAGCAGTAAAACCATAAGAAAGTACCGACACACTTAACCAACGACACGCAAGGAGAAACACCATGAAACCAACAATGGCACTCAAACCATTGGTTTTCGCTCTCGCCGCTGTCATGGCAATGGCCGCACAGGCCGGTGGAAACGATAACAACCACGGCAACGGGCACGACCATGGCAACCATGGCCATCAAGGTCCGACGCTGGATCAACTGCTCTCCATCAGCGCCGGTGCTGGGGCTACGGTGCTGGATGAGCAGAACAGCGACGGCAACGTGGTGACCAACCAGGCCACCAAAAACACCGCTGAAGCCAAGGACTCGCTCAATGGCAGCAACGGTAACATGGGCGCCAACGTCGCGGCCGGTGACGGTAACCAGCAAGACAACGCCGCCGCCCTGGCCACTGCGGACGAAAGCTTTATCTTCGGTTCGGCGGTCTCCATGTCCAGTGCCACCCAAGTCAATAACAATAACTACGTCAAAAACAACTCGACTCAAAACAACGCCTCGCTCACCAACGCGGGCAACAACGGCTCCGGCAACATCGGCATCAACGTGACCGCCGGCAACTTCAACCAACAGAAAAACAACCTCGCCATCGCCGTATCGGGTGGCCGTGTTGCGCAAGCCTCGGCCGCCGCCGACCAGACCTCCACCGGCCTGGTGGTGGACAACAAAGGCGTGCGGACCTACAAGACCGACACCCTCACCAGCACCTATGAAGCCTCTGGCACGTTCAAAGCCAAAGGCACCGGTACCGCCGAAGACAACAATCATGGCGGCTGGGACAACAAAGGCGGCTATGGCGGCGGTCATGATGACGACAAGTTCAAGTTCTCCGCCGTGGGCACTTTCGAACTGGCCGGCAGCAATACCCAGCAAGTGTTGACCCGTGATGGCTGGAAAAACCCTGTGATCAACAACGCCACCATGAACAACTCCATGAATGGCTTCTCCGGTAACGGCGGCGCCAACGTGTCGGCGGGCGTGGGTAACCAGCAGAGCAACTCGCTGTCCATCGCGGCAGGCTGCAAAGCCTGCATGTAACCACGTGTGATATGAAGCCCCGGCAACGGGGCTTCTTTTCCAAGGTACCCACAAGGCGTATCGATCATGCGTGCGACTGCCCTTTCCCTGCTGCTTTGCATGGCGTGTGTCACCGAAGCCGCGCAAATGCCGGTCGCCGCCCTACCCGGCGGCATGCTGGTCTACAAACCGGTACAAAGCGTGCGCGAGCGCAAATTCAGCGACATCGTCGAGCAGAAAACCGATTTCAGCTGCGGTGCCGCCGCACTGGCCACGGTGCTGCGCCAGGCCTATTGGCTGGATGTCGATGAAGAGCATGTCATCAAGGGCATGTTGGTCAATGCCGACCAGCAGCTCGTGCGTACCCAGGGTTTTTCCATGCTGGACATGAAACGCTATGTGGAAAGCATCGGTATGCGCGCCCGGGGCTATCGGATACCGGCAGAGAAGCTCGAAGCCGTGACGATTCCGGTGGTGGTCCTGATGGAAATACGTGGCTACAAGCACTTCGTGGTGTTGCAGCGGGCCGACAAGCAATGGGTCTACATCGGCGACCCGGTGCTGGGGCACAAGCGCTACGCCCACGACGATTTCGTCAAAGGCTGGAACGGCATCGTCTTCGCCATCGTCGGTCCAGGCTACGACAAGACCAACGCACTACGCAGTCCTCCGCAGCCGTTGACGGCACGTAACAAGCTGGACGGGTTCAACCCGGTCAAGGATGCGGAATTGATGGATTTCGGTTTCATCCAGAGCGACTTTTTTTAATCGCCGACCAACTGCCAACGATGAATACAAAAGGAGCAGGATGCTCCGGGAGCTGTACATGAGAACTTCACACTGGCTGTCGCTGGCCTGCCTGGCCGCGACCGCGTCGGGCTATGCCCATGCCGGATTCAAACCTATCGAAATCAAGGATCAGGAGCTCGCCGAGCTGCGCGGGCGTTATGTCATGCCCGGACGGGTCATCAGCTTCGGCGTCGTCATGAGCAGTACCTGGCGCAACGCCAGCGGCGACCTGATCGGCGCCACCAGCTCCATGCAGATCCAGGCCTCCACCGTCAAACCCGAGTTCTACGTCTCCACCATCAAGCAGACCGGCAACGGCAGCGCTCCGGAACAGGGCAGCGGCAACATTACCGGTGGCGCAGGTCTTGGGACGAGCCAAGGTGTGACCCAGAGCGTACGCGCTGCCGGCGACGGCAATACCGCCTACAACAACGTCAGCATCAACGTGAAAGAAAGCAACCAACCCCCTGCCCTCGCACCCTCCCAAGGCCAGTTGCTGACCAGTGGCCAGACCATCAGCGGTAGTAACGCCGCCGGCAGTGTCTCGGTAACAGCCACCGGCAGCGGTGTACAGATGGCAATCCAGGCCAACCACAACCAGGGCAGCACCCTGCAGCAAGTGGCCCAGGGCGGTCTTTTGCAAAATACCCGCCTGCTGGGCAACAGCAACCTGGTCAATAACATGACCCAGCTCAATGTGGTGCTGAACAACAATGGCCCCAGTGCCGGGGCGCTGGACTGCAACCTGACGCAGCTGCGCGGCCTACGCAACCTTGGGTATTGAACTACGCTGCTTTTCGACCACTGGGCAAATAGGGACGGCATTCTCATGTATCGATCCGTATCGTTGCGCGCTGTAATGTGTCTGAGCACATTGTTCCCGGCGACCCTGCTGCAAGCGGCACCGGATGCGGACATCGAAGCATTGAAACAGGAGTTGCTCGAGCTCAAGCAACGATACGAGGTCCAGCAGAAAGCCCTGGCGGTCCTCGAACAGCGGGTGCGCCAGGTGGAAGACCAGCCCGCGGCCCCGCCGCCCAAGCGCCTGGTCAAATCCCCTGCCGACATGAAAGGCAACCAGAACGTCGCAGGCAGCGGCGCGACAACGGCTGGCGGCAGCGGCTACGGGCAATCCCTGGCCGACGACTCGCAACCGGCCCAGAGCGTCTCCAACCTCTATGACGAGGCCAGCGGCTTCTTTGGTGGCGGCAAATTCAGCTTCGAGACCGGTGTGACCTATTCGCGCTACGACACCCGACAGCTGATTCTCAATGGCTTCCTGGCCCTGGATTCGATTTTCCTGGGCAACATCAACCTGGACCGGATCAAGGCCGACACCTGGACGCTGGATCTCACCGGCCGCTACAACTTCGACAATCGCTGGCAGTTCGACCTCAATGTGCCGGTGGTCTACCGGGAGTCCACCTACCAGTCCGGCGGCGCCAATAACGGGGCGGCCGGTGTCACCAGCGAAGAAACCGTCACCCGCGATCCCACCATCGGCGATGTCAATTTCGGCATTGCCTACAAGTTCATGGACGAATCGATCAATACCCCCGACGCCGTGGTGACCTTGCGCGTCAAGGCCCCGACCGGCAAGGATCCATTCGGCATCAAGCTGCGCCAATCCCCGAGCAACACCAACCTGTTCGTACCGGAAGATCTACCCACCGGCAACGGCGTCTGGTCGATCACCCCCGGGCTTTCCCTGGTCAAGACGTTCGACCCGGCCGTGCTATTCGGCACCCTGGCCTACACCCACAACTTCGAGGAGTCGTTCGACGACATCAGCTCCACCGTCAACCAGAAAGTGCCGGGCAAGGTGCGGATCGGCGACAGCTTCCAGATCGGCGCAGGGCTGGCCTTTGCGTTGAACGAGAAAATGAGCATGTCGTTCTCGGTATCGGACCTGATCCAGAAGAAAAGCAAGCTCAAGCAGGACGGTGGGGATTGGGAGTCGGTGGTCTCCAGTGATGCCAATGCCGGCTACTTCAACATCGGCATGACCATCGCCGCCTCCGACAACCTGACCATCGTGCCCAACCTGTCCATCGGGCTGACCGACGATGCGCCGGATTTCAGCTTCAGCCTGAAGTTTCCGTATTACTTCTAGCCCAGGACGGGCACCTTGTGGGAGCGAGCCTGCTCGCGATAGCGGTGGATTTGTCACGAAAGAGGTGCCTGCGCTACCGCCATCGCGAGCAGACTCGCTCCCACAGGTTGCAACCTTGCTTCAGGATGATTCAGCGGATCTGATGCTTGTGCAGCAGGCGATAGAACGTTGGGCGGGACACGCCCAGCACCCGGGCCGCGACACTCAGGTTGTCACTGTGACGGTTGAGCACATCGCTCAGAGCCTGGCGCTCGGCACGGGTCTTGTAATCTTCAAGGGTGCCCATCGGTGCCACGATTCCATGGGGGCTGGACAGGCCAAGATCCCGGGCTTCGATCTGCCGCCCCTCGGCCAGTACCAGGCCGCGACGAACACGATTGGCCAGTTCCCGGACATTGCCCGGCCAGTCATGCATGCCCATCGCCACCAGCGCATCCTCGCTGAAGCTGCGTGGCCGGCGACCGGTTTCCTGGCTATAGAGATGGGAAAAGTGACTGGCAAGCATCGACAAATCGCCGTGGCGTTCACGCAGCGGCGCCATCACCACTTGCAACACGTTCAGGCGATAGTACAGGTCTTCGCGAAACAGCCGGTGCTCGATGGCCGCTTCCAGATCCACGTGGGTGGCCGCCAGTACCCGCACATCGACTGCGATCGGCTGGCTGCCACCGACCCGTTCGATATGTTTTTCCTGCAGGAATCGCAGCAGGTTGGCTTGCAGCTCCAGCGGCAGGTCCCCAATCTCATCCAGAAACAGCGTCCCGCCGTGGGCCGCCTCGATGCGGCCGATCTTGCGCTGATGAGCACCGGTGAATGCGCCTTTTTCGTGGCCAAACAATTCGGACTGGATCAGGTGTTCGGGGATGGCGCCACAGTTGATGGCAATGAACGGCTTGTTGCGACGCAGGGACTGCGAATGCAGGGTGCGCGCGACCAGTTCCTTGCCGGTACCGCTCTCGCCGCGAATCAATACCGGCGACTCGGTGGGCGCCAGTTTGTTCAACAACTTGCGTAATTCTCGAATCGGTCTGCTGTCGCCCAGCAGTTCATGCTCGGGAAGTTGGACGTGAACCGAACCTTGCCCGCGCAGACGCGCCATGCCAAACGCCCGACCCAGTGTCACCTGGACCCGTGATACATCGAAGGGCAATGTATGGAAATCAAAAAACCATTCGCAGACAAAATCGCCCACATTCTTGAGCCGCAGCACTTCCTGATTGAGCACGGCGATCCACTCGGTACCGCTGCGGCTGATCAACTCCTTGACCGCTTCCGGGCGCTCCAGATGGAAAGGCTGCAACCTCAAAAGGCCCACGTCGCAGGTTCGGACGCCGGCATGTTCGAGAGAGCAGCTCTCCACCTCCCAACCAATGCTGCGTAAACCCGGAAGCAGGCGATGACAATCATCGCAGGGATCAACCACGAGCAGACGACGTGACGTACTGGCTTCGACCATGACTGATCCTTGGCGCCAAAAATAAGAAATATGATTAGAAACAGTCGTTTGGCGAACCTGCATGTAACAGTAGCAAGAAGTTGACACACCCTTGTATCAATTGATTATTGAAAACGCCTGAAAGTGGTTATAAGCGAGCGCGTTTCGTTAGTTGCCGCATGGCAAATCTTTCAGGGCGCTTTCAAACAAAAGCCTATTTGCCGGGTCTGAAAGAAAATCGAAATTTATTCAGGGATTGTGTGACCTGACCCACGGTTCGGAACATCAGTACAAGTAACCCGCCGCACGGTCCGCCCAACCGACGGCACATCATCTGATTGGGCACTTTTATGAGAGATCGCCATGAACGCCCCGCTCCGTATCAACGAAGCTCTTTTGATTGCCGACCGCGCATTTAAACCTTTCCAGTGCGTGGCCTGGGCCCCACAGGATGGTAACGGCGAATTGAGCCTGACCGTCGTTGACCGCACCAATACCCATATTGGCCGCACCCAGATTCCAAGCAGCGCCTATACCGACCCAGCCCAACTGGCCAGCCTGTTGAAACAAGCCCGCGCCGAATTGAGCCAGGAAGGTTACAAGTTGCAATCCTGGTCCATGCCGGAATAAACACGCTCTTTTACGTATACAGTCCGAGCCTGTATTGATAGCAGGCTTGGTACTGAGTCGAAAAGTCATTGCTCTGGCACGAATCGCAGCTATTTGTGCAAGGTCTGACAGTTGTGCACTGTCACATTCAGGGATTGAATGTTGCCCTCATGCAGTCATCGCCCCTCCGGGCCGGTCGACGTGCGAGGAGAGGCATGCATGCTCAATCAATTCGCGCCTGAGCGTTCAATGGCGGCGGCCAACGCCGGTCAACTGGATGCGGGTTTTGCCCAAAACGGCAAGGCATGGGTCCATTTTTCCGGTAGCACCTCCAGCCTGACCACCGGATTGGCCCTCGACCACACCGGAAGAATTCTGGTGGCGGCCAAAATCGAGACACCCCACGGCAGCCGGTTCGGGCTCACACGGCTTAACCACGACGGTTCAACCGACCCAGGTTTTGGAACCGATGGCTGTGTCATTGGTTCTTTTGAGCCCGGCTTCGAAGCAACGGCAGGCAAAGTGACCGAATTGCCCGACGGAAAGATTCTGTTATCCGGCCTGCATTACGAAAGCGCTGACCGCACCCTCCCCGCCCTGGCACTGTTCGACCAACAAGGCCGCGCCGTTCGCGGTTTCGGCAACACCGGACAACGAGTGATCCGGATCGAAGGCAATCTCTCCCAAGGTCTGCGCGATCCCTGGCTACCGCCGGGCATACCGGGCCTCGAAGCCTGCGACATGCGCGTGCAGGCTGATGGCCGGATTCTGTTACTGGCCAACCATCATTATCAAGCCTCCGACCATGTCGGCGTCCTCATCCGGCTGCTGCCGGACGGCGCGCCGGACACCTCATTCAATAGAGGCGGGTTTGTCATGGTCCGGCGCCTGTTGAAAAACACCTGGTTGAGCTGCCTCTCGCTCCAGGCCGATGGCAACATCGTGGTAGGCGGCGCCATCGATCTGCCCCAGCAGGGCTTGATGGTCCGTTACGACCCCAGCGGCAAACTCGATGACAGCTTCGGCGAGAACGGCTTCCTGTCCATCGCCGCCAAGGAACGCAGCGTGATGATCAACCAGATCGTTCAACATCAGAACGGTGACCTGCAGGCGTTCGGCAGCAGTCGCGACCCCATGCATTGCCTGTCCCTGAAAGTGCACAAGGACGGCAGGCCGGATCATGACTGGAACCAGGGACAGTGCCAGCTCCTGGAGATCGGACGCAACGCCAGCCAGTGGACCGCCGCCCAGGTTCAACCCGATGGAAAACTGGTGACCGCCGGAGCCACCATCGGCGGTATCGACGCCGACTTCGTTCTGGCCCGGCATTTGCCGGACGCCAACCTTGACACGGAGTTCGGCCATGGCAAAGGCTGGGTTCGCACCCGGCTCGGCTACAGCCTGGACACCGCCACCTCGCTCGCGATACAGGACAACGGAAAAGTCCTGGTGGGAGGCCACTCCCTCCACGGTACCTACCGAGCCGTGGTGACCCGGTATTGGTCCTGACCCGGAGAACCTTGACCGTAAATGAAGCGGTATGAATTCCTACGCTTGATATTCCGCATTGCTTACGGCAAGTTGCGCGCTTCTAAATAAAAGGAGCAGCCGATGTCCGGTTCCATGACTCAGGCTTTCGCCCACAACTTCCTTGGGCACTCACCACGCTGGTACAAGGCGTGCATCGTCACCTTCCTGATCGTCAATGCCCTGGTGCTGTGGACCCTCGGTCCGGTCGTGGCAGGCTGGATGCTGGTCGTGGAGTTCATCTTCACCCTCGCCATGGCCCTCAAATGCTATCCACTGATGCCCGGTGGCCTGTTGCTGATCGAAGCCCTGGCATTGGGCATGACGACTCCCAAGGCGCTGTACGACGAGTTGCTGCACAACTTCCCGGTGATCCTGCTGCTGATGTTCATGGTGGCCGGGATCTACTTCATGAAGGACCTGCTGCTCTTCCTGTTCTCCCGTCTACTGCTGGGCGTGCGCTCCAAGACGCTGCTGGCCCTGATGTTCTGCTTTCTCTCGGCCTTCCTATCGGCGTTTCTCGATGCATTGACGGTCACGGCGGTGATCATCAGCGCCGCCGTGGGCTTTTATTCGGTCTATCACCGCGTCGCTTCGGGCAATGATCCACGCGAGGAAAGCAGCATCGATGAAGACCACGACCTGCCTGCCTTGCACCATGGGGACCTGGATCAGTTCCGGGCATTTTTGCGCAGCCTATTGATGCATGGCGTCGTCGGCACCGCGCTGGGCGGGGTATGCACCCTGGTGGGCGAGCCGCAGAACCTGCTGATCGGTCATGAAATGGACTGGCATTTCGTGGAGTTCTTCCTGGAAGTCGCGCCGGTATCGCTGCCGGTCCTGATGGCCGGGCTGGTGACTTGCATGGCACTGGAAAAACTGCGCTGGTGCGGTTACGGCACACTGCTGCCGGATAACGTTCGTGCCGTACTGGCCGACTACGCGGAGCAGGACAACCGCGAGCGCAACTCACGCCAACGCGCGGCCCTGGTTGTCCAGGGTATCGCCGCACTGATCCTGATCGTGGCCCTGGCCCTGCATGTCGCAGAAGTCGGCCTGATCGGCCTGGGGGTCATCGTGCTGATTACAGCGTTCACCGGCATCACCGATGAGCACCGGCTGGGCAATGCGTTCAAGGACGCGATGCCGTTCACCTCGCTGCTGGTGGTGTTTTTCGCAGTGGTGGCGGTGATTCACGATCAACAGTTGTTCACACCGCTGATCCAATGGGTCCTGGCCCTGCCCGCCGATCAGCAGCCAGGCATGCTCTTTATCGCCAATGGCCTGCTGTCGGCGATCAGCGACAACGTGTTCGTGGCAACCATCTATATCACCGAGGTGAAGCAGGCCTTCGTCTCCGGTCACATGAGCCGCGAACAGTTCGAAACCCTGGCGGTGGCCATCAATACCGGCACCAACCTGCCCAGCGTCGCCACGCCTAACGGCCAGGCCGCCTTCCTGTTCCTGCTGACCTCGGCCATTGCCCCGCTGATTCGCCTGTCCTATGGCCGGATGGTGTGGATGGCCTTGCCCTACACTGTGGTCATGGGTGGCTTGGGGTGGTTTGCGGTGACGTACTGGTTGTAGACATACATCTCACAGCCCAGTGCGAAACGCGTGTGGGAGCGAGCCTGCTCGCGAAGGCGGCACGTCAGTCGACTCTATGCTGACTGACCCACCGCTTTCGCGAGCAGGCTCGCTCCCACAGGGTTCCATGTGAGTTATCGAGGCAGGATGTAGCGCTCGATCGCCAGCGCCGCGCCATCCTCGGTAACGGATGCGGTAATCACATCGGCCTGGCGCCTGATCGACTCCTCTGCCTGCCCCATGGCAATCGACAGGCCCGCACGGTGGAACATCGCCGGATCATTGCCGCCGTCCCCCATCGCCGCCGTCTGCTCCAACGGCACGCCCAGGAATGCTGCCAGGGTCGACAACGCCTCCCCCTTGTTGGCCTGCATCGCCGTAACGTCCAGGTAGATCGGTTGCGAACGCGACACTTGGGCCTGCCCCTTGAGCAGCGGATGCAAGCGGGCCTCCAGCTCGACCAGCAGATCCGTATTGGCGCTGGTGGCGACGATCTTGTCGATGCGCTCCAGGTAGGGTTCGAAACTCTCCACCTCAACTGGCGGGTAGCCCAGGCCACGGGTTTCCACCGGCACCATCGGCCCGTTGGCATCACGCACCAGCCAGTGGCCATCGGCAAACACCCAGACCTCGATGCCGGGCTGATCGGCGTACAGCGCCAGGGTCGTCAACGCCGCCTCCGGTGGCAGGTAGTGCACGGCAAGAAAACTGCCGTCCGGATGAACCAGCGTACCGCCGTTGAACGCCGCCGTGGGCAAGTCGACACCCAGGGCTTCGATCTGCTGCAACATCGCCCGTGGTGGCCGTCCGGTGGCCAGGCTGAACAACACGCCGGCCTCGCGCAGGGCACGAACGGCTTCGATGGTGCGCTGGTTGAGACTGTGGTCGGGCAGGAGCAACGTGCCGTCCATGTCGCTGAGCAGTAATCGGATGGGATGTTTCACTGGCTCACTCATCCGAGGTCATGCCAGGCACGACCATCACGTGTCAGCAAATCATCAGCGGCGGCCGGGCCATCCTCTCCGGCCTTGTAGGGCTGGACGGTCGCGTCCTGCTGCCAGGCATCGAGAAACGGCTGGACGGCACGCCAGCCATTCTCGATGTTGTCGGCGCGCTGGAACAACGTCTGATCGCCGGTCAGGCAATCGTAGATCAGGGTTTCGTAACCCGTGGATGGCTGCATTTCGAAGAAATCCTTGTAGGCGAAGCCCAATTCTATATTCGCCATGTCGAGCGTCGGTCCCGGCCGCTTGGCCAGCAGATCGAACCACATGCCTTCATTGGGCTGGATCTGTATCTTCAGGTAAGTAGGTTGCAATTCCTCGACTTCCGTATCGCGAAACTGCGCGTACGGCGCCGGCTTGAAACAAATGATGATTTCCGTGTCCCGTACACTCATGCGCTTGCCGGTACGCAGATAAAACGGCACGCCCACCCACCGCCAGTTGTCGATCATGACCTTCAGGGCGACGTATGTTTCGGTGCCGCTGTCGGCCGCCACGTTGGCTTCCTGGCGATAGCCGTTCACCGGCGTGCCATCGATTGCACCGGCGATGTACTGGCCGCGTACCGAATTGGCGCGAGCCTGTTCCACCGACCAGGGTCGGATGGCGCCGACCACCTTGGCCTTCTCCCCTCGCACTGCATCGGCACCGAAGGCAGCCGGCGGTTCCATCGCCACCATCGCCAATAACTGGAACAGATGGTTGGGCACCATGTCCCGCAGCGCACCGGTGTGTTCGTAAAAACTGCCACGGGTTTCCACTCCGACCGTTTCGGCGGCGGTGATTTGCACGTGGTCGATGTAATGATTGTTCCAGAACGCTTCGAACAAACTGTTGGAGAAACGGCTGACCAGGATGTTCTGTACCGTTTCCTTGCCCAGATAATGGTCGATCCGATAGATCTGCTTCTCGCTCATGACCTTGAGCAAGCAGGCATTGAGCGCTTCGGCGGTGTGCAGATCCGAGCCGAACGGCTTTTCGATCACCACCCGCCGAAAGGCGTCAGCCTGTTCCTCAAGCAACCCGGCCGCACCGAGGCGGCGGACCACCTCACTGAAAAAGCGCGGCGCGGTCGCCAGGTAGAACACCGCATTGCCGGTACCGCTGGCAGCGATCTTCGCCGCCAGCGCTGCATAGGTGCCGTCGTCGAGGAAGTCGCCCTGCACGTAGCTGATGCCTTTGGCCAAGCGGGCCCACAGTACCGGATCGAGCGCACGGCCGGCATCGCCGCCCTTGCTCGCGGCTTCGTGACGGATGAAGTCCTCGAGTTTCCTGGCAAAGTCCAGGTCACTGATGGCGTTGTGATCAACGCCAATGATCTGCAGTCCATCCCCTAGCAACCCGTCACGGCTGAGGTGGTACAACGCCGGCATCAGCAGACGCTTGACCAGGTCACCATGGGCACCGAACAGGAACAACGTGGTCGGCGGCGCGGGTTCTGCCTTGGATTTCCTGCCGATCGAGGTCATTTTTTCGGCGTCTCCACATGGCCGCCGAAGCCGAAGCGCATGGCCGACAGCATTTTGTCGCCATAGGTGCTCTGCTGGCGGGAACGGAAACGGGCGAACAGCGAACTGGAGAGCACCGGCACCGGCACCGCTTGCTCGATGGCCGCCTCGATGGTCCAACGCCCTTCGCCGCTGTCGGCCACTTCACCGGAAAAGCCGTCCAGCTTCGGATCGCTGGCCAGGGCATCCGCCGTCAGGTCGAGCAACCAGGACGACACCACGCTTCCGCGCCGCCAGACTTCGGCGATATCGGCCAGATTGAGGTCGAAACGTTGCTCCGGCGGCAGGCTTTCGCTGGACTTGGTCTTGAGGATATCGAAGCCCTCGGCGAAGGCCTGCATCATGCCGTACTCGATGCCGTTATGGATCATTTTCACGAAATGCCCGGAACCCGCCGGGCCGGCATGAATATAGCCGCGCTCGGCGCGATCGTCGTCGGACTTGCGGTCACGGGTGCGGGGAATATCGCCCATTCCCGGTGCCAGGCTGGCGAACAGCGGATCCAGGCGCGTCACCACGTCGGCATCGCCGCCGATCATCATGCAATAACCGCGCTCCAGGCCCCAGACGCCGCCGGAAGTGCCCACATCCATGTAGTTCAAGCCCTTTTCCGACAGCGCCTGGGCGCGACGGATGTCGTCCTTGTAGTACGTATTACCGCCATCGATGATCACATCACCTGGCTCCAGCAGCGCGCTGAGCGCGTTGATGGTGTCTTCAGTGGGCGCGCCGGCCGGCAGCATGACCCAGACCGCTCGCGGTTTTTCCAGCCCGGCTACCAGTGCCGGCAGGTCCGCCACGCCCGTGGCGCCTTCCTGGACCAGATTTTCGACGAACGCGGTGTTGCGGTCATAGACCACCGTGGTGTGCCCATCGAGCATCAGGCGCCGCGCAATATTGCCGCCCATGCGGCCCAGTCCAATAATCCCGAGTTGCATGTGCTGATGCTCCCTACTACAAATAAAGGTAAGTCAAAGGTTTAGCTTCAATATGATTTGGCTGCGACAAATGGAGGTTAGTCCAGAGCCTTGCTGCATAGTTTCCGGTTAATTCGTGCGATCACAAGGGGGTAACGCTTCAAACCCGGTCGAAGGCACGACGACCATGAAAAATAAAAAAGTTCCATTCACGAGCAAAAGAAATCAGAATCGGCGCCGATAGTAGAGTGTCGACCAAAAAAGCTGGCGACATCTCTATAGTTGATGTAGCCATTTGCGAGGTGAGCAATGGACCCAGTCGTTACCGCACGTCCTCCCCAAACCCTTTACGTGACCATTCGTCGCGACGAATTGCGCCTTCTCAAGGAAGAACGCGATCTGCTGCTCGATGAAGTGACCCAGTTGCGCATGCAGTTGCAGCATGCCCAATTGTCCCATCAAGGCCAGGCCCTGGCTCGATAATCACCCTGTAGGAGCTGGCGAAGCCTGCGATCTTTCGATCTTGATCTCGCTGAGATTCAAGTATTGATGGAAAGATCGCAGCCTCGCTCCGCTCGGCAGCTCCTACGACAATATCCTTGTACCAGCGGGATTAAGTCCCCCCGCCACACGTGCATTCGCACCCAAGCTACCGTTCTATAACCGAAAACTCACAAAGTTTTCACAACGTTCCCAGGATACTCCCAGCCTTTAGGGTGCTCGGCGCATGCCTGCTGTTACCATCCGGTGCCAACAGCTTCGCCGGTGTAGATAAAAAAGGCTGGAGCGCTTGATGAGTCTGTTCAAACGCAGCAAAACGACTGCGAAAGGTTTCGATTGGGCCGGGTTCGGCTGGCTGTTCCTGTTCTTCTGGTATTTCTCCGGTATTACTCAACTGCTTATCCTGTTGAGCGATACCTCCGGCTTCTCCGGGTTCCGCCAGGCATTCACCATGAGTGCGCTGTGGCTGGCGCCCATGCTGCTTTTCCCCGCTCGGACCCGCCTGCTCGCCGCGCTGATCGGTGTAGTGCTGTGGGCCTGCTCCATGGCCAGCCTGGGTTACTTCTTCATCTATCAGCAGGAATTCTCCCAAAGCGTCATCTTCATCATGTTCGAGTCGAACGTGGCTGAAGCCGGCGAGTACATGACGCAGTATTTTGCCTGGTGGATGGTGCCGGCGTTCCTCGCGCATACCGCAGTGGCTTATTTCCTCTGGACGCGTCTGCGTCCGGTGTACCTGCCCCGCGGACAGGCCCTGGTCGCGGCGGTTGTGATTCTGGGCGCCGTGGTCGGTTACCCGCTGGTCAAGCAAACCCAGCGCGCTGGCAGCCTGGCCGGCGGCCTGGAAAAATTCGAAGACCGTATCGAGCCGGCCGTCCCTTGGCAAATGCTGGTGGCATACCGTCGTTACGGCGAGCAGTTGGCAAGCATGCAGGGCATGTTGCACAGCGCCAGCAAGATCGAGCCACTGCGCAACCTCAAGGACACCATGGCCAACCAACCGGCGACCCTGGTGTTGGTCATTGGCGAGTCCACCAATCGCCAACGCATGAGCCTGTATGGCTACCCGAGGGAAACCACGCCGGAGCTGGACAAACTCAAGGACCAATTGGCGGTCTTTGACAATGTGATCACGCCACGTCCGTACACCATCGAAGCACTGCAACAGGTACTGACATTCGCCGACGAGCAGAGTCCGGATCTGTACCTGACAACCCCTTCGCTGGTCAGCATGATGAAACAGGCAGGCTACAAGACCTTCTGGATCACCAACCAGCAGACCATGACCAAGCGCAACACCATGCTCACGACGTTCTCCCAACAGGCCGACGAGCAGGTGTATCTGAACAACAACCGTAACCAGAACGCCGCGCAGTACGATGGCGACGTGATTGCACCGTTCAACAAAGCGCTGGCCGATACCGCGCCGCGCAAGCTGATCGTGGTGCACCTGCTCGGTACCCACATGAGCTACCAGTACCGGTATCCGCCGACCTTCAACAAGTTCACCGACCGCCAGGGCGTACCGGCGGGCCTGCGTGACGATCAGGTGCCTACCTATAACAGTTACGACAACGCGGTGCTGTACAACGACTTCGTGGTTTCCAGCCTGATCAAGGACTACGCCAAGAGCGACCCCAACGGCTTTCTGTTGTACCTCTCGGATCATGGTGAGGACGTATTCGACTCAGTGGGTCATGGCACCCTTGGCCGCAATGAAGGCAAGCCAACTGCGCCGATGTACACCATTCCGTTCATGGCCTGGGCTTCGCCCAAGTGGCGCGAAACCCATGACTGGAGCTTTGCTGGCGACCTGTCACGGCCTTACAGCAGTTCTCAGCTGATCCATACCTGGGCAGACCTGGCGGGCTTGAGCTTCGATGAACTGGACCGCAGCAAGAGCCTGGTCAGCACCGACTTCCAGGCTCGACCGCTGCTGATTGGCAACCCCTATCAACGCCAGCACAAGGCGCTGATCGACTTCAGCCTGATGCAGCCCAAGACGCCGGTGGCCAAGGTGGTTCAGCAGTAACCGCAAGGCACCGCGCAACTTGTGTGGGAGCGGGCTTGCTCGCGAAGGGGCCGTGTCAGTCAACCTAATCATTGGCTGACCTACCGCCTTCGCGAGCAAGCCCGCTCCCGCAGGGGGGCGATACAGTCAGTATTTTTACAGGGGCTTGGTCCAGAACAGCATGCGGCCGTGAGCCGGGTCGAACATGCCGGCGGCAAAGCCGAACTTCGAATAGCTGGCCTGGGCCACGGCATTGCCTTCAAGCACTTCCAGGGTGATCTTGCAGCAACCGCGCTGACGAGCGATGTCCTCGACTTTCTGCAGCATCTTCTGGCTCAGGCCCATTCCGCGAAACGCCTTCATGACGGCGACATCATGGATATTCACCAGCGGCCGGCAGGCAAAGGTCGAAAAACCTTCGAAACAATTGACCAGCCCCGCCGGCTCGCCGTTGACGAAGGCCAGCACGCTGAACGCATGGGGGCGCTTGGCCAGTTCCGCCGGCAGATGCAGCAGGACTTCGGCCGACAGTGACTGGCCGCCGCCCATGGGGTCTTCCGCATAGCCATTGAGCACGTGACAGATCGCTTCGGCGTGTACAGGATTGGTATAGCTGGCTTGCAGTACGAGAACGCCCTTGGCTTCTTCCATGACCTTACATCTCTCTTCGCTGGTACGGCGGGTAGTACCGACGGATCGGAACCGTCGGCGGATACAGGTCAGGCGGGCTGACCGAAACGTTGCATCTGCATTTCCTGGAGGCGACTGAGAGTACGGCGAAACGGGAATTGCAGATAGCCCTCGGTATACAACTGATCCATGGGCACCTGGGCCGACAGGTAGAGCGGCACCTTGCGATCGTAGCATTCGTCGATCAGGGCGATGAAGCGTCGCACACCGTCATCGTGGACCGACAATTGCGGCAGCTCGCGATCCCCCGCCTCGACCCGCTCGACGCCGTCTTCCGTACCACGGGCAATACGCCCTTCCCGCTGCTCCGCACTCAGGCAAGGCACGTCGCTGAGCAGGATGGCCTTGTAGCGATCGCACAGGCCCATGAAATCCAGGGCTGAGAACGGTTGCTCGCACAGATCCCGGTAGCGGCTCCAGAGCACCGTGTCGCTGGCCTTGATCGGCTCCAGCAGACGATGGCCGACTGGCACCGGATCAGCACTGGACTGTTGCCCCACACTCAAGCGCTCGAAGACCTCGCCCAACGGCTCGGGTCGCCCGGCTTCCCATAACCAATAACGCTGCTGCAGCGCACCCGGGTGCTGGCGATGATCCTGCCAGCCGTTCACCGGCACGACTTGCATATGCTGCTTGATCGCAGCGATGGTCGGCAGGAACCGCTCCCGGTTGTGGCCGTTGGCATAGAGTTCTTCGGGCGGCAGGTTCGAAGTGCTCACCATCACCATGCCCAGCTCGAACATGACCTGGAACAGGCGTCCGAGGATGATGGCATCGCCAATGTCGGTGACGAACAGTTCATCGAAACACAGTACCCGCACTTCCCGGCTCAGTTCCCTGGCCAGGGCCTGCAATGGGTCCGGTGTGCCCGTGAGCTGGAACGAACGCTGGTGCACCCAGGCCATGAAGTGATGGAAATGCTGGCGACGGGCGGGAACCTGAAGACTTTCATGGAAGCGATCCATCAGCCAGGTCTTGCCACGTCCCACCGGGCCCCAGAGATACACCCCCTTGATCGACTTGCGTCCCTCGTGCAATGCCTTGTGGCATTGCTCCAAGGTCATGATTGCCAACTCCTGGGCCTCATCCTGGACAAAACCGTGATGTTCGATGGCGTGCTGCCAGGCACTCAAGGGGGAGTCGAAAGTCATGCGGCCAGGGTCCGGAAGAGGAAGGGGCTGAGTATGCCATGCCGAACGATCAACGATCACACGAACCGAGCATGAGCCCTTGTGGCGAGGGGATTTATCCCCTCGCCACAGGTGCTCGCGCCTTTTAAATCGAGATATCCAGTCGGCTGATCTTCCCCTGCTCATCGAGCCGGAAGGTATACCGCAACTCCAGTGGGCTGCCGGGGAAGGTTCCCGAGATCAGGTTGTGAACCAGCACCTTGCCCGTGCGTTGCTGCACGTTGAGCACTTCGACCCGTGGCTGGAAGCGGCGGGAAGTGTCTTCCATCCATTGGACGATAGCCTGGGTGCCGGCCCGGTGCTGGCCCTCATCGAACACGTTGGCATCCTCAGCAAAAAAACGCGCCACCGCCGAGCTGTCACGGGCATTGGCGGCCGCGATGTAGCCGGCGATGGCCGGGGCCAGGGAAGAGACGGGATTGGACATGGTAAGGCTCCTTGTTTTATCGATCTGGCATCATGCTAAAACAGCCTCATGTCAGTTCTTGTCAGGAGTGAAGCGCCCGGTGTCGTCCAGTTTCATCGACTTCATCCAGGCCCGCAGCAAGTCGCTGCGCCTGCCGGGATAGCGTTCACCCCGCTCGCTGGCCGACGCAATCCGGTCAGTGCGAAAGGTCCGGTAGGCGCCACGTAACTCGCACCAGGCCACCACCACCCGCGCCTCGTTGAAAAAACCCAGGGCCAGGGGCCAGATCAGCCGCTGGCTCGGCGTATTGTTCACGTCGGCGTAATCGATGTGCAGCTTCGCCTGGGTGCGGATGGCCTGGCGATACACGTTCAGTTCCACCGTATTCTGCGGATACCCATAACCTGGCGGACCAGGCAACACCGTGGGGTTGCGCAAGGCGTCCCGGACATCGGGAGCCAGCACCGCGGCGACCTTCGCCAAGGCGTCGGCGGCCGCCTTGCCCAGCACCTCGTCACCGCGCTGATCCACGTAGCGCAGGCCCAGCACAATGGCCTCGATCTCATCGGCGGTGAACATCAGTGGCGGCAGGAACAGGCCACTGCGCAAAACATAGCCGATGCCCGCCTCGCCCTGGATCGGCGCCCCAAGGGCGGTCAGCTCGGCAATGTCGCGGTACAGCGTGCGTTCGGACACCTTCAACTCGGCCGCCAATGTCGCGGCGGTGGCCGGGCAGCGCTTGCCCCGCAAGACTTGCAACAAGGTGAGCAGCCGAGAAGTACGGGACACGATGGACGATCCGGAGTAAAAAGTTGCTGCAGATTAGCAGAGGCTGTTGTCAGAAACTGTCAGGAGCCCAGCGCCCATCAGGATGGAGAACTGGATGGACTTTGTGGCGAGGGGATAAATCCCCTCGCCACAAGGTTCTTCGCTTGTCCTCGGGGTTGTGGGTTATCGTGACCAGAAGTTCACCGTGAGAGTACGCCCATGCGCAGAGTCCCCGGCCTGTTCCTTTTACTGACACTGCTCAGTCTCAGCGCCTGCGCCCTCTTCCCGCACCGCGACCCGCTGAACATCAACGTGGTTGGCATCGACCCCTTGCCCAGCCAGGACCTGGAGATGCGTTTTGCTGTGAAGCTGCGTCTGCAGAACCCCAACGAAACCGCCATCGACTACAACGGCGTGGCGCTGGATCTGGAAGTCAACGACCGCACGCTGGCAACCGGGGTCAGCGACCAGAGCGGTTCCATTCCACGGTATTCCGAAGCGATATTGAGCGTTCCCGTGAGCATTTCGGCCTTTTCGGTGCTGCGCCAGACCCTGGGCCTGAGCCAGGCTCAGGGTCTGGATAACCTGCCCTATGTGCTCAAGGGCAAACTCTCCGGGGGAGTGTTCGGCACCATGCGTTTTGTCGACCGCGGAACCCTCGACTTGCCGAGGTCCGCGACGACCTGGTAATTCACGCCGTGAACCGAACCCCGGGGCGGGCCCGCTCATCCACCACCAGTTCGAACACGTCCGGCCTGGCGTAATGACCGACCACGTCATAGTCATAACGCGCCCGCACCAGGTCATCGGTGTCGATTTCGGCGGTCAATAATCCCGCCGTGTCTTTCAGCGGCCCGGCCAATACATCCCCCATAGGCCCGATGATCACACTGCCGCCGGCGATCAATGGACGTTCCGCCGGCCAGTACTCGACATCGATGCCCAGCGCCTGAGGCGAGGCCTGGACCTGGCAGGCACTGACCACGAAGCATCGTCCCTCATGGGCAATGTGACGCATGGTCACCTGCCACATCTCCCGTTCATCCACCGTCGGCGCACACCAGACCTCCACCCCCTTGGCATACATCGCGGTGCGCAGCAGCGGCATCATGTTTTCCCAGCACACCGCCGCGCCAACCCGCCCGACCTGGCTGTCGATCACCGGCAACGTCGAACCATCGCCCTTGCCCCAGATCAGCCGCTCGGTGCCGGTGGGCATCAGCTTGCGATGCTTGGCCACCAGCCCCGCATCGGGCTCGAAGTACAGCGCCGTGCAATACAGGGTGCTGCCGGCGCGCTCGATGACGCCCAGCACCAGGCTGGCGCCCGTGCGCGCCGAAAGCCCGGCCAACGCCTCGGTTTCGACACCCGGTACGTCGATGGCATTGGCAAAGTAGCGGGCGAATGCCTCACGCCCCTCCGGCAGCCGGTAGCCCAACCGGGTGCCAAAGCCTTCGCCCTTGGGATAGCCACCCAACAGGGCTTCGGGCATGACCACCAGGTTCGCACCAGCCTGGCGTATGGCGTCTTCGTAGGAAAGGACCTGCGCCAGTGTCTCGTCCTTGCCACTCGGCAAGGAACCAATCTGCAGGGCAGCCACGATGGATTTGGGCATGGGTGTTCAACTCCTTGGTCATCAGGTGTTGCTGATTCTCAGCCGCCGGCCGATCATGAATAAAGCCCCATACATTGCTAAACGATATGAACGCTATGAATATCGAGAACCTCGATCTCAACCTGCTCAAGACCTTCGAAGCCCTGCACGACGAATCCAGTGCCAGCCGCGCCGCCCTGCGCCTGGGCGTGACCCAGTCGGCCATCAGTGCAGCGCTGCGCAGATTGCGAAATGTGTATGACGATCAACTGTTCGTGCGCACCGGTCGTGGCCTGGCGCCGACGCTGCGGGCCAATCAACTGAAGCCCGTGATCAGCGAGGCCCTGGACAAGTGCCGCCAGAGCCTGGCGATGATCGATCCGGATATCAGTCATTACGACGGCCGCTCGGTCATCGTCGGTCTGTCCGACGACTTCGAGCTGGCCTATGGGCGTCGCCTGATCGAGGAAGTGGCGCGGCGGGCGCCGGGGTTACGCTTGATTTTTCGCCAGACCCATAGCCAGATCGTCGGTCGTAACCTGATGGAGCGAAATTTCGACTTGGCGATCACGGCGGGTGGCTTCACGGAACGGCTACTCAGCCGCCTGGTATTGGGCGAAGGCGACTATGCCTGTCTGGTCGATCCGGCCAGCCTGGAGGAGCACCAGCAAACCTTCAGCCTGGAGGCGTTCGTGGGCCGCGAACATTTGCTGGTGTCATCGGGTGGATTCATCGGCATCACCGACGAAGGACTGGCCGGGCTCGGCATGAGCCGGAAGGTGTGTGCCTCGACCACGCATTTCGCCGCGTTGCCGTTTCTGCTCAAGGGCAGCCGGGCCGTGGCGACCATTCCCGGGCACGCGGCGCGGGCCATCGCAGCGTTCGGTGGCCTGGCGTTATTGCCCTGCCCCCTCGCCTTGCCACGTTATCCCATCGAACTGGGATGGCGAACCCATACTCAGATGGATCCGGCAGTGGCCAAGGTTCGCGAGGCCATCGTCACGACCTTTGCGTGAGGTTTACTTGTTGGCGGCCATCAAGCGATTGACCTCGCTGCGCACCATGTTGGCGTATTCCGGGGGCGACATGCCGTCCAGCTCGGCACGGACCCACTCGGCCCATTTGCCTTTGCGCTTGGAGCGCTCGCCAAACAACCGGGCGGCGTCGCCCTTGGCCTTGCCCAGGTTGTTCTGCCACAGTTCGAACAGTCGGGATTTTTCATCTTCCAGCGCTGCGCGCTCGGCCAGCGGCTTGTCAGCCAGATTGAAACTCATGGATATTACCTGTTGCGTAAATAGGCGACATCTTACACCTTGCAGGGAAACGCCTTAACCATCATTTGGATTTGATCGTGCTGACGCCGCCAGTCACTGCAACTTTTGCACAAGCGCAGCACTCCACTGTTCACGGTAATCATCAACAAGGAGTAACTCGATGGCTCGTAGACCCACCGCGCAAGCGAACGGAGAGCAAATCAAGGATCAAGTGTTCAGTGAACTGAAGGCCTTGATCGAAGAGTCGGAGAAGCTGCTCAAGAGCAGCGAGTCGCTGGTCGGTGAAGATGCCGAAAACCTGCGGGGCCAGATCTCCCAGAAACTGCAGCAGGCCTTGGACTCGGTCGCCAGCGCACGGGAACGTACCCGCCCCATGGTCGACGCCACCGAACTCTACATCGGCGGCCATCCGTGGCAAACCGTGGCAATTTCCGCCGGTTTCGGGCTGGTGGTGGGCTTGCTGCTCGGAAGGCGTTAAGCAACAAACCCGAGGGAGCAAAGCTTGCTCGCGATAGCGGCATACCAGCCAATACAGTTCGACTGACTGGCACCATCGCGAGCAAGCGCTGCCCCCCAAGGCTTGTGGCTTAAAACCGACTGTTCAGGCAACAATTCCTTCGCCTTCGGATTACATCCCCGCCAATTCGCGCAGCTGTTGCAATGTCTGCTCATCCAGCGCAATCCCATGCTGGTCGGAATGACTGCGTTCCCGATGCCGGCGATCTCCTGGTAACCGCCGCAACCCCACACCCTGCATCTGCCGGACCAGCTCCTGGCTGCGCTCGGCAAAGCTCTGTCCGGCGGCCTTGCTTGGGTCGATCACGATCAGCAACTGCCCGGTCCACGGTGTCTTGGCCCCCGGATGGTCGTTCCAGTCGAATTCGAACGAGAAGTTGCCGCCGGTCAGGGCTGCCGCCAACAGCTCGACCATCATCGACAATGCCGACCCCTTGTGTCCGCCAAACGGCAGGAGCGCGCCGCCTTGAAGAATCGCCTTTGGGTCGCAGGTCGGTTGGCCGAGGCTGTCCACTCCCATGCCTGGCGGTAACGACTCGCCCTTGCGCGCGGCAATCTGTACGTCACCATGGGCGATGGCGCTGGTGGCCAAGTCAAATACAATCGGCTCGCCGCCAGCTCGTGGCGCGGCGAAGGCAATGGGATTGGTCCCGAACAATGGGCGATCCGCGCCATGGGGCACCACGCACGTCATGCTGTTGACCACGCTCAACGCCACCAACCCTTCATAGGCAAACGGCTCGACATCCGGCCAGAGGGCGGCGAAGTGATGGGAATTGCGGATAGCCAACACCGCGATACCGGCGCTGCGCGCCTTCTCCACCAATAACGGTCGTGCAGCGGCGAGGGCCGGCTGGGCGAAACCGTTTCCGGCGTCCACCCGGACGAAGCCCGATGCGACGTCCTCGACCACCGGCACAGCCTGGCCGTTGACCCAACCGCTGTTCAGCGTCGAGACATAGCCAGGGATACGGAACACACCGTGACTGTGGGCACCGTCGCGCTCCGCACGGGCGCAGTTTTCGGCCAGGGTGCGAGCGACCTCGGCCGAGGTGCCATGTCGCAGGAATATCTTCTCCAGCAACCCCACCAGGGCGTCAAGGGACAGGGGGGCGGAACCGGCGTGATCGGATAGCGCGGACATCTGAAGCTCCAGAATGATTGTTGGAGGTAGCCACAGTGAGGGAGGAACAAATTCGGATTAACACTGCTTCAGGCGCGTACTGTCAATCTTTTCGCCGCAGGCATGCCGCGCACGCCACAGCCTGACAGGTTTGAAGCCTCGCGTGCGGTAACTATGTACCACCTTTCCCCGTTCATCGTTCTCTAGCCTTGCCGCTTCATCCACGCATGGGCTGCCTCATGGCGCCTTGATCGAGAAGCAACGATGCCCCGTGAGACCACGCCACTGCTATTCCCCGACGTCCTGGACACCAACCGCCTGGACGAATTGAGCGCAACCCATGGGGTGACGCAAACCGACCTTGACTGGCTTCGGCACGCAGCCCTGCCCAGCCACGCGCTGCGTGCCGCGCAGACGCCATCGATGTCCGCCGACACCATACTGCTCCAGACCGAGGGGCAGGCTCCGATTCCGCTTGCCGGCTGCTTTACGCTGACAACCCCGCCTGAGATCGGCACCTCGTCCCCCAAGCCTGCATTCCTCTACACGCCGAGGGGGGGAATCGAGAAATTCGACAACCCGGAGGCACTTGAAACACGGATCGACCAAATGCTCGCCGCCCCTGTGGAGCGTGACGATCTGTTCCAACTCCTGTCCATTTCCCAACGCGCCGAACTGAACGCCAGCACCGTTATCGAACAGGCCCGGCAGACCATGGATGGAGATGTTTTCAAAGCCCAGGTCGACGCCATCGAGCACGCTCAAAACCTCAATGCGCTGACCATGGTGGATGAGCTGATCAAACTGCCTTCGCTGACCGCGATGCTCGACCAGGTATTGAATGAAGTACTGGCGAACCTTGATCATCAACAGACCCGTGTCGCAATCACCGCCGATGCGGGGCTGGGTGATCCGACCATGGGCAAGGTGACCAACAACGTGTCACTGTCCGAAGCGGTCCTGGTGTACTTCCACCATCAGGGCCGGCCAGCCCGGCATGACGTCGATTTCATCCATCCGGAAATCGCGGTATCGCCCCATAATGCGCAGCAGTGGGAAAGCCTGCTACGGGTCACGGCTAAAAACCTGATTCCCAAGCTCACCGATTGCATCAATGCCTATTGGGACGCCACCGGCCCATTCCATATCTCGCGCCGGGAGCTGCTGTCGCGGGTCCTCAGCGACGCCCTGCGCGCCACCGTCCTGAGCAAACGGGAGCAACGGCAACTGAGCGACGCACAAAGCCAGGAGCTGCTCCGATTGTTCGGGCCATCACGCCAGGACGAGACGCCGCTGTTCATCGAAACGATTCGCCTCTGGGAATATGAGCCGCTCTATGTGGAGCTTGCCGGCTCGCTGATGATCAGTGGCAAGGATCATTACCTCTACAGGCCCAGTCATGACCTGCAGAAAGTCGACAATTACCTGGGGTTCAAGGACGCGCTGCTGGCTACACCGACAAGCCTTGCCCGCAAGGAGGCACTCTATAGCCTGTTGAGCCTGGAAGAGCGCAACCGCTTTCTACGCCTTGACGAACCACAGATCTCAGGACGCTCAGTGGCGTTGCCGGTATTCGAATCCCTGGCGGAGGCCATCATCGGCAAGCAGATCAGCAACCTTCACTACGCACTGGAGATGTCCCGCCAGGGCACCGTGAACATCCACGCCCTGGTCGACAAGGCACTGGATATTCGTTCCTTGATCAACAAGAACCTGCTGGAGCATGGGACCGACGGACATTGGGGCACTCTGCCGGCTTTTTATGGCGACTCGCGGCCGTCCAATTTCATGGCCGACCAACTGACGAGAAAGATCAAGAGCTATACCACCGTCGAGGAAGCGTTCAACACGTTGTTCGCCCAACTGCCGCTTGCCAATGAAATCTCACTGCACAGTCAACTGAAGGGCCTGCTGCCTGAACTCAGCAATGTTTTTTCCCTCGGCATACGTGCCGAAGCCGAGCTTAGAAAGCTCGACGGGACATTGCCGCCTGCCGCTGATGACCTCATTAACTGTGTTTTTGCCTACGACGCCGATTATCCCAATCGCGAGCAGCGCTTAGGGCTCAAAGGCTTTCGGCCCGATGCCTATTCACTGAGGCTTGCGTACACCGCGCAGGGCAACACCGCCTCATTGCCCCTGGCCAATTGTTTTTTCCTGACCGAGCGCGGAGGGCTGGACACGCCCTATTCAGGCTTGGCAATCCTCTGGACGCCGACCGACGGCTTGCAGGTTTTCCCCTCCGTCGACGTCGCCACGACACAATTGAACCGACACCTGCTCGACTCCCGCAAGCGCTTTGGCTTGCTCGCCAACCTGCCCCCCGCCCAACGCAAGCCTCACGGGCGTTATCAGCTCGAGGCCTTTGAGTTGATCGAAGACAACGTATTGCTGAATCGGATGAATTCGTTCATCAGGTTGTTCGAGATCGAACACGGCTATCTGAAGACCTTGAAAACCCGAAACTGGCAATTGACCGGAACGGGCTTGGCTAAAAGCCTTGAAGCGTTACTGAACAAGGGAGCCCCCACCAATCTGACCCGTGCCAAACGCATCGCCCAGGCGGACAGGTGGCAACAGAAACTGCCTGCCTGGCTCGGCATGGCTTCTCTTGAAGATCAGCGCCTGCATATCAATCTGCTTGAGCAATATCGAAACAGCGTGATCGACGGCAAGGACTACCTGGACGGTATTGAACCCTTGCAGGCCTACATGCATAAAAAACTGAAAGCGCTGTTGGATGCGCGCTTCACCGAAAAAGACCTGGACCCTGCGATCATCCAGATCACACCAAACCTCGCACTGGCGGGGCCGCCCAGTTCCCTGACCGAATTCGCCCTGAATCATATCGATGTCACTCAAAAAACTGGATTCAAAGTGTCTTCGACGTCCAGACGCAAGCTGCCTGACAGCTTGAACGAGACGGCGGTCAAGCAACTGCTGCTGTCACTGGATGTCGCCACCTCGTATAAACAACATGTGCTGGACAAGCTGTCCGGCACGACGGAGGACGTTCAACAGAGAAAGCAGCGCTTCCGCCAACAACTACCCTGGCAGCTGCTGCAATACGCTCACGCACGGTGCCTGCAACAGTACCTCTCCCCTTCGGCCTTCGATTTGATTCACCAAGTGCTGGACATGCCGGACGCCCTTGCTCGCCAAGCGGTGAGAGGTGTCAGCGCGCTGATTCGTCCATTGGAACTGATCAAAACCGAAGGCGCCGCCGCGATCAAGGCACTGGGGCTTTACCTGATCGGGTCGGGTACCGATGCGAAAGCGCCCCACGTCCTGTACGCCCCCTACCATACGGGCCCGGGCTTCACCGAGTTCAAGGACGAAGCGAGTGTCGTGGCCGCCTTCAACCGGCCAGGACCACTACAGGACCTGTTGATCAGTCGCCTGCCCGCCAACCAGCAAAGCATATTCAAAAACCTATTTACCGCCACCATCGGGCAGCTATCGGAAATTACCCTGGCCTCGAATCCAGTCCAGACGAACCTCATTGATACATTGTTCAACGACAATACCCGTCTGTTATCGGACTTTCTGACCACCCAAACGGATAGGAAACGTCAGTTCGACTGGGAAACCGTGCGGCATCTGCTCAGCGTCGGCGCCAGGTTCGTAGGCAGACAGCTACCGGGCAAACTGACTTTTTTCGAGACATTGTGGGAAAGCTATCAGGACTTCAAGTCTTCCTCCGAAGCGTTGCAGCAGCATGACTGGAAAAACGGCCTGCATGATTTCATTGCCGGTGCCGCGGAAATGGTGTCACTCGGCTTCATGAATCGGGAGGATACGTTCGGGCTGCTCGCCCCCCTCGGCCCGGCCTCGCAAAACGCCCCTGCGACCCCGGTCAGTTGGAAGGATATCGCGTCCACCGCCCCGATCCGTACCAACCTGCAGGCCTTCGAGACCACGGGCATAAGCCTCCAGGATCTGCAAAAGAACCCCGCGGATGGGACCTACAAGGACACAGGCTCCGGCAAGCTCTATGTCAGCGTTGTTGGCAAAGTCTTTCAGGTGGCGAAGGCCAATCAGGTCTGGCGCGTTGTCCATGACAAGGGAGAGGGGCCGATACTCAAAAGATTGCCTGAAAGCCAGGAGTGGGCCATTGACCCGCAACGACAGACCATTCGCTACGGCAAGGTGATGTCGACCCTCGCGAATGCGTACAGCGACTACAAGGCTTCAGACACACTGAATATCGAAGCCCGAGGCATGGCTGAGATACGCAGGAAATACCCTCACCATGCAAACGTCATTGTGCAGGCGCTGGAGACAGCCAGGTATTACTCCCTCAATGCGCTTCATAATCTCGATCAAGCCCGGCAGCAGCTTTCAAAGGGCTCCCGGCGGGAGACTTACCTCAAGACCTTTTTTGGCGTAGACCAGGTCGATGCCCGTTTGATCGCAAAGATACATGCCGCTGTTGCACCGATATGTCAGGTATTGGTCGATCCATCCTGGGAAGCGCAAAACCAGAAACGCATCGTGATCGGCAATCTCAAGAACGCCAACGACACGGCGACGGCATTCGTGCTCGAACCCAATGCAGGCGGGAAAATCTACCTCACCCAATTTTTCTTCGACGTAGGGCTGGACCCGTACAAGATCATCGTCCCCGAGTCCTTCAATGTCGACGCTCATGCCCAGGGAGCCACCCTCATCCACGAACTGAGCCATCAGTTGATCGATACACATGACATTGTTTATCTGGACGCTCTGTTGCCATTCCTCGACCTGATTTCGCAAGTCACGCATGACGGACGAGCCCGGTATGACAGCCAGAACGACCTGCAACGCAACGGGCTCTCGCTGACCACGCCACGTTCAAGGTTGTTCATGGGGTGGGATAGCGCAGCCAGTACGCTCAAGAGCCTGGAGTTGCTTCCCGAGTTCAAGGCCACCGCCAAGGAAGTCCTCAAAGTCACCGGCGCCAGGACCATGAACGAGGCGCGAGATATCTTTCTGAACCCTGGCTCGGCGGACAAGCGCGTCGACGTCATCCTTCGAAACGCCGACTCGCTGACCCTGCTCATCTGTGAGTTGGGGCGCCAGCTCGACCCGCCCTCATGAACGGGTTCGCCCCCCGACCGGATGCAAAAAAACATCGCCTGTACTCGACCAATCACAAGGGTTTAACGACATCCCGGCGAATTTTTCACATCACGGCCCGCATGATTGGCCGTTCCTCTTGAGGGAGCACGTGTGACTATTTCTGATCAGGCTGGTAAGGACCTTTTGCATGCAAAACGCGCAACTGCCTACGGGGAATAAGCCGGGGTCGAACGGCGTCCCGATGACGACCACGAATAACGTGCTCGCCAAAACGACGGAACGAGGCAGTAACGAGCACATCAGGCGTCTGCTCAAGAGCTTCGGGCTCAGGACCAGCCTCATTCGCCTCAAGATCATCGACGTATTGCTCACCGCTACGGTGGAGAACCGCTGCCTGGGCGTGCGGGGCGTGCACACCCAGTTGTTGGGGCTGGACATTCCCTTGTCCTTCCTCAGCGTTCGCGAGGTGTTGAAGCGCCTGTGCAGCGAAGGCGTGGTGACGCTCAACCCCGATAAGAGCTACAGCCTGCACGCCAGGGCCATGGCCGTGCTCGCGGCCACGGAATGACGCTCAGGGCTTGACCTTGCGCCGCATCACCCCGTTGATCACCACCACGATCACCGCCACGGCAATGGCGATGTATTGAAACAGCTGCTCGCTGATCATGCCTTTGTTCTGCATCCACGACAGTCCCAGCATGATCGCCAGGACCACGAGGATAATCAGAATCGAGTATTTCAAACGTTGCGAATGAGTCATTGCCAGTTCCTGAATGTATCCGTTCTGTATCCGCTCGCCTGCCAAGTGCTTACCCGATTTCAGGGACAAGCGGCAGCCGACGGGGTCACATGGTACCGCCGAAGGAGCGCTGACGCGCAAGCACGGTGTTCAATCATGAGGATATTATTTATGTTTCGTCGCATGTCACTGCTGCTGCCGCTGTTATCGATCCTGACGCTGAGCGGCTGCCTCTTTTTCCCCCCAGGCCACGGCCATGGGCAAGGACCGGGACATCCGGGTGGTCCGGGTTTCGACCAGCACCGCTAGGACCTTTCCGGCGTGTCCTTGGTGAAGCGTCTGTAGCGAGCCTCCCCATGCTACGACCCCTCCTACCAATCAAGCTGTAACTTACTGACTTAATTAGGAAATAAATGTCCGCTCCTGCGGACATTTTCTTACGTCCGCAAAGCGCATTTCCTTCGTTAACACCGGGGAACTCTGTCTTTCAAGCCTTATCGCCCCCCACGTATTCTCGAATAAGAGGCGCACACCTCTTTACTCAAAATAAACGCTGGGAATGCAAAACTTGCTGACAACTTTCTCGCCTAAACGATTGACAGGTTTCTGCCTGGCTATCGCACTCTTTGAATTATTAACGTACATGGCCAGCGACCTGATCATGCCCGCCATGCTCGCCGTCACCGAAGAACTCGGAGCGGCTTCGGATCAGATTCCCTACGCGTTCAACCTCTACCTGCTGGGTGGCGTCCTGCTGCCTTGGTTGATCGGGCCGTTGTCGGATCACCATGGACGTCGGCCGTTCATGCTGGCCGGTTGCGCCGGGTTCGTGCTGGCTTGTGCGGCGACCACCCAGGTCACCCAGATGCAGGGGTTCAATGGCCTTCGCCTGATCCAGGGCATGGGCCTGGGCTTCGTGATCGCCGTCAGCTACCCCGCCATACAGGACATGTTCAACGAGTCGGATGCCGTGAAAATCATGGCGCTGCTGGGCAACCTGGCCCTCCTGTCGCCCTTGCTGGGCCCCTTGCTGGGTGGGTTGCTGCTGCAATGGTTGTCCTGGCGCGAACTGTTTCTGCTGCTGGCCGGCCTCGGCGCAGTGAGTTGGCTGGCGCTCTGGGGCTTCATGCCGCACCACGCCAGGCCGGCTCCTCCAGGCAGCCAACAGCCGCCACCTGTTCCTTTCGAACTGGCTGCACTGATCAAACGCTATGGCGCCTTGCTGAGACATCCCCGATTCATGGCGGCCAGCGTTGCGCTGGGGCTGATGAGCCTGCCCCTGATCGCCTGGATCGGCCTGTCGCCCCTGCTGCTGATAGAGGGACAGGGGGTTTCACCACTGGTGTATGGGCTGTGGCAGATCCCCGTGTTCGCCGCCGTGATTCTCGGCAATCTCCTGCTCAACGCGTGGGTGGAACAGGCCGGCGTAGACGGCGTGCTTCGTCGCAGCCTCTGGCCCCTGTGCGCCGGCCTGGTTGCCTTGGTTATTGCCAGTCGGTTCGCCCTTTCCCTGCCTGTGCTGGTCAGCGGACTTTCGTTGTACGCCCTCGGCCTCGGCATGGGCAATGCGGCGCTGTATCGACTGGCGTTGTTTGCCAGCGACGACAGCAAAGGGTTGGTCTCGGCCATGGTCGGGATGATCTCCATCGCCGTGATGAGCGTTGCCGGTTCATTGCTGGCGTTATTGGGCGCCGGCAACAGCCTGGAATCCTTTGCCTTGATGGCCGGTATCGCCGGGCTCAGTTGTCCTGTTGCGTTGTGCCTGTTCAAGTCGCGACCGGTCGCACACGTTTGAATTGCTCCGCCTCTTAGGAAAGTTATCCGATGATTCATTTCCCCCACGCCGATGCACTGTGTGCATTGTCCCAACCCTACAGCCCCGACTCGATGCCCGCCGGGCTGTTCGATCGGGCCATGGCCGAGATCAGCCTGTTTCATAGCCACCATACCCCAGGCTACGAAGACTGGCTCAACGCCAACGGGCTCGCCGTCGAGGACCTGGAACATCTGACGGACTGGTCGCGCCTGCCGCCCATCTACGCCAACTACTTCAAGCAACGCTTGCTGGTCAGCCCTACGGGCGAGGAGGCCCTGGAGCTCACCTCCTCCGGCACCGGCGGCCAGAAAAGCCGCATGCGCTATGACGAACGCAGCATGGCGGCCGCCCAGGGGATGGTGGCACGCATCTTCGATCATTACGGTTGGTCGACACCGGACGCGCCCTGCAACTACCTGTTGCTCAGCCATGAACCCGAACCGGACAATCGCCTCGGTACAGCCTATACCGACCAGTTCCTGTGTCGCTTCGCCCCGGCAAATAGCGTTGCCTATGCCTTGCGACGTACCGGCAACGGCCATGGGTTCGACGTTTTCGGCGTCATCCGTGCCCTGCAGGCATTCGCCGAGCAAGGCCTGCCGGTGAGAATCTTCGGCTTTCCGGCGCTGCTTTGGCACGTACTCGAACGCATGCGCGAGAGCGGCGTCCCAAACCTGACGCTCGCGCCTGATTCCCTGGTGTTCCTCCGCGGCGGCTGGAAGAAACAGGCTGCCCGGGAAATGCCCCGCCATCAGGTCTATGAACGCATCACCCGGCAACTGGGCATCAAGGCCCATCGCTGCCGCGACGGCTATGGTGCCGTCGAACACGCCGTGCCCTACATCGAATGTGCCCAGCATCGGTTTCATGTGCCGGTCTATTCGAAAGTCTTTGTCCGTCACCCCTCGAACTTCGACGTGCAGCCGTTCGGCGAGGCCGGATTGCTGTCGTTCGTTTCGCCCTATATCTCCTCCAGTCCCGCCCATGCCGTGGTGATGAGCGATCTGGCGACCCTGCACCCCGCCAACTGTGAATGCGGTTCGAGCACCCAGTGGTTCGAACTGCATGGACGTGCCGGCACCAGCGCCAGCCGAAGCTGCGCCATGGCTGCCGCTGAACTGATCAAGGAGCATTGATATGTACCTCATCAACGGTCAACTGAATGGGAGCCTGACACTCGACCAGGCCCTCGACCGCCTGCAAGCGCAACTGCCCGCCCTACTGGCCTGGGCGCCCACGAGCGCCAGCGTGCTCGACTGCGCCGAGGCGTTCGCTCAGGGACTGCGCGTTGGACGGGAAGCCTTCCTCGACGAGGACCAACGCCAGGCACTGATCGCATTCTGCGGCCGCGAGCACCTGAGCTTGAAACTTGCGCGAGAGCTGGGACCGGATCCTCGCTCACTGCGGCGTATCGACTATAGCGACGGGCCCTTTGAAAGCTGGCAGCCCTTGGGCCTGGTGGTGCATGTCACGCCGAGCAATGCACCATTGCTGGCGTTCTGCGCGGCCCTGGAAAGTCTGCTGACGGGCAATATCAACTGGATACGCCCGAGCACACGGGATGGGGAATTGACGGCGCGCCTGTTGGCGGCTTTTCTAGCGTACGACAGCAGTGGCCGGCTCTGCGATTACCTGGCGGTATTGCCGGTTCCCCACCACGACAGCCAGCGTCTTTTCGCCCTGGCACAAGGTGTCAGCGCCTGGGGCGGCGAGACGGCACTCAAGGCATTGCGCGAGCAGGTCCCAAGCGGCTGTCGCTGGATCGACTGGGGGCATCGCATCAGCTTCGCCTATCTCACGCCTCACGCCGCCAGCACCCAGGCATTGGATAGCCTGGTAGATGAAATCTGCCGCCTAGACCAGCAAGCCTGCTCCAGCCCACAATGGCTGCTGGTCGACACTGACGACCCCGTCGTCATGGAGCAAGTGGGTAACGCCCTGGCCGCCGCATTCGAGCGAAGGGCCGGACGCTGGCCGGCCCTGGCGCTCACCACGGCCGAAGCCTGTGAGATCACCACCCGGACGGCACTCGCCCGACTGGACCAAAGCTTCGCCGGCCATGCAGGCCAGGTCTGGGCCGGTGAGGGTTGGCGCGTTCTCTGGGAACATCATCGCGACCTGTCGCCGTCGCCGCTGTTTCGCACGCTGCTGCTGCGGCCCGTCCCCCAAGTGCGGGTGACCGAGACGCTGCTACCTTGGCGGAACGTCTTGCAGAGCTGCGCCCTCATTTGCGAGCCGGAACAGGCGCCGGGGCTGGCACGTCGCCTGATAGCCGCTGGCGTATCGCGCATCTCGACAACCCGTGAGATTCAGCAGGGCTATGATGGCGAACCCCATGACGGCGTCTACGCACTGCAACGCTTGAGCAGGCGGGTATCGGTCGGCCTTGAACCCCACGTCGCGAGTCATCGTGTCACGCTGGACACCTCTCCAGCTCCGATATCAATGAATCCTTCAGCGCCGATCATGGACAAGGCTGGCTTCATGGCCCTCCCCATTGACCCCAAGGCGCAATTGTTCTTCCGTTCCGGCGGCAGCAGCGGCGAGCCCGTGCTGTCGTGCTACAGCTATCGCGACTTCGATCGCCACATGCGTGCCGCCGCCGACGGCCTGCGTGCGGCCGGCCTGGACCCCGCACACGACCGCGTGATGAACCTGTTCTACGGAGGCAACCTCTACGGCGGCTTTTTCAGTTTCTCGAAAATACTCGAACAGATGAGTGTCGTGCATTACCCCATGGGCGCGCCGACAGACAAGGCGTTCGACGAAATCGCCCGGATGATCGTCGCCCATGGCATCAACACGCTGATCGGCATGCCGAGCACACTGCACCGTCTGTTCTCCAGCCAAAGGCGAATCCTCCAAGGCTACGGCGCTGTGCGCAAGGTCCTGTTGGGCGGCGAGCACCTGGGGCCAGCCAGCCGGCAATTGTTCCTGGACAGCGGCGTCAGCAGCATTCGCTCGGCCCTGTACGGCAGCGTGGATGCGGGTCCTCTCGGCCACGCCTGCGCCGCCAGCGATGATGGCGTGTTCCACCTGATGGACGAGATTCAGCACCTGGAAATCATCGACCTGGAGCGGGATGCTCCGGTCACGCCGGGGGAAACCGGGCGCTTGCTGTTCACTTCCAGGCAGCGCCAGGTGCAACCTCTCCAGCGCTACGACGTCGGCGATTGCGGACGCTGGTTGCCAGGCCCCTGCCCTTGTGGCCTGGCCTCCCCCAGGTTCGAGTTACGCCAGCGCCACGGCCTCGTGCTGCGTGTCGCCACGGAATCCATCAATACCCGGGCGCTTGCCGAACTGGCCCAGGTGGCCATTCAGGTCGTCCTCGATCACGACAGCAGCGGCTGTGAGCGCATGCTGATCCGCGCCGACGGCGAAGCCGAAACGGTACGACGCAAGGTCCTGGCACTGCCGCCACTGTGCGCATCCGTCGATGCCGCATTGCTGGTACTGGAAGTCCAACGCTGTACGCCCGAATGTTTCGAACAGAACAGACACAGCGGCAAAGTCCCGCTAGTGATTGATAACAGAAGCCCCGGCTGATAGCCCTTCGCCCGCGCCTTATCCAGCGAACTTCATAGCCCGAGAGCCCCCCTGATGAGCCCTTCCTTTCCATTTGAACAATGGCTTGGCCATATTCGCCTGCATTCAAAGTATTACCAGAAACACTGGACGCATTTACCTGCGCAAGGCTGCGCTTTTGAGGACCTGCCGATTGTCGACGCCAGCGATTACTGGCGCGGCAGTCATGACCTGGACACCTGGGAGGTATTGACCGGGCCCGTCACGGACGCACTGATCTATAAAACCGGTGGCACCACCAGCCAGGGGAAGCTGTCGGTGTACACCCATGGGGAATGGCAGCGAATGCTCGAGGGTTTCGCAGGCAGCCTTGCCGCCCAGCTTGGAACAGGTGATCGAATCGCCAATCTGTTCTTTTCGGGGGACCTGTATGCGAGTTTCCTGTTCATTCACGGTGCTCTCTGCCAGGTTGACCTCCCGATCAGCGAGTTCCCCTTCACCGGGTCGATCGATCCCGACGTGTTGGCCGATGCCGTCGCCGCACACCGCATCAATGTGCTGGCGGGCGTACCGGCCCACCTGCTGGCCATTGCCAGTCATCTGAGCCGGCAGGGGCGAACGCTGTCCGGTATCACTACCGTGCTGTTCGGCGGCGAGCACCTGTTCGAGCGCCAACTTGTGATGTTGAGACAAGCCTTTCCCCAGGCACGCTTCGCCTCCATCGGTTATGCCAGCGTGGACGCCGGATTGGTCGGCGCCAGTGCTCCTGATTGCGGGCTCGGCGAACACCGCGTCTTCGACGAGCAGACTCGGGTGGAAATCATCGATGAAGTGAGCGGCGAGGTCATCGAGGCCTGTGGCCGCCCCGGCAACCTGGTGGTGACCAACTTCACCCGGTCCCTGATGCCGATGGTGCGCTATCCAGTGGGTGATCGGGCCTGCTGGCGCGAGCCTGTCGGCACCCCACGGCGCAAGTTCGAACTGGCGGGGCGTAGCGCGCAGAGCCAGCGGGTGCGGGTCGGCGTGGCGTCGCTGTTCCCGCAACACATTGGCGAAATCATCCAGAGCATTGGCGGCGAACTTCAATGGCAACTGATCATCGAGTCCGTCGAAAACAATGATGGTGTGGTGCTCAAATGGGTGGCCGACAACCCATCTAACCGCTGCGAGTCACTGTCCCAGGCGCTGAAACTCGCTTTGATCGAACAACATCCGGGCGTTGATCAACTCAACCTGCAGGTTCATGCCTGCCAGGCACAGGACCTGGAACGCCACCCGCGCTCCGGTAAACACCTGCCGGTCATCGACCGTCGGCTCTATGGCCCGATGGCAGCGAGGCACGCCAGATGAGTACCTTGGTCATCAGGACATTCAGGCCCACGGATGCCATCGGAACCAGCGAACTGTTCCGCCGGGTATACGGCGATCACTACGTTTCGCCAGACGTCTACGTGCCCCACATGATCTGCCAGCACAATCAGCATCGACATTGGTTTTCCATGGTTGCCGTGATGGAGGACCGGGTGGTGGGCCACGCGGCGTTGTGCCGACCGGTCGCGAACCGGGAGGATGCGGAACTGGCACTGGTGGCAGTGGACCCGGCGCGGCAAGGCAGCCAGATCGCTACCCGCCTGGGCCGGCTACTCCTGGAGCGCTGTAACGACCTCGGTCTCGTCAGGCTGTCCATCAAACAGGTCACCAGCCACCTCTACAGCCAACGATTGGCGCAACGACTCGGTTTCCATGATGTCGGGCTGATGCCCGACTACGTGCCCTCGCCGTTCGCCGCGGCCCAGGCCGAGACGATTGTGATCGGCTGCCAGATGATGGGCGAGCATCAGCGGCCTTTGCCGCAGGTGCACTGGCCTGCCTCGTGCCAATGGTTGATGACTCCCTTGGCAGCGCAATTTGGCACCACCGTCGACGATGCACCGGCCTCGATGCAGCCACTGCAGATCAGCTCACTACCCGGGCGTATCGACGTGGTCGCTGGTCACATGAGCCGGCATCTGGCCAGGCAACTGCAACGCTTGCCGGCCCACTGGTCGATCTCGGTACGACTCGGACTGCGTCGACAGTTCCCCGAGGATTATCGACGGTTGATGGCTGCCGGCTTCATTTTTACCGGCATGGTGCCCGTCGAAGGCGAGCTGCACTGGCAGGCGCTGTTTCACCGTGGCGCGCTGGCTCGCCAGCTCGACCTGCATGCCGGGCCGATGCAACGACTGCACGATGAGCTGCAGGCCCATACACAGACCTGGAGAGGCACGCGGTCCAGCTCGGCGGCGTGACGGGAGGCGGGCGACGAACGGTACCCCGCGCCAAGCGTCCGACATTCAAGCGCTATGGCGAGGGGCCGATACAGATAAGTCTACCGCCCCGAAAGACGCCTTCGAGCAAGGAACTGTCCAATGCCCTCATTCCGCACTATTCAGGCTCGCTACACGCTGTTCCTGGTCCTATTCATCCTGGTGTTGTCCATCCTGACGGTCGTGGGCATCAGTTATCTGGTGGCGCCCAAGCTGCGCCAGACCGAGGAGCAAGTGGCGCTCAACCGCATCGGCGAAGTCGCGGAGCAGATCCAGGGCGAGCTGAACAAAGTACAGGCCCAGCAACGCAGCATCACCCAGACCATTCCGTTGCTCGACAGCGATGCCATCGACAAGGTACTTCCAGGTCTGGTGGACCAATACGGCGAACCGAAAGTCTTCGGTGGCGGGATCTGGCCGCTGCCCAACCAGCGCGCCGAAGGACGCAACAAGTTCAGCACGTTCTGGCACCGCGATAGCTCTGGCAAGCTGGTGGTCAATACGTTCTGGAACAGCGACGCCGCACCAAACTATTACGAGCAGCCCTGGCACAAGGGCGGCATGGCCACCCCGCCCGGCAAATGCGCCTGGGCCGCCGCCTATAAAGATGACGCCAGCGCCGAACCGCGCACCAACTGCGCCATGGCCATCCAGAAAAACGGCGTTCCTTATGGCGTCTCCACCATTGACGTGACCCTGGGGTTCTTCAATGACCTGGTGGCGCGCAAGGAAGCCGACCTGAACGCCGAGATGCTGATTGTCGAAGGCGACGGCAAGATCATCAGCAACAGCTCGCGCATCAGCGGTCCGATCGTGCTCAAGAATGTCAGCGAACTGGCCGCCGCCTCGCCCTTTGCCGCTCAGGTCAAGGCAGGCCTGGCTCACCGTGATCAACCGTTGCAGCGGGTCGAGTTCGACAACAAGGGCGAAGCCAGCACGTTCTTCATGCGCCCCATCGAAGGCACGCCCTGGTTCCTCGCCACCGCCTTGCCAACCCGCCTGATCACCGCCCAGCGCGATGACGTACTGAATACCCTCAGTCTGCTGCAGATCCCGATGGTCATCCTGTTGGTGCTGATGCAGTTGTACGCCATCCGCCAACTGACCGGCCGCATGAAGATACTCAAGGGCAACATCGACGCGCTGTCCACCGGCGATGCCGACCTGACCCGACGCATCACCATCCGTGCCGAGGACGAGCTGGGAGCAATTGGTCATTCGGTCAACCGCTTCATCGTTTATCTGCAAGATATGATCGGCGAAGTCACCCAAGCCACTGGCGCCATGGCATCGAGCCTGGACAACCTGCAACGGACTTCCGCCCATACCAGCGAAATCCTGATGCGCCACGCCTCTGAAACCGATCAGACCGTGACCGCCATTAATCAAATGAGCTCCACGGCCGAAAGCGTCGCCCAGAACGCCGCCGAAACGGCTGCATTCACCCAGCGCGCCAACGAACATGCCGATCGCTCTCGCGTCGTGGTGGGCGAGGCCTCCAACAGCGTGGTGGCATTGATCGATGAAGTCGCCAGCGCCACCCGCAAGGTCGAGAGCATGCAGCAGGATGCGCAGCGTATCACCGAGATTCTCGGCGTGATTGGTGCCATCGCCGGACAGACCAACCTGCTGGCACTCAACGCCGCCATCGAAGCTGCCCGGGCCGGCGAACAGGGCCGTGGTTTTGCAGTGGTGGCCGACGAGGTACGAGCCCTCGCCGCCCGCACCCAGGCCAGCACCTCGGAAATCAACGAAATGCTCACCCGCCTGACCCAAGGCGTGAGTTCGTCGGTTTCGGCAATGGAAAATACCCAGGCCAGTTGCCAGTCGGCTGCCGACGCGACCTCCCGGGTCAACACCGGCCTGGATGAAATGGCCGGTTCCGTCGGTCAGATCAACAGCCTGAGTACCCAGATCGCCACTGCCGCCGAACAACAGAGCGCCGTGACCGAAGAGATCAACCGCAGCATGGTGCAAATCCGCCATATGGTGGAGGAACTGGTGGCAGGCGGATTGGCCAGCGAAAACAACACCCGGCAACTGCTGGAAGCCAACAGTCGAGTGAATGCCATCATGGGGCGCTTTAAACTTCGCTGAGAACTGTGGCCACGCTGCTCGCGGGCGAACCCCGGCCAGCGTGGTCTCCTTGTGGGAGCAAGCCTGCTCGCGATAGCGGAGTGTCTGTCACACAGCTGTGGACTGTACCGCCGCCTTCGCGGGCAAGCCGGGCTCCCACAGGGGTGGGCGGCGTATGCAGGTGCTGCGTACACCCCGAACCCAATGTGGGAGCGAGCCTGCTCGCGATAGCGGCGAAACAGCTTGCATCAATTTTGACTGTCCCTGCCCATCGCGAGCAAACCCAGTGCCCATAAGGTCCCGCGGCCTTTTCATTCAGCTTGATGCCCCCCACCTGACAATTCTGTCATCTGTCCCTCAGCGGCCTGTCAGCTCGTAGCCGCTACTCTGGTATCCTCCCGCCAACCCGCTCCACACGAGACCGCTTTCATGGCCAATCCCCTGCACCTGCTCGCCCTGAGCGCCCTGTTCGTGACCACCCTGGCCCAGGCCGCCGCGCCTGCCACCATCGATGTGCACCGCGACGCCAACTGCGGCTGCTGCAAGAAATGGATCGCTCATCTGCAAGAGAACGGCTTCAAGGTCAACGACCATGTCGAAACCGACATGAGTTCAGTGAAGCAACGCCTGGGCGTGGCACCGAACCTGCGCTCCTGCCATACCGCCGAGATCGATGGCAAATTCGTCGAGGGCCACGTGCCTGCCGATCAGGTACGGGCGCTGAGCCAGCGGGACGACTTGCTCGGCGTAGCCGCGCCCGGCATGCCCATGGGCTCACCCGGCATGGAAATGGACGGCATGAGCGATGCCTACCAGGTGATCGGCCTGAAAAAAGACGGGACGCAAACCGTGGTGGCGGACTATCCGGCTCACTGACGGGGATCGCTGGGCGGCGTCATGGCGCATTTCCCCCCGGCCAGGTTGAACATTCCGGCCTGTCGATTGCCTGTGGTTAATGTCGCCATAACCGGGCCGCCCCAGGATCGTCCGGCTGCCACAAGGAGATCGACCATGCCGCGCGCCACTCTTCGCTGGTTACCCAGCCTGTTCCTGACCGCCGCCCTGCCGCTGCTCGCCCATGCCGAAAGCGACCAGCAAGGGCCGGCCTATGGGCCGGAACTCCAAGGTTTCGAATACCCCTATACCCTCAAGCATTTCGCCTTCCAGTCCCAGGGCAAATCCCTGCAGATGGGCTACATGGACGTACCGGCCCAGGGCAAGGTCAATGGCCGCAGCATCGTGCTGATGCACGGCAAGAACTTCTGCGCCGCCACCTGGGGCGACTCGATCAAGACCCTCAGCGAGGCCGGTTACCGGGTGATCGCAGCGGACCAGATCGGTTTCTGCACGTCCAGCAAACCGGATCACTACCAGTACAGCTTCCAACAACTGGCCACCAATACCCAGGCCCTGCTCAAGGCTCTCGGCATACAGAAAGCCATCATCCTGGGGCACTCCACCGGCGGCATGCTCGCCACCCGTTATGCCTTGCAGTTTCCCGATCAGGTGGAGCGCCTGGCCATGGTCAACCCCATCGGCCTGGAAGATTGGAAGGCTCTTGGCGTGCCCTACCGCACCGTCGATCAATGGTACGCACGGGAGCTGAAGCTCAACGCCGACAGTATTCGCAATTACGAGCGCACGACTTACTACGGCGGCCGCTGGAAACCGGAGTTCGAACGCTGGGTAGACATGCTCGCCGGCTTGAACAAGGGACCGGGACACACCCAGGTCGCCTGGAACTCGGCGCTGATCTACGACATGATCTTCACGCAACAAACGGCAATGTGGGGATGAATGACGGAGCTTATCCGTATGGGGCGGGACGTGCAACCTGTAGCGGGGTGTTGCGGGGATATGGGCGGTTAGCCCTACTCGTATTTCTTACCAGTGATGACCAAGGCTGATGGCCCCCACTGCTTCAAGAAGGTTTCAGACTCAGCACTGGTTACGCACCGGGTCTTAACTTCTATCTTCGGGTCTTTCACGTTGCTCTGCTGTGCCTCCTGCAAGATTTGCTCTGTGGTTTTCCTTTCAATCGAACTGGCGCCTGTGTAACAGCTAACCAACCCAAGATACTGTGTGTCTATCAACTTCTCTTTCTGACAATGGTCTTCATAGCCTGTTGCTGAAACACAAAAACTGAACACAACATAAAAGAATCCCATCTACACCACTCCTTGGTCATCTAACAGAATGTACAGCCCTCACATCGTTGCACATAGTGTGTCAATGGTTGGTTGCCTTCCACACTCACTATGAAAGCCACAAGCCCAAACCTAGACGCACAATTCCTCAATGTTGCGGCTGTATCCAATGCTTTGAAGCTGTACATCTCGTAAACATTTGAATCGTATCCCTTCTGAACGTACACATTGTGTGTCTGCTGGAGTGTATCCATGGCAGCTCCCTTTTCGTCAGGCTTCACAGGGTGCGAAACCTTGTGACATAGCAAACCTATCACAACCGCACACCAAGTCAACAGAAAGCCTGACACATGAGAATCAGACAGACACAAAAAAGGCCACTTATGTGGCCCTTGGGTTTGTGACACTCTGCAATCAATCAAACTTGGTTAGCTTGTCACGTGCTCTGATAAGGTCATTCGTCACACGTTCAAGCTCAGCTTGTAGCTGCTGCTCTTGCTCTTCAAGGTTGGTGATGAGGGTTTCAATACTTCTTTTGTATGCAGCTTCTACATCGTCCAACGTGGCAGCAGTGAGAATTGGGGCTGCTGTATGGGTTGGCGTGTGTTTCATTGTGTTATCAAAACTCTTTGAGGACTTTGGCTTCAACCAATTATTCAGCCCGCCATAGGTGACTTCTAACTCAGTGCCTTTAACACGCTCATGAAAGCTCTTACGTGACTCGCCTTTGGCTTCGGCTTCATGCCATGCTGCAATGATCTTTGCCTTTACCTCTGGAGATTTTGCCTGTGCCATCGTGAAAGCTCCTATGAATGTCACACATGAATCGGTGTGAGAGAACTGTACCATACAAAATTGCACACGCACAAATCGAAACGCATCACAAAACTACTCACATCAGTCTGCCGGTCACTGACTGTCACAGCCTAAATGGTATTGTGGAAGGTACGATCTTCTCAGCTAAGGCCGGCTTCCCCTTTTGTTGTAGAAGTCTCTTAACAGAGTTTGCGGCTATGACCGTAGAGGTGGTTGGGCCAAGGATGATCCTGTCAATGATGCCCTCTAGAGACAGGTGCTCGCCAAACAAACCCTCAAGAGGCTTCACCTTGAATTTTAGCTTTGGCTCAACACCACGTGGAGTGATTGCATAACCTAGCATGTCTTTGAGCTTGCCTTCCTTGTCTCGCTCATTCATGTAAACAATCCGCCACTCTTGTTCTTCATGAAATCCAGCGTGTTTAGTGAACAGTGAGAATACCTTCAGCCGCTCAATCCAATAGTAGGCAATGTAGAACAAGTCTTCGTCACTCGGCGTAGTTCCCACCACCAGCTCAGCCAATCCCTTTATCTTCGTCTCAATCCACTCAAAACGCTTGGCCCTTGTTGCATACCTGACAGCGCCGATGATGAAAGGAGACGAGTCGTTAACGTTGATTTTGGCTGTGTCAAAAACGATAGCTACACCGCTCCCTCCTGCACCGTAACCCCGCCACATTGACAAAAGCCCGTCGTTGTCTTCTGGTTTGTGATTTGCCAAACACATAACATAAGTGTCAAACACATGCTTTGTGTCGAACTCAACGAATAGGTTGTTGAAGTGCACCATCAAACTTTCGTATAGCTGATCATCCGTAAAGGCAGCCTTCAACTCAGCACTATTTCTGAAAGCGTTAGCACCTTCAATCATGCCAAACCGAAGCTCTTCTAAATCATTCATGTAGAGCGGATGAGAGAACCAAATCTCATCATTAGCCATCATCCCGTCTAACACAGCAACAGATGTGTAGTGAGCAAGTAGCGGACGATGGGCAGGGAAATCACTCTCTTCTTCAAAGTCATCCCATACGACTGAGCGGATTTTCTCTTCTAAACTCATGTGCAATCGTCCTTATTGAGTGACAGCTACCGCATCTAGGGTAAGCGGAAGCCCCGCCCGCCGCCAGACGGGAATCACTTTTCAAAGGGAGTTTTGACACGCCAGACAGGAAATAAGCAGGGGCGTTTTCTAGGCGGAAACCCATTTCCCGCCAAATTTTTCAGCCTCATGTCGTACGGGGTTGGATTTGCACACGGAAATATGAGCTGGAGGGGTTGTGATGGGAGCTGTGGTGTTGGAAAAGCCGGTTTCAAGCGAGAGGTGTTAAGCAACAAACGACGACACAAATGGGAATCGTTCTTAATTCTAAAATAAACCTGAGCACCCCTGAGAGCCTGCCCACGCTGTTTACTTCTTGAAGCTGACGTTGAGGCTCAACATAAGGCGACGAACTGTTGTAGGAGTCCACAGGCCACCACGTGAGGTGTGTTTACCCTTACTGTTCAGACAGTCAGCAAGAGACTGAAGTGTGTTGCAGCCTTGGTAGAGACACGCCATTACATGAGGGGCTATGCCTTCACGGTGAGCGTCAATCTTTTCAGCCTTGATGGCATTCATGTTGTCAGCGTTGCCCTTTGCACGGCCTTTAGAGAGAGCCTGTGAGCGGCGTTCCACTTTGGCTAAGCTCTCTTCACAACCACTGTCTGCACGCTCCTGTAGAGCCTTGAGGGCGTCTTTTGTACGCTGGCTGATGAATGCACGTTCCTGTTCTGCCAGTGCTGCAAACAAGTGGAGTTGAAACTTGTCAGCTTGCGGCATGGTTGCAACCTTGAAGTCAACACGCTTCATCAGGCTGGCTATGTGCTCAACGTCCCGTGACAAACGATCAAGCTTAGCCACCACCAAGGGCAAGCCCTGTGCAATCGCCTTGGAGCATTCAGGACGTTCTAGGGGCGGTGTTGTACCAGAGATCGTTTCAGAGAACTCTGCTACCACTGTCCAGCCATTTTGCTTGGCTGCTGTTTCAATGTACGAACGTTGAGCCTCAAGACCAAGCCCGCTTTCGCCTTGACCTTTGGTAGAAACCCTGATGTAAGCAACAACGTTCATTGTCTGTATTCCTGTTCACTCTGTGTGTGATTGTCATTCTACACGTCACAAACACATATGACAAATGTCTGAACGACCATTACCAGAAATGACAAACGATGATTACACAGTGTGTCAGCTCACACCTACGGTGTTATGTCAACAGGATTAATTGTTTGCGTTCTATTTGTGGTGTGTTTGTTGGGAATCCTCTTGACTGGACACACCTTTGTGTGAGCGACCTTTTGAGTGTGTGAGCTTTGATGCTCTCGCATCAGGAGGATTACCACTTGAAGGGTTGTCCAATATAAACACCTAACATATCCATCACCAACCAATCAGCGTATCCGCTGGAGCCGGTCTAGGCTCAATGGCTTCTGTGTTCATTGGAAATGAAGGGTTGTCCCGCTTATGCCTCGGGGCATGGGGCTGTGACGCTCTGAACGTCCGTTCAGGGGTGTGTATCACTACAAATGGACGCACCCGCTCTAGGCTGAAACCCTTACAGGACGTGGCTTGTAGAGGGAAATACTACTCTAAAAAGGTTACAACACTAGAGCAGCCAGAGGCTGTTTCTTGCACGAATGTTGTTGACGCTCTGCACCATCTGTGAGGTTTGGATTGTGTATTCGCACTTGAGTGTGTGCTACGTCCGTCAGCGTTGTATCCCTCCTGTCAAGTGTTTTCCTTTCGGTCGAGTGTTATTCATCACATTACACAGATGAGAATCACTACCATCTCCAAATTGAAGCCCTTCGGCAAATCGTTTGAAATTCATTGATGGGAATCACTCTCATTAACTGAAAAGTGTAAAGATTGCACAGATGTGTGCTGAAGTGGTTGACACATGTTCTAGGTTGTGAATCTGTGGTGATTTCTTCAATTATTTTCCACTTTTGTGCAAAAATTTCTTGCATGTGCAAAATGGATTTGCTTAGCAACACACACAAACTGAAACTACCCTCAAGTGTCACCACCACTGGTAACACGACATCAAACTAACAAACCGTTCAAACACACTTCCATCAAAGTATTCACAATCACAAAGTGGTATCAGCAGAAAGGAATACTCCTACAGATAATAGATAGCAAGCTAACAGTATTGTTACACCCTGCCTGATGGATGATTTAACAGTGGTACTACTCTCTGAACGGACGTTCAGAAGCTTAGACACATTGTGTCGTGAGACACAGTGATGAACCAGTCAAACAAGAAACATAACAACCAACTATCAAATGAGCTAACCGCTCTTATATTGGTGCAGAAGCCTTGTCAGAATGACAAAGGGTAAACCCGTGTCGGTACGACACAGAGTTACTATCTCTTTAGGTTTCTTGTTTCTATTGTTGGTTGTATGTGGGAACCACATCAGGCGAGAACACTTGAAGTGGTATATCACTCTGAACTGACGTTCAGGGGCTGCACAGCAGGCGCTCTCTTGCGGCTCTGGATTAGCGGCTAGTACACTGGGACACATCTAATGGAACTGGAACTAGGGGAAGGAACAATGATAACCAGAGCAAGCCCAACGGTCATTAGCTTTGACACTGCACGTGATCTGATAGACCACCTATCCCCTTTAAACCCTATCTGGCATCGGACTCACTATATATTCCGAGGCCAACCGGATGACGATTACAAACTAACCCCTTCAGTGTGTAGAACTGGCAGAGGATCATTTGCGTATGGCTCGCCAAGAAGGGTGTTTGATGAAACAACATCTGGGCAAGTGGAGTTTGAGTTTGAGGTGATTAAGAGGTTTCTAGCCGGATGTGATAGAGCCGGACTGACTGTGCCGGGATACTCAGAACAGGTAAAACGGGAGATAGAAAAACAGACACACCTTTTACCTGATTCCTATATCCCATGGCCGCCAGAACGATTTTACGAAATCATGGCTGTTGCACAACACTACGATGTGCCGACACGTCTACTTGATTGGACAGAGCGTAGCTTCGTTGCCTGCTACTTCGCAGCCTCTTCGGCTAAGTTTGAGCTAGACACAACCACTATGCCAAGGATTGCCATCTGGGCACTAGACACAACGTTTGCAGATGAGTGGACGACAGTAAAAATCATAAGAACACCCGGTGGAACGAGTAAGAACCAAGCTGCTCAGTCTGGCTTATTCACCACACACAACATTACAACGTATGGGGTTAGTGATAAGTACCAGTCAGAAGCGTTAGAAGATATCCCTGAAATCTACCATGCGACTAGCAGTGATAAGCCACTCATAAAGATGACTTTGCCAGTCAGCGAAGCTCCTGAGCTGCTACAGCTATGTTCTAAGCTGGGGGTTGATGGGTCAACACTCTTCCCCGGCTACAATGGCGTTGCCAAGATGGTTAGAGATTGGGCTAACGTCGAGGTGGGAATAACACTCTCTCAGGATGCACTAGATCAGGAACGTGCTGATTACTACGACTGAAGCGTAGGCAGATCATATAAAAAGGCCCGCTCATAACACAAAGGTCATGGCGGGCTGCTCTGTTGTTAGGCTGTTGGCAATCCAGATACACCATTGCCCGGTGTAACACCGGCGTGTTTATGTGTATCAAATGGAATCCCGTTAAATGTCCATGTTCCGCTGATAGTGGTGTTGCCTGTCCATGTGGTGTTAGGCACATTCACTTTCAGAGAAGAGGCATTGATAGAGACACTGTTGCTTGCGTTCAGCTCAATGTCTTTAGCAATGACTTTCACTGTGAATTGTGAGTTGATTTCAACGTTGCCGTCTGCCTTCAGAGTGAAGTTTACTTCTGCACCAGTTCCTGTGTTGTGGATGATGGTTAGGTCATTGGCATCTCTTGGGAGTCTCAAGCTCTGGATTTGTTGAGCCATCACACCCGGTGGAGTTAGCCCCGGATAGAAAACAGCGTCCATCTCATCCTTCATTCTGTTATTAGCCACTTTGGTAGGATTGGAGTTGGAAGCAATCTTGAAGTTATCTAGGCTGTTGTCAGCGACAATGCACATTCCTGTATCACCCACTTTAACTGGGAAAAGGATAAGGCTGCTGCTAGTGCGAGTGTAGGCAATGGGGATATTGAGAATGTGCAAGTCATCCATGTTTTCCCCATCATCCGTATAACGTTGATTGAGAACCTTCACCGTCACGGATGGAACAGCACCGCCGTTCACACCGGTAACTACGGCAGGGAATGCTGTACGTGTATTGTCATTGTTGTTATGGATTTCCGTCTTGATAACGTCTAGCCATGTAATGTCTGCCATAAGGGCATACTCCTTAATCTGCGATCATTCTTAACGCTTTGTCCTGAATGAAATGTTTGGATTCAAAGCCAATTACTGGCTCATCTGGTTTGTGCTTTGGGCTGTAAACTTCTCTGGCATTATCTCTGAGCTTCTGTGAGTCGATTACAGAGGCGCTAACATCAACTTGGATAGCCAGTGATGGATAACACTCAACGCTGCTGTAAAGAGCTTCCAAAGCCTTGGCTAATGCAATGCGTTGAGTGCCTGTTGTTCGATTCCCGTTATAGGCAGCGTATGTGTTGAGAGTTGCTAACAGTTGCTGGAATAACTCAGGATGGTTCATGTGTTAAGCAGCCTTGCTTGGACGTACCGGGAGTGGAATTTCAGGAAGAGGAAGAGCATTCCCTTTGTCATCCTGAAGAACAAAATAGGTTTTGCCGTTATCCGTCTTTGCACGAATGATCTTGAAGAGTGCACGGCCTTTGCCTTCAAAGAATTCGTATGCTGCTGCCATAGCTTTGGATTGAGACTTAAAGTGTTGCGGGTAACGGATACCCTCAATTGTTACTGGGAACATGTTTGATTCTCCTGTGTTTATTTTGATTTGATTGTTGTGTTTGGGCTTGTTGTGATTGCTGGGTTTGCAGTTTGATTGATGTTGATAGGCGAAACACTGTAGATAGCGTCTCGGGCCTTCAAGGGAACTTGAATGTCAATGTACTGCTTGAGTTGTTCGTTGCCGTTGTTAATCTGCATCCTGAAAGAATCAGATTGAGCAAGAGACGTTCTAACAATCTCTTGCCTCATCATGGCAATGTCTTGGCTTCTTGTGGCTTGGTACTCGTTGAGCGTGATGTGTGCGTTAACCGTTAAAATGCAACACCCAATCAGGACAGTGAAACAAGCTGCAAGAAGCCAACCCCAAACTTTATTATCTAGGGCTGGTGACATTAGTTGCCTCTTGCTTGAGACTGTGTAGCGGCTGCAACATCTGGACTGTTCTTCTTGACCTCACGTGCAACAAGTGCAGCGGTTTCGTTTCTGTGGCTCTCAAGGTGTCCTGCCAGTTCATCAGCACTTGCACCACTGTTGATTGTCATTGGTGCTTGTTGGATTGTGATGTTGTTGACAACGTTGGTGTTTACAGCAGAAGCGGCAGCCTGTCCGTTTACAGCAGGTTGAATCAATGGCGTCTTTGGAGTTGCACCCACCATGTTAGGGAAGGCTTTGGGGCCAGCGTCAGGAGCAACTACAGTATCGAGTTTTGGAATGTCGCTACCATCAGTCAGACGCCAAGGCGCTGTTGGGTCAACATTGCCAGCAGGGTTAGGCATAGGGCCACCGCCATTACGGTCTAGCTCTCGTCTTGCAACAATATCTGCACGTTGCTTGTCGTCAACTTCACGCTGTTTAACAATCTGGCCATACTTGTCATCATCAATCTGGCCCATAAAGTGCAAACCATCTTGAACCTTGCGTAGTAGGAATGTAATTGCATCAGCAAATGCAGCGATTGCATCAACGACAGCCGTAATCACTCCAATAAGAGTTTCACCTACAGTCTTGAACAACCCTACATCATCAGCAATACCAAAAGCTTGCTTGATAGTTTGATAGTAAGTAGTGAAGCTTGTTCCTAGCTCATCCATTGCAGAGCTAAGGTCTTGCATAAACTTAGGATCAAGGTAGCTCTTACCGTTGTTGAACCAATTGGCTAGATTGGTTAGACCTTTAACCAAACTCGTCACACCGTTAAGCACTGTGCTAGAAGAACGGCCCAAGGCTTCAAACTGTGGCTCAATCGCTTTCAGAAACTCTACAAGGCTGCTGTATAGAGCAGGCATTGTGGATTGCAAGCCAGTGTTGTCAAAAGCAGAAGCCATGTTTGCTTGGTATTGGTTGCCGATACGGTTATCCCAAGAATCTTGGGTGTTGCGGGCTTTATCCAACAATCCACCGTCATTAGCATGTTGATCCAGTGTCTTACCGAGTTCCATCATGAATCTTGTAAGTGCGTCACCACTAATCTTTCTATCTTGACGATCCTTACCGAAAGCCTTCAAGGCTTCATCGCCAGTTAATTTGCCACCAGATGCTTTCTGCCAAGCTTCAGCACCAAACTCGTTGGCGTGTGCCCCAAGGTGTTCAGCAATTTGGCCAGTCCATTCTTCAGAGTACAACTGACCTTTACCAAGGGCTTGACGCATACCAAGACTAATCTTAGACATGTTTTCGTTAGACAAGTGTTGAGCCTTACCATATCTGAGAATACCTTCAGCAGCGTCAGCAGCTTTATCAACTCCAACTTTAGAAGACAATGAACCAACGATTTTAGCGTAATCTGCTCCAGTCTCTTTTGTGGATAGACCTTCTGTTTGTGCGAAGTTCTCATAACGGTTGTTCATACGCTGGGCATTTTCTGGAGTTTTATCACCCACAGCTTGGAACTGCCCAAGGCGTTGGTTTCGAGTGTTAGCAGCTCGTTCAGCCGCTCGGGCAAAACCTGTGGAAGCGGCAACGATTGCAGCGAATGCAGCCACTACCAGAGCAGCGGCACCAGCTACAGCACCCAATCCCATTGCTGCACGGCCTAGACCGCCTGCAAGCCCTTCCAAGCCACCTAGAGCGCCTTCAGCACCACCAGTGACGCCACCAGCGAAACGACCTACACCGCCAAAGCGGTGAATGGCGTGACTACCTACACCAAGCAAGCCACCGCCGTGAGCGGATCGTGGGCCACCGTGCCCAGGAGTGTTAGCCTGTCCTGCTGCACGTCTGTTTGCGGCATGTTGTTGTGCTGCTGCACGGGCTGCACGGATTTGGTGTTGCTGCTGGAGGTTGGCTAGACGGGACTGTTGAATCTGGTGTCCCAAGGCTTGGGCGTGTTGCTGTAGTTGGGCTTTGGCGGCTGCTGCCTGTGTGCGTTGTGTTGCTGCTGCCAACTGAGCTTGTTTGATTTGCAGGGCAACTTGTTGTTGCTGTGTCTTCAAGCCACTTGCTTGAGAACTGTTGTTGATCTTGGCAAGCTTTGCATTCTGTAGCTGTGCTTGGAATTGAGCTTTGGTTTGTGCTTGTTGTGCAACAGCCAAGTTCTTAGCTGTCTGTCCCGCACCGCCTGTACTCTTCAAAGCTTTATCAATGGCTTTGCCAGTGTTACGGGCTTGAGTTTCGAGAGCTTTCATCACCGCTTTGGCTTGTTGGATTCCCTTTAGATCAACCTTGAAACCAATCTTGGCGAATAGCTCGCCTAGTTCTTGATCACTAACCATTACATACGCTCTTGAATCAATTGAAGTGCACGGTTCTGCACAGCATCATCAGCTTCAGCAATGCCATTCATAGCTGTCTCAGTATCGAGAACACCAGATGTTAGGAACTGAGCCATAAACTCAAAGCCCTTTAGTTTATCTACTGTTGTTGGTGCCACCTTGGCGATTGCCTGCTCAATAGCGTACATAGCACGCAACATACGCGGATCAGATAGTTGTTTGTCTGCCCACTTCAGGTCGGAGTAAGTAGCGTGATTTAAAGCCTCTTCACCAAGCTCCTTGCCTGTCTCGCGATAGTCAATCAGGGATAGAACATACTCAACATCTGTATGTTGGTTTGCTGCTTCAAGGGCTTGGCGGAAAAGGTCTTCTGCAAACTTTTCAAAGTAGGCTTGATGTGTACGTGTCATTGTCATTATTTTGTGTCCTTTATAAAGAAAGAGCCGACACGGAATGTCAGCTCTTGAAATTGGGTAAGAAAGGAAAGCTCAAAGCTGTAATCAAACAGCCTTCAGCTTTGCATTCTCTTCTAGTAGTTGTTCCATGCGGATACGGAAGCCTTCAGCTTGCATGTTGGTGTAGAACAACTCACGCTCCAGCTTGTCAGCTTGGCGAGAAAGAGTTTCCAGTTGGTCAACAATCAACTTACGATCATAAGCAACCTTGCGTGCTGCCTCACTACATACAGCGTTCTTTGCTTCCTCTTGTTCAAGTGTGCTCACCAACATCTGCACAGCGTAGAGTTGATCAGTTAGAACAAGATGATTGATGATGTGGTGATAACTGGATGGTGTTGTGGCTTGGTACTTTAGAATCAGTGCGTGTTGTCCGTCTGTCATCGTCTTAATCTCCTGTGCGTCTCTTATTTGCTGAAGTTGAATACCAAACCTTCTTGGGGTTTAACGTTGCCCGCTGCATCAACACCTTTCTTCTCTTGCACCTTCAGTGGAATGAAGACAGGGCAATAGCTCTTGAAGATGTCGTGACACTCTTGTTCAACAGTCTTGGAGCCTTTACGTGGGCGTCCGGGAGACTTCTTCTTAACTGGCAATGTGATGTGTTCAAAGCTTGCAATCATCTTGGCTTCTTCAATCATGTGTTGAAGGCGTTGAATGTGCTCTTCTGGAAAGCCACAAGAGATAGCACGTGTTAGGGCTTTCTCAAGTGGTTCAATTGTTTGTTTGTAGATGCGAGCAGCAAACATTAGCTTCTGCTCTGCTGTCATAGCGTTGGACATTATTCTGTTTCCTCTTGTTCGTAACGACGTTTACCGTCCCTACGTTGAGAGCGGTGCTTGTCTTTGTGTTTTGGTTTGGACTTAGAAGGGGCAGCGCCCCATTCATCGTTGTCGTATTGGGCAGTGTCTCTCATTACTTCTTGTATCTCTCTTGCAGCATCTGCATTGTTAGCTCAGCAGATGTTAGCAGCGGTGCTACTTGTGTGAGCGTTACCGTATGTACAGTTGTCTTAGCTACAGACTTAGCGACTTCCTTGGCCTTAGAAGCTTTGGCCTTCTGCACTGTCTCTTTTAGATAGTCTTGCTCTTCAACAAGAACTTTGTAGAACTGAAAGAATCCAGCGTAATCTAGGTTGATGGCTGAAGTGGCGAGCACTTCAGTAACATCAGCGTCAAACAGCTTAGCAATAAGCATCTTGCGGTATTGTTGTTCAGTCATTACTTAATCTCTGCCTCTTTGGCAGAATCAACTTCGGCAGTGATTTGCTCTACAATCTTTTTGATATCTTGACGTTGAACAGCTTCAGGTTTTTCCACGTAGATAATACAACGCTGCCCAACAACCTCAGAAGCAAGCAAAGGGTTGTTGTAGAGTTTGTAGCCACGATCAATATATGCTTGCAAAGAGTGCATAGCACTAAGAAAAGAACTTTCTACGATTCGTTCAATTGCACCTAGCTGTGTCTTGCTCGGATACAAGCTAGTGCATAGTACACATGGATAGTCGATGTGATAACCGTTGAGGCGACGTTTATAGGCTGCCACCTCATATTCAGTCAGATGTTGAAGATCACTTTGTTGGTTATGTATAAGAGTCATTTAGGTTTCCTTTTAAGTGTTTTGATTACTTCGACTTGCTGCCACGCATACGGTCACGTACACGCTTATCAAAATCAGCCTGTACACGTGCTGCGTCTTCTTCTTTGAGTTGAGCAGCAATAGCAGCTTCTTCAGCTTTCAATGCTTCAGCTTCTTGTGCAAACACACGTTCGTTATGTGCGTCAATGTCTGCTGTGTATTTGGCTGTGACCTCAGATGTGATGGCCTTAATGTCTTCAGCCTGAAGAACTTCAGGCTTAACAACATAGATTTTTACGAGTTTGTTACCGATAGATGGTTGGTAGATACTACCTGTGTAGAGCTTGTATCCTTGATCAACTTTGTTTTGCACTTCGTTCATTGCCGCCTGAGGGAAAGAAGCTTCTACAACTTCCAAGGCACCACGGAGGTTGAACTCACCAGTTCGCAGACGGCCATGTCCATCAAGAAAGCTGTCACGGCCTTGTACAGTTACAGCGTAGGCTTGCGTTTCGTAGTCAATGAGCGTTTGCAGTTCTTGTTTATCGTGCTTCTTGATTGTTAGGGTAGTCATTGTTTGTTTTTCCTTGTATTCGATTGGTTATTGAGCAGCGTCAATGGCTGCGTAGATTGCTTTGAGTTCTGCTGTTTGCAGCTTGGCTGGCTTTTCCATATGTACCACTTGCACAACAGACCAGTTCATGTTGCTGGCAGTGATGAAAGGATCAGGAGCACGCTTGTAGCCTTTGCTAACAAGGTCGTCGTACTGACGGAACATATCTACATGAAAGTTGGTGTAGATGATTTCGTACTTGCCTTGGGCTTCATACTTGGCTAAGGCTTCAGCCTTCAGTGTTTGTGTGTCGGTCATCAGAATTCGAATCCTTGTTCTGTGCACCACTGGGAATACTCTTCAAGCGTTTCGTCTTCAGAGTCGCCAGCGTAGCGATTTGATTTGATAAACATGAAAGACTCATGTGTTAGGTCGCCTTCATCAAGAGTGGCAAGAAACTCTGTACGCCACATCTCGTTAGAAAGCTGTGTTTGTGTTCCGATTGCAAACTGTGTATCAGACATTGGCGGATTCCTCAGAGTTGTCTTTGATGTATCTGGCTAGACAATAAGCAGTGACGCTTGCAGCGTAGATAGCAAACGAGATAGCGATAACGATAGTGGTTGTCATGTTCTTAATCCTTGTTAAGCATGGTGTAGAGTAGAGATTGTTTTCTGTTCTTGCTGTCTTCTGGAGTTTCTAGAATCAATGCAGCCACCGCACCTAGGATTTCAGAATCAGAGAGTTTGGAGATTTGTTGTTTGTAGAATTCGAAGATTGAAGTCTTGGCTTGCTTCACTTCTGGCATTTCTTTGTGCTTGGCACGGTGTGCACGAATACGGCAATGGTCTTTACAGAATCTGTGGTTAGAGCGATTCGATAGAAACGACTGCCCGCACTCTGCACACTCTTTTGTAGTGAGTGTCATTGTGTTTTCCTTGTGGGCGATTGGTTGGCGTTACTGGTATGAGTGGTTACGTGAGATTGTTCAAGCACAAAGAAAAGCAGCACTTTGGCTGCTTCGCTCTGTACAAGGAATTAGTTAGGGTTTCGCACCAGCTACCCTGAAGCTGTGAAAAAGTTGCTGCTCACTGTTTATTAAGTTTGCCGTGTGCTGTCTTGCTGACTCATTGCGAATCAACAGGAATCTGAATTAGAGGTAGTGGGCCACACCGTACCACCAAACGGCTCTTTCACCACAGCCTGACCAAGAAGGCATTGTGATGTGTGTTCAAGTGTTCCGCGAGCTACTTGATAAAGCTTTGAGGTCGGCTGATGGAGAACAGCCTATCGGACAGGGTTTTATCGCTAGCCACCTGTTAAGGCTATTTGGAGGGAATCGAAGCCCTTGCGAATCTTTGAATAGTGTTTCGAAGGAGTGCCGGTATTGAGCAACCACCGGCGAGGTGCTAACAAAGCGTGGGAGGACACGCTTGCTCAGACATACCAACCAGTTAGAAAGGAGGAGTAAACTAACGATCGGTATTAGAAGGGAATTTGGCAGCAGGAAAGAAAGCTCTATAACTTTCCCTCTCTACACCTATATTATATCACAGCTTTGACAGTTGTCTACTACTTTGTGTCACTTTATGCAACTTTTTTGACAACTATTTTCACACTCGTTAATAAAGCCGTCATTTCTGTTTGTGTATTTGAAACAGGGGATACCACGCTTGTTTGGTTGTCACGATTTCTGTTGTGTTGTTGTCTCGCCACTCTAAGTAGTGCTCCACGCTGTGAGGCTTTCTACTGCCCTCTACAGGGCGAGAGATGTTCACTCTAGGCTTTGGACTGCTCACAGCTTAGAACAGCTCACACGTTGCCGTGTGGAGCCTCAAGGCTTCTCGCATTTTGAATGTGATTCACTTCAAAGCTGACTACCATATCAAACAACAAAACAACACAACATTCAAAAGAGAGTAAGCCTCAAAGGGTTGTCTGCCGTGAACGATGTTCACAGGGTGCCCTTTGGCCTTGTGCCTAGTGATGGTGGTTTGTGTTTGTTGCTTGAGGGAGTACAGACGACAACTCGGGTTGTCAGGGAATACCACTGTGAACGATGTTCACGGGTTACTACTTGAGGTGTTGTATCACGCTGTAGGACGCACTTTCTGAGGGGGTCAACTTGTCTGGAGGCCACGTATTTAAAGGGTTACAGCCTAGATGGGTTACTCTTAAAAGGTTTTAACACTACAGCAGCCATAGCTGCTTTCTGCACGAATGATCAGAACGGTGTCCAACCCGGAATGTAAGACTCACAGAAAACGATTGTGTTAACAGAACCACGGAACACATCATCACCCTCTTCATAGATCAAGCCAGACAGGATATCAGCCTCTTCCTGACGTTGTGCGTCAAACTCTGCACGCTCTTCACGGCTAAGTGCGTAGTAAGCAGTGTGGGCGTCCATACGGGCTTTGTGAGCATCACTAACAGCCTTGTCATCAACCATCTTACGGGATGCGAAGTTAAATCCAAACATCAGCTCTTCTACTTCTTCAACCATATGTTCTGCATCGTGGCCTTGTAGAAGGTTGAACAGAGTTTGCAAGTGGTCTTCAGACAGCACACCGATTAGATGCTGATGGCCTTTACCAGCTTCATCAGTATATGTGGTGTACATCTTGTTGATTGGAGTCAGGAGGAAATACAGCTCAGGACGGAAAGCAGAGTGGCGGCGAATCTCAGAGAACAGAATCTCTTGTTCGGTAGTGGCTTTAAGTTTCATGCTGAAAACACGCTTACCTTGAATCTCAGCAACTGCCATCTGTAGTTCAACGGCTGTGCTCTTTGGGTTGTTCAAGACTTTGACGAATGGTGCGTGTTCAGGGTTGTTCAGATCAATCACTTGCTCTAGGTTGGCGATTGCCTGAGCTTTGGCAGATGGTTTAAGCCCAGCTTTGCGGCAAGCTTCAGTTAGAGTTTCGATACCAACAAACTCTTCAACCAACGTCCACACATCAGCGTTACTCATATTGGTGTCTACAGACCATTTCGCTCTCAAGTCTAGGCGGCTCATAGACTGGCCCATGCCTGTGCTGACAGCCTTGGCTGCTCGGTTGCGAGTTCCAAGACCAACGAAGAGGTTTTGAGAAGAGAGCAAACCCATACGGTGGGAATGCTTAACAGCGTCAACGTGGCAAGTGTGGAATGTGTTCTTTCCGTTCTTCAGGTTGGCTGTGTTGGTGGCGGTTAGGACGTTGATAGTTGCAGCGGCTTCTTCAACATCACCAATCCATGTTTGCAGGATTTGCACGGTTCCAGCAGCTCTAACAGCATCTAGGATTCTGTAGCGTTGGTGTGCGTCAGCAGGGATTGTGTAAACTTTTCTCTTACGTGTAGTGGTGGCAGCTTTAGCAGCTTTGTTAGCTAGGAGTTTGCAGTCTCTCTTGTCGCTCTTGCAGTAGCATTGGTCAGAGCGTTTCGGGGTGAATGCTTTACGGCACTCGTCAAACAGGCAACGGTGACGACCGTCAGCTAGTTTAACTGGTTTGATTTTAGCGGATGTTTGTGTGTTCGATTGTGCTTTCATTGTTGCTAGCTCCTTGAAGGTCGGCTTGGGATAGGGTTTGTTGTGTTGCTTTGTAGATCGTGTTGCAGCTATGGCAGCACACTGGCTGGAACTTCTTGCGGGTGAACTGCTTTTCACAGACACGGCAAGTAAGAACCTTCAGAGTGCCACCACGTTTGTTTTGGACGGGCATAGAAATATCTCCTGTGAGGGATGAGCCTAAAGGCTGTGTTTTGGTCTGGGCTTGTGTGTAACTGATGGTGTTGCCAGAGAGGATTTACCGTTGCAGTAAATGTTTCTTCTCCACTACTAATAGTTTACCACGCAAACTACCCCTGTCAACCCCTCATACAGATAATTAGTACAAAATCAACAACTATTTTCACAATTCTCTACATACGACAAGCAAACAAAAACCCGCTTCAGCATCACACCGAGCGGGTTCCTATTACTTGTCAGGCGGGACGTACTCCAACACACTCTTACCGGCGTAGCTGGATGGTGCGTTAGCAACGTTGTCTTGGCCTGCCTTGGTTTTGACTTTTCCGTTCTTACGGCCTTTGTTGTTCCTGATCTGTACAGCAATATTTCGAGTGTTGGCATGAACAACCTGCTCAAAAGCCAGCTCAGGGAAAATCCCGTCCCCTGTTTGCGTGTTCTCTTCAAAGGCAACGTTAGTGAAGACACAAGGGCCATAAGAACCAACGTTCAATCCACCTAGTAACTCAATCACTTGGAACTCTTCCGAGTTTTGCCACATGCTGATTAGCTGGCGTTTCACCGCTTGGGACGATTTAGACTTTTCTTGAGGTGTCAGAATAACTGTAGGGATTGTGTCCCTTGTGAACTGTGCAATCACTTCTGGTAGAAGCTTATTGATAGAGCCTACAGTGCTAATCTGAACAGGCGTCACAACCTGTGTGCTGTTCTTGTACTGCTTGTCACGTGGCATGTACAAACCATTTGCGTCAGTAGACACTTGGTCGCCAGTATCAAAAGAGAAAGCAGGGATTGCACCCAAGGTAGATGGTCGGTTGATGTTGAAGTCAGCATCAGACAGAACACCACTGATGGAATATCTTGGGTTCTCTCTTGTTGTGTGGTCTGTGATCAAGCTACCGTTAGAAAGTGGGTGCTTGGAGATGGCAGAGCTATATTGCTCTGTGATACGGGTGATTGCGTCGAAGTAGATTACGTCAGATGTTTTAGTGACAATGACGAATCCCGAAAATGAAGCGTCCATATGTTTGTTCCTTATATTGGGCGTGCAGAGGGCCACAAGCCTGCTTGAGAGGCTTTGTAGGCTTACTGGCATGTTGGGTTAGGTTTGTAGCTTGAGTAGCTGTATGGCTCTGTGGGAGCATTACACTGTCACTGCTTTGTAGATATCAACCACACGACCACGCACAACAGTCTTCATAGGCTTGTCTAGTTGGTCGATATAAGTGATTGGCTGTACTGGCTTGATTTCCCATGCTGTTGGGTTAGCTTCCATCCACTCTAGAGAGCGTATAAAGGCCGTAGCAGCTCGTTGTCTTGCTGGGAGTGCCAATGCTGGGGTGTGTTGCTCAAGAAGGCTTAGAACGCTTTCTAGGAGGCTTGGCGGGCTGTGCTGGTCTTCAGCTTGTGTAGTTGCTTCCATATGTTAGGCCGCAAACTTGAACTTCACAGACTCAAGCATCTTGCCTGTGTCGTACAGCGGACGGTCGAAGCCTTTAGCGGCAATCGTTCTTGCACTGTTGCTGCCCGGATAGTTGGCAATAGTCACTTTGATTTCTTCAGAGATGATCTTACCAAGGGCGGCAAGGATACGGCGTGCACCGCCAGTGTTGTGGATCGTGGCCCGAGCTGCTGCCATAAGCCCCTTAAGCAGTTTTTTACGTGTCTGCTTATCTTCAAGTGTTTCACGCATGAATGGGCGTTCAGGGTGAAAGCGTGTTCCAAACTCGTTGTATGCCGCCACTTGAGCAACTGGTATACCATCGTCGTATCTGTCTTCCTCAAAGAATCCTACTTTAACCTTTGTAGCGGCCAGCGTTTTCAGGCGTCTGGCCAGATTGTCAAATCCTTTGAGATTAAGTGTCGTCGTTATCATAATCTCTCTCATTGTTGTGGGGGTTGTTGCTGTGTCACTTCCCTTGATTGTTGTTGTATGTTGGGGACACATTGATAATGGGGTTGGCTGTCTGTTGAACATTAACCCCAATGTTTCTATGAGCCTCAGCGGCTCTATCTCTTACTAGCTTCATCATTTCCTTTGAGTCAGCTTTGAACATCAAGTCTTCAAGCTTACGTGTCACTCTGTCAGTCTCTTCGAGCTGAAGATTAATACGGGCCTCAGATTCTGAAGTCCTGATTCTAAGGCTGGCAATGTCCGTCTTGATTGGCGTCAAACTTTTGTCTACAAGCTCCTTCTGCACAGTGATGTTATCGAACTGGTATTGCTCCACTCTTCCAGTCGTTATGAACTGGGGAATGAAGACAATCCCAAGAACCAGAAGTATTGCCATGATGAGGCCGTGTAGATACGTCATTGGACGTTGAAGCGGGGATTGTTTTTCATCCATCTATAGATTCCTATTAGATTGGCCCTAACTGGCTACCCCCATAGGAACGTGTGGAGGGTTTAGGACTGAAGTGAGTAAGGCATTGTTTAAGTTTGCCCATGAAAAGCCCCTTGTCACGGCCAGAGAAGACTTCATCAGCAGTGCCAGCAATGCCGATTTGAATAGCTTTGTTCATGAAGTCTTCCACAGCGTCAACTAGGAACATGTTACCGACGTAAGAAACAATCACACTCTCTTTGGTGCGAAACCAGAAGAAGTGATAGTTGGTTACGTCAGGGTGTCTACGCTTGAGCATCATATTGAAGTGGCGTCCAAGACGCTTCAAGTCAATACGACCTTTCAACTCATAAACTACAGAATGAAACCCTTCTTTCTGAAGAGTCTCAATGTGTCTTTTGATTGTTGGCATTGAGCCTCCTGTTATTGGTTATGCTTGGCCTGTCTCACAGACTCTTTGTGCATCTCGCAAGAATCAAAGTATTGCTTAACCGCAATCTCGTTAGCATCGTATGCGTCTGCAATGTTGAGCAAAGTTGCAAGGTCTGAATATGTAGCTAGTGCTGTCTCACTACGCAAAATGCTGTAGATAATGCCAGCCTGACTAAATCCAGCAGCCGACCTTTCCAAAGATTTTGGTGGAGCAATGCCGCCGCTGTCGTAGTTCTCAGGAAGTGCAAAGCGAATGGTGTTCCACACTGGTGCGACGTTATGTTCGATAAAAGCGTAAAGCATCTGGGCAATCTGAGACATAGTGAGTGTGGCGACATCAACAGGCTCACCATCTAGGGTGATGTACTTGAAGAACTCACCAAACACAACTTCATAATCTGTAGTTGCTGCTTGCTTATCCGTAGCCTTGTAATCAATGACGTAACTCATTGGGGCTTGAATGCGAGATTCTACAATCTCTTCCCTATCTTCCAGCGTCTTACCTGCCAACACTTCTCTGACTGTGAGCTTTCCCGCTCTTGGGCCAGAATCTGGATGTTCGTACACTTGAAATGGTTCACTTGTGTTTGCAGCACGATCCATGAACATAAGCAATGCTAGGAACTGACTGTTAATGAATGCGGAGAATGGGAAGATTCCTTTGTGCCTGAGAGAGTATGTGCCCTCACGCATGATAAGGATGAATGCACTGATCGCTGTAGCGTAGTTTTCGATCAACTCACAACCTTCTGTTGCTGGATGATGCTTGATCTTATATATCTTGTCGTCAACGACGAACTTCTTTGTACTGATTGGCATAAAGCCTCCTGTTTTGTTGTAGCTTGGGCAAGCTAGTTGGGCTGTTAAAGGACAGTGATATCACTGCCATTCATTTCAGAGCATTGACATTCTGCATACCAATCATTACCGCGAGTGTCACCATTAAAACGCACGCTGTCGATTCTGTAGAAACCATTAATGTTGTCGGATTCCAGTTTCACAACCGTACTTGGCAAAAGAGCAGCATCTAGCAGCACCTTGAATTGCAAGCCGTATCTAATACGCTTGTCTTTCTTAGGTAGTTTGGTTTGTTTTTGAGTGCGGAATGGGGTTTCAATCATCCCTGTTTCAGAAGAGATAACTGGACACATCACTGTAGACTTTGTATCTGGCCCATTTACATCTGTTACAGTCAGGACGTTGTTAGAGACGTGATACTCAAGACCGTAAGCCTTTGTCAGTTTGTCCAACATATCTTTGGGAGTGCCAGACAAGCGCCAACCTTGAACCACTGGGCTATTTAGGTTTGTGCCTACGATAGAACCACGGGACACACCGGGCATGTTGTCTGTGATGATGCGGAGAACGTCTTCAACTGTTTGGCCGGGGCTAGCCATTGCACTGAGTCGGGTTTTTGTGAGGTTGACATATCCGTCACCAACAATCAGTTGTGTGATTGTGTCTGCTCCACGCTTGATAGTGGATTGGTCAGTGACGTTGCCACTTACAAGAAGTTTGCGGCCCTCTTCATTCTTGTAGCCAACGTAGAGAGACACTTCTAGGTAGTGACTATCAAGAAGTCTTTCTTGCTCAGGGTTGAGGTTGTAGATTTCGATAGAGGCAGAGTTGCCATTGTTGTTCTTATGGTCGGATGTTTTGCTAACATCGAATGTGATGCGGAGAGAGTCAGAGCCATAACCAGAACCTTCAATCTCGATTCCTTGGCCTTTGTTGTAGTCACCAACAGTTAGTGTGTAAAGCCTTTCAGACTTGCGGGTTAGCTGGGGATCGGTGTTTGTAGTTGTCGCCATAGTTGAGTTCCTTGATGTTGTTGTGGGCGTAGGGCTTGCACGATTGTTTGAACGGACATAATCAGAGCCTTGTGGTTGTGGTGATTGGCGCGGCAGGACTTACCAGTGCAGAAAACCTTACGGGCTGTCTTGCATGGCATGGTGCACCCACAGTGTTTGCACTTACGTTCGGTGATAGTCATTCTGAATGTTCCTTTGAAATAGATAGTTGTGACACTTAGGTTAACGGTACTAAGCATCAGGCATGAAAAAGGCCACGCTGTGGTGGCCCTTTCAAATGCACTTGCCCAATGCAACACAACCAGTGAATCCAGTAACAAATACTTCTTCCTAATGTGTACTACAGTATAACACACGTATCACAATCACACAAGACCTGTCAACACAGATATGTGATAAAATCACAAAAGAAAAGCCCCAGAGCGTGAGCAATGGGGCTTCAGGGTTTCCACAACATTGGAATCTGTCTCACTGTGTTAGTGGAGTGTCTTTCTCTGTGTCTTTCTCTGTGTCTTTGGTGTGCCTTGCCTTTCTCTGTTGGCTTCTTGCATATCAGAGATAGCATTGAAGAGTGCTAACAATTCGTCGTCTTCCTCTTCTTCCACATCCTGTGGAATGGCTTCTTTCTTGGAAGGTTCACCAATCACAACTGGAGGAAGCTTTTTACTTCCATTCAGGTATTGGCGCTCTTCTTCTTTACGCCGTAAGTAGTTGGCATCCCTGCCAGACAAATTGCCACGCATCCAAGCGTCAGCAGCTCTGTCTAAACGTGAGTCATCACCAAGTTGCAAAGCGTGTAAGTATTGCATGTTAACCCCCTGTATCCTCTTGTGTGTTTGTGTAACACATCATACCACAGAACAGGAAAATCACATAACACTATCTTACGATGGTGACAAGATATTTTTACACACTCAAGGCAACAACCACAGAGAAGGAGGGATAGTAGCCACTGCCAAGAGTGTGAAACAAGGTACGCACCAGACCGCTAGGTCAGATGGTTTGAATATGGGAGATTATCAGTATGAGGATAACTCTTTGTCATCCTGACATATAGAAGCAAGATCAAAAGCAGAAGCTTTCTTGTCCTGTGTAGACATTGTTATGTGTTGGCTGTGTGTCAGACAGAGCAGTGTTGGTGCAGAAGACGTTAAGATCAACAGCCGCCCGTTCCAGTGGGAGCGTACACACTTCCTAGCGTCAGTGTACGGGCAGACCGGGGCCATGTCAAGACAATTTACACACGAATGACACAATTCTGTGTGCAATTCTTTATAGGTTGTGTATGTGTTACCTGTATAACACTGCAAGCTCTTGAGAGCGCGCATGAGCCGCTTTACCCATCTTAGGTATGCAGACGTACCAGCAAGGACACAGAAGCCTCTGTAGAGCCTCACAAGAGCCATAACGCAAAAAGCCCCATGAAGGGCTGTATGGCTTGAAAGCATAAAAGCCTAGCGACGTTAGGTGAAGATTTGGCAGAGAAGTTTTCCTCTGCCAATCAATACACGTTGGCTCGCTGTGGGTATTTAACATGGGACAGGAGCCCCAAAAATTTGGGCCTCCACTCAGGAGAACAACATGAGTATCAAGCATGGCAAAAGGCGTGAGCCGAATTTTTGGCTCACGGTATCTGACAGGGCAGCAAAATTAGCGGCTAAAAATTTAGCCGCTATAGCCCCAGTAAATGGCAATCGGCTGAAAATTTAGCCAATTGGATTAGGAGAACAATATGAGTATCAAACAGGGTAATGAGCATGAGCAAAATTTTTTGCTCATGCCTCTCAAGAGCTTGGAATCACAGCTTTGAAGTTTACCAGCTTCACCCTTTCGAGCTTCCCGGCGAGTCCTGACATTACGTCTATTGGCTCACTCTTCTTGGCAGTCTTTCTTGGCTCCTGTCTAACAACTGGCAGCTTCAACATCTGGCCTTGTGGGTTGACCACTTTATGCACGTCCTCAGACCGTCCCCAACCCTCATAGATGAATGTCCCGGCAGGCGTATCAATCGTCTTGTTGACATTGCAGACAATCTTGTAGCCAACCGACTGAAGCAAAGCGTTGGCCTTGAGTGGGTCTAACATTATGTCTGTCATGTTAGTTATCTGATCCTTCACGGTCACACTACCGTGTTGCAACGACTTCTTTTCAGACTCCAAGGAACGGCGTTGAGCCTTCAATTCATTCAATGACACAATCAACTCTTCTACATCATCAACCTCAGCGACAGCCCTAGCCACTTTGGTGATTTTCACACTCAAATCTTTCAATTCACCATCAATCACAACTTCACGTTTCTGACTATCTGTGAGTATCTGCCCTTCTAGGGCGTCCTTGATGTGTTTCCAGCACGATAGTTGGAAAGCATAGGCAATCACACTCTCTGGGATACCCTTGCTGTTGGAGCACGCTACAGAGCCTCTACGGGCACGGCTTGAACATTCCATCACTGCGGGTGGAATAGCTCCCTTTGTTCTTTTGCTGTAGCTCTTGGTGTTGAAGTTCTTTCCACAATCACCACACACAACTAATCCTGTGTATTTGTGTTTGATTGGTGTCCCCCTCGGGGAGAATTTAGCTTCCATACGTTGCTGCACACGATAAAACAGCTCAGGTTCCACAACCACAGGATACACATTCGGGATACCCTGCCACTCACCTAACACAGTGCGATTTGTCATCCAACGTTTAACAGTGCTTGGCGCCATACGTGCTAGCAAAGGGTTTGTGTTGCCTTCAAAGATACGTTCAAAGATGCGACGTTCTCCAAGGCCGCTGGCGTAGTCTTCAAATGCCTGTTTCACCAACGGTGCAATCTCAGGAATCAACTCACCTTCTGAGGTTAACCACACAGGCGTGTGACGCTTAGGTGTGACTCCTGCCAGTGCCAGTGTGTTACGGCTCTTGTAACTGGCCTTCATACGAACACTGAGAGTTTCAGAGTAGTTGAAGGCAGCTTGCACCTTACCAACAAGGATATAGAAGCTACCGCCCCTCAAAGACTCTTGTGTGTATGTCTGTTGATCATCAAGAGTGACAAGTGACACACCAGCATTCAAGATGTTGATCAACACACCCGACATGATGCCCGGTTCCATACGTCCTGCACGGTCGATAGCCTCAACCAACACAACGTCACCAGCGCCAATAGCACCTTGTTCGATTGCTTCAAGGAGCTTGCCGAAACCGCTTTTAAGGTGCCTGCCGCTACGGCCAGAGATACCCAAATCCTTAAAGGACAGCTCACGGTTGAGGGTGAATGCGGGGTTGGCTTCGGCCCAACGGTCAAGCATGGCCTGTTGACGCTCAAGGCTGCTACCCTTCTGCTGTTTGCCGGTGCTGAAGCGGATGTAGGAGTATGCGTTGTTCACTTTAACCACCGTGTTTGCTGGGGCTTCTGGCCTCTGGGGCCATTCTACCACTGGTGTGGAGTAGAACCCCACATTGCCGCTTACTTCACCCAGCCGGTCTACTACGAATTCAAGGACCTGAAGATGCCGACCCTTCTGCTGATCGGCACCGCCGATACCACGGCCATCGGCAGCGACATCGCTCCACCAGCGGTGAAAGCCAAACTGGGTCGCTATGAGGTATTGGGCAAGCAGGCCGCCCAACTCATCCCTCGGTCGACCCTGGTGGAGTTCCCTCTTCTGGGGCACGCTCCGCAGATGGAGGAGCCGGACCGCTTCCATGAAGCGTTGCTGAGCTGGCTGAACAAACCCATTCCCTGACGAGGTGCCCCATGGCGGTGCAAATAGCGGTCATCGACGATTGGCAAGATGTGGCGCGGGACGTAGTGGACTGGTCGGTCCTGGACAGCATCGGCCAGGTGACTTTTCTCCATGACTACCCTGCCGACCGCGATACCCTCGCCGAACGCCTGGCGCCCTTCGACGTGATTTGCGTGATGCGCGAGCGCACGTCATTCGACGAAGGCTTGCTGCGTCGCCTGCCGAATCTCAAGCTGCTGCTCACCGGCGGCATGCGCAATGCCGCCCTCGACCTCAAGACCGCTGCCGAGCTGGGCATCCAGGTGTGCGGCACCGAAAGCTACAAGCACGCGGCTCCCGAACTGACCTGGGCATTGGTGATGGCTTTGAGCCGAAACCTCGTCCAGGAAGCCAATGCCCTGCGCGCGGGCCTGTGGCAACAGGGCCTGGGTGGCGACCTGTATGGCAAGACCCTGGCCATCCTCGGCCTGGGCAGTATCGGCAAGCGAGTGGCACAGTTCGGCCAGGTGTTCGGCATGCGAGTGATCGCCTGGAGCCAGAACCTCACCGCCGAACAGGCCGCCGAGGTGGGCGTGACCTACGTGAGCAAACAACAGTTGTTCGAGCAGGCGGACATTCTCTCGATCCACTTGGTACTCGGCGAACGCACCCGAGGCCTGGTGGACGCCCAGGCGCTGGGCTGGATGAAGCCCGAGGCGCTGCTGGTCAACACCGCACGAGGGCCGATTGTCGATGAACACGCGCTGATCGATGCCCTCCGGCACAAACGCCTGGCCGGCGCCGCCCTGGATGTATTCGCACAAGAACCCTTGCCCGCCGATCACCCGTTCCGGACGCTGGGTAACGTACTGGCCACGCCGCATGTGGGTTACGTCAGCCGACAGAACTACCAGCAATTCTATTCGCAGATGATCGAGGACCTGCAAGCCTGGGCCGCCGGAGCACCGATCCGCTTGCTGACCCCGCCCGCATAGTCGACAGATCGCTATCGCGAGCAGGCTCGCTCCCACGGGAGATTTGGGGCGACCCCGATCTTGCCAACACTGGAGAACCACTGTGGGAGCGAGCCTGCTCGCGATAGCGGTTCAGCAGTCGACACCTAGATGGCAGACCGCCATTCCCCGCTAATTCCCTCCCACAGAAACAGCACCTGCCTTCGATCAATATAGCCATCAAAACGCCTCTATCGCTACGCACTTCAATGGTGCAACGCGTCACCCGATCGCGCACGCAGATGAAACCACCCCTGCCCCCTACCGCATTTTTGTTTCAGGTAAGTGCACTTCGTCGGCGCGTATCTCCCTTCGTCATGTAAGACATTGCCGACAAAAAACGTGATTGTCCGACAAATCGACGAAGCGCACCGCACCGCTCTAGGTTCTGACCTAGACTGCCAATCCGGGGGGAAAACCGACCGGTCATCCAGTGGAAAAAAAGTCGAAACTTTTCGCAACGGCGACGGGTCAGGTTAGAGGAAGGGCAACAGCGGCTGGTGCAGTCCTTGCACAGCCCCATTACCTGATTCGCTTTGCCGCATTGGGCAGCGCTTTGCTCTCCTTGCGTAGCGCTTGTGCGCCTGGCCGCAGGATTCGGCCATTGAAACAACAGCTCTGGCGCTTGCCGGAAACAGATCGAGATACAGGAGATACTTATGATCAGTGCTGCCTTGGAACCCCAACAAGTCCGTTCACAATTACCGCCGGCGGCTGAATCGCCGACGGCACCGGTGCTGTCCACCGGAGGCAAGGCACTGCTCCCCGTCGTCCGCCAGAACCCTAACCGCAAGAAAGTTTTGTTCGTCACCTCGGAAATCGCCGACCTGGTGAAGACCGGTGGCCTGGGCGACGTCTCGTCCGCACTGCCCCGGGCGATGGCCGGTCTGCATGATGTCCGGGTACTGATCCCCGGTTATCCGCAAGTGATGAACAGCGGCAACCCGATCCACATCATCGGCGAACTGGGCGGCCATGCAGCGCTGCCACCCTGCAAGATCGGGCGCATGGACATGGCTGACGGCCTGGTGATCTACGTGCTGATCTGCCCCGAACTCTTTGCCCGCGAAGGCTCGCCCTACGGGGCCAACAATGGTCGCGACTGGCCGGACAATCACATCCGCTTCGCACGCCTGGGCCTGGCCGCGGCAGACATCGCCGCCAACCTGGCGCAGATCCACTGGTGCCCCGACCTTGTCCATGCCCACGACTGGCCGGCTGGGCTGGCACCCGCCTACATGCACTGGCGCGGGCAGCGCACCCCGACCCTGTTCACCATCCATAACCTGGCGTACCAGGGCGTGGTGAGCCTGGCCTCCTGCCCTGAGCTGGGGATTCCCGAGCACGCGTTGCAGCAGGAAGGCATGGAGTTCTACGGCAAGCTGTCGTTTCTCAAGGCGGGCATGGCCTATTCCAGCCACATCACCACGGTCAGCGCCACCTATGCCCAGGAAATCACCACTCCGGCGTTCGGCTGCGGGCTCGACGGTTTTCTCGCGGCCAAGACCCAACAAGGCCTGCTCAGCGGGATCCCCAACGGCATCGACGAGAGCTGGGACTCGGCCACCGATACGCATCTGTTCCGCCAATTTGCCATCGGCGACTGGGAGGGCAAGGCAGTGAACGCCGACCACGTGCGCGAACTGTTCGGCCTCGACGAGTCCAAGGGCCCATTGTTTGCCGTAGTGTCCCGCCTGGTGTATCAGAAAGGCCTGGACCTGACCGAAGCCGTAGCTGAATTCATCGTCGAATCCGGCGGCCAGATCGCGATCATCGGCCGTGGCGAACCGGAAGAGGAACAGGCCATGCGTGAGCTGGCGCTACGCTTCCCCGGTCGGATAGGCGTGCGCATCGGCTTCAACGAAACCGACGCACGACGGATGTTCGCCGGCAGCGACTTCCTGCTGATGCCATCGCGCTATGAACCCTGCGGCTTGAGCCAGATGTATGCTCAGCGTTTCGGCTCCCTGCCGGTGGCGCGCAATACCGGCGGCCTGGCCGACACCATTGAAGACGGCGTCACCGGCTTCCTGTTCGCCGAGTCCACCGTGGACAGCTACAAGCAGGCACTAAGCCGCGCCTTCAAGGTCTTCGCCTTCCCCGAATTACTCAATGCCATGCGCTGCCGGGCGATGTCGGCACCCTTCAACTGGAGCAAGGCGGTCGAACCCTACGCCGAGCTCTACGAACAACTGGTGGCTAAATCCCTGGGTAAATCGGCCAGACAATGAGGTGATCGATGCCGTCAAGGACGCCTGACACCTGGACCCACGGCGCGATCATGCTTGATGCCGAGCACACTCGTTTCGCCCTGTGGGCCCCGGATGCGTTTTACGTCAGTGTCGAACTCGACACTGGCGATTCAATACCGCTGCTGCCCCAAGCCAACGGCTGGTTCATGATCCAGACCCGCTGCCCCGCTGGCACCCGCTATCGCTACAACATCGACGGTGAACTGGAGGTACCCGACCCGGCGTCGCGCGCCCAGGCCGGAGATATCGACCGACCCAGCGTGGTGGTCGATCCCCACGCTTACCAATGGCGACACAGCCAATGGTCCGGCCGCCCCTGGTACGAAGCAGTGATCTACGAACTGCATGTCGGCACCCTCGGTGGCTTCGAGGGAGTCGAGCAACAACTGGCCCGCTTGGCCGGACTGGGTGTCACCGCTATCGAACTGATGCCACTGGCCCAGTTTCCCGGTGACCGCAATTGGGGTTACGACGGTGTATTGCCCTACGCCCCCCAGGCCTCTTATGGCACGCCGGAACAGCTCAAGCACCTGATCGACAGCGCCCACGGTCATGGGCTGGCGGTGATTCTGGACGTGGTCTACAACCACTTCGGCCCCGATGGCAATTACCTGCATCGCTACGCCAAGGGTTTCTTTCGCGAAGACAAGCACACGCCCTGGGGCGCGGCGATCGATTTCCGGCGCCGCGAGGTGCGGGATTTCTTCATCGACAATGCGCTCATGTGGCTGCTGGAATACCGCTTCGACGGCCTGCGCCTGGACGCCGTGCACGCGATCGAAGACCCGGATTTTCTCCAGGAACTGGCCACCAGGGTGCGCCAGCAGGTCGACCCGGCGCGGCATGTCTGGCTGACCGTGGAAAACGAACACAACCAGGCCAGCCTGCTCGAACAGGGTTACGACGCCCAGTGGAACGACGACGGCCATAACGCCCTGCATGTGTTGCTCACCGGGGAAACCGACGCCTATTACGCCGACTATGCCGAACAGCCGACGGAAAAACTGGCGCGCTGCCTCAGCCAGGGTTTCGTGTTCCAGGGTCATATCAATCGCCATGGCGAGCCCCGGGGCGAACCCAGCGGTCATCTGCCCCCCAACGCTTTCGTGTTGTTCCTGCAGAATCATGACCAGGTCGGCAACCGGGCCCTGGGCGAGCGCCTGCACCAATTGGCCCCGCCCCAGGCCCTGCAGGCAGCGACGGTGCTGTTGCTGTTATGTCCTATGATCCCGCTGCTGTTCATGGGGGATGAAGTACTCGCCGAACAGCCGTTCCTGTTCTTCACCAGCCACCATGGTGAGCTTGCAGAACTGGTGCGAGAGGGTCGGCGCAACGAGTTCAAGGCCTTCAGTGCCTTCGCCGACCCCGAGAAACGCAAGCGCATTCCCGATCCCAACGCAGCCGCCACATTCGATGCCTCACGACCGAACCTGGAGTCCCGCCGACCGGAGCAGCAAGCCAACGAGGCGTTATACCGCCATCTGCTGAAGATCCGCCGGGAAGAGATCGTTCCGCGCCTGCCCGCCATCCAGGCGTTGGGCGCCGACGTACTGGGCCACGGCGCGATCAGTGCGCGCTGGCGGATGGAGGACGGCAGCGTGCTGCGCATCGACCTGAACCTCAGCGGGCAGCCGGTTGAACATAGCGCTCCAGAGGAGGCGCGCATTCTTTTCGAACATCCACAGCAAGCCATGGGTCTGTTGGAACAGGGTGCTCTTGCGCCCTACAGCGCGCTGGTCACTCTGACACAAGCGGCAACGTTGCCCAACATTACTGGAGAGCGCCCATGAGCGATGCGCAACTGGAAATCCTCGCCGGCCGCGCGGGCCTGGCGGTGGACTGGATCGACGCCAATGGCCGAGCCCAGAAAGTCTCGCCGGCGGTATTGCGCTCGGTCCTGACGGGCCTGGGCCATCCGGCCGGCAGTGCTCAGGAAATCGACGCCAGTCTTTTGCAATTGCAGGAAGATCAGCAGAACCATCGTCTACCCCCGTTGATCACCGCCGATGTCGGGGCCAACGTCGACCTGAGCCGCTATTTCCAAGGCTCGATGCCCTGCGAAATCCAGCTCGAGGACGGCGCGACGCTGAACCTGAAGCTCGACGCCGACGCGAAGCTACCGGGGATGATCCCGGTGGGCTATCAGCAGGTCCGCATCCAGGACCAGCATTTCACCCTGGCCGTGGCGCCCGCCCGCTGCTACAGCGTGGCCGAGGCCGTCGACGATCCGACGCCCAGGGCCTGGGGCCTGAGTGCACAGCTGTACGCGCTGCGCCGTCCTGGCGACGGTGGCTTCGGCGACACCCAGGCGCTGGAGGAACTGGCACGGGTAGCCGGCGAACGCGGTGCCGACGCCTTGGCGATCAGCCCGATACACGCGATGTTCAGCAGCGACACCGGGCGCTATAGCCCGTACTCGCCCTCGAGCCGCCTGTTCCTCAACAGCCTCTATGCCGCGCCGGGCACAATCCTGGGGGAACGGGCCCTGCGCACGGCCATCGACGCGACGGGCCTGGTCAATCAACTGCGCCACCTGGAAGAACAGCCCCTGGTCGACTGGCCGGTGGCGGCCGAGGCCAAGCAGAAGATCCTGCGCGCCCTGTACGACGGCTTCAGCCAGGGCGAACACCCACTGCATGAAGACTTCAGCAGTTTCCGCCACACCAGCGGCGAGGCCCTGGAAAATCACTGCCGCTTCGAAGCCCTGCAAGCGGAACGCGCCGCCCGCGGTGAAAGCCTCGATTGGCGTCAATGGCCCGAAGAGTGGCGCAACCCGCGCAGTTCGGCGCTGGCACGTTTCGCCGAGGAAAACGCCGACGAAATCGGCTACTACGCCTTTTGCCAATGGTTGATTGCGCGGTGCCTGGAACGGGCCCAGAGCGCCGCCAGGTCCAGCGGCATGGGCATCGGCCTGATCGCCGACCTGGCGGTGGGTGCCGACGGCGCCGGGAGCCAGGCCTGGAGCCGCCAGGATGAACTGCTGGCCTCGCTGACCGTGGGGGCGCCACCGGACATCCTCAATCGTTCCGGTCAGGGCTGGGGCATCTCGGCGTTTTCGCCGGAAGGCCTGGTCCGTAATGGCTTTCGCGCCTTCATTGAAATGCTGCGGGCCAACTTTGCCCATGCCGGCGGCTTGCGAATCGATCATGTCATGGGCCTGCAACGGCTGTGGGTGATCCCCAACGATGCGCCACCCTGCGATGGCGCCTACCTTTATTATCCGGTGGACGACTTGCTGCGCCTGTTGGCCCTCGAATCCCATCGTCATCAGGCCATCGTGCTCGGCGAAGACCTCGGCACCGTGCCCGATGGCTTGCGGGAGAAGCTCAGCGCCCGCTCCATCCTCGGCATGCGGGTGCTGTTGTTCGAACAGGACAACACCCGCTTCAAGCCCATTCTCGATTGGCCGGACAATGCCCTGGCGACCACCAGCACCCATGACCTGCCGACCCTCAATGGCTGGTGGCACGGTCATGACATCGACTGGAACGCCCGCCTGGACCTGATCGACTCCCATACCGAAATGGACTGGCGTCGGCATCGCGAGCGTGAACGCGAGGGGCTGCGCGACGTGTTGAACCAGGACCCGCAGAACTTTCGCGAGGAACATCGCGAAACCGATCAAGTGCTGGACGCCAGCGTGCGATTCCTCGGCCATACCCGTGCGCCATTGGTGCTGCTGCCGCTCGAAGACGCCCTCGGCATCGACGAGCAGGCCAACTTGCCTGGCACCACCGACACTCACCCCAATTGGCGCAGGCGCCTGCCTGGCGAGAGTCAGGCGCTGTTGGATGGCCCGGACGCCGCACGGCGTCTGGAAATACTCGCCTGTGCGAGACTTCAGGCGAACGAGCGTGACCAATGAACCAGACGTCGACCCAACCCCTGCGGGCAACCTTGCGCCTGCAGTTCCATAAAGGCTTCACCTTGGACGATGCGGTCCCGCAGGTGCCGTACTTTGCTTCGCTGGGCATCAGCCACGTGTATGCCTCGCCCCTGCTCAAGGCTCGGGCCGGCTCGATGCATGGCTATGACGTAGTCGATCCGACCCTGGTCAATCCCGAGCTGGGTGGCGAAGCCGCGCTCAAGCGCCTGGTAGCGGCCTTGCGCGAGCATCGGATGGGCCTGATCCTCGACATCGTCTCCAATCACATGGCGGTCGGCGGTAACGACAACCCCTGGTGGCTGGATCTGCTGGAATGGGGACGCCTGAGCCCCTACGGCCAGTTCTTCGATATCCAGTGGCACTCTCCCGATCCACTGATGGAAGGCCAGTTGCTGTTGCCATTCCTGGGCAGCGACTACGGCGTGGCGTTGCAGGAAGGTACGCTGAAGCTGCGTTTCGACGCTGCCATGGGCCGTTTCTACGTCGAACATTACGAGCACCACTTCCCCATCTGCCCGATGCAGTACGGCGAACTGCTCAGACCCGCCGACACCCTTCCACCCGAACAGGCCGAGTCCCTCAAGGCTCTGGCGGAGCGGTTCACCACACTGAACTACCAGACCGACGCCCATACCCTCGCCCGCCCGCTCCAGCAGGAACTGAGCGAACTGGCCAAGCAAGCCGGCATCCTGGCCGCCATCGAAGACAACCTGCGCGGTTACGACTCCGAGGAATCCGAAGGTTTCGAACGCCTGCATCAACTGCTGGAGCGCCAGAGCTATCGCCTCGCCAGTTGGCGCACGGCGGCGGATGACATCAACTGGCGACGTTTCTTCGATGTCAACGAGCTGGGTGGCCTGCGGGTCGAACGCCCGGCGGTGTTCGAAGCGACTCACGCAAAGATTTTCGAATTGATCGGCAATGGGTTGGTGGATGGCCTGAGGATCGACCACATCGACGGATTGGCCGACCCTCGCGGTTACTGTCGGAAATTGCGCAGGCGTGTCGATGCGCTGTCACCGTCGCGACACTTGCCGATCTTCGTCGAGAAAATCCTCGGCGATGGAGAGACGCTGCGCCGGGACTGGAACATCGATGGCAGCACCGGCTACGAATTCATGAACCAGGTTTCACTGCTGCAGCATGATCCGAGCGGCGCCGCCCCCCTCGCCGAGTTCTGGAGCCGCCACAGCGAGCGGCCGGCGCACTTCATCGAAGAAGCCCGCCTGGCTCGCCAGCAGATTCTCAACGGTTCCCTGGCCGGCGACTTCGAAAGCGTCGCCCAGGCCCTGCTACAGGTCGCCCGGGACGACGTGATGACCCGCGACCTGACCCTCGGCGCGATTCGCAGGGCGTTGCAGGAGCTCATCGTGCACTTCCCGGTATACCGCACCTACATCAGTCCTTTGGGCCGCAGCGTCGAAGACGAGGTGTTTTTCCGCAAGGCTCTGGAAGGCGCGAGGCAAACTCTCAGCGAAGCCGACTGGCCAGTGCTCGATTGCCTGGCCGACTGGCTCGGCGGGATGTCCTGGCGGCAACGCCCACGAGGGAGCCAGCGCAAACGGCTGCGCCATGCCTGTGTTCGCTTCCAGCAACTGACCTCACCCGCTGCCGCCAAGGCCGTGGAGGACACCGCCCTGTATCGCTCGGCGGTACTGCTGTCGCGCAACGACGTGGGCTACAACACCGAGCGTTTCAGCGCCCCGCCGCAGGAGTTTCATGACGCTGGCCTTGAACGCCTGGAACACTTTCCCGACAACCTGATCACCACCGCCACCCACGACCACAAGCGCGGCGAAGACACCCGGGCGCGGCTGGCGGTGCTCAGCGAGCGCGCAGAGTGGTACACCGCGTGCGTCGAACAATGGCGAATTCTCTCGCCGTCGCTGCACAGCGATCCCGCCGCACCCTCGGCCGGCGATGAGCTGATCATGTACCAGGCGTTGCTTGGGAGCTGGCCACTGGACCTCGATCTGAACGATCACCAGGCACTCTCGACCTACAACGAACGCCTGTGGCAGTGGCAGCGCAAGGCGTTGCGGGAAGCCAAGCTGCAAAGCAGTTGGGCGGCGGTCAACGATGCCTATGAACAGGCAACCCAGATGTTCCTCGAACGGCTGTTGCTGTGCGATGAAGGGCTGCCACTGCGCAGTGCCATCGCCGAGGCGGTCCAATCCATCGCTCCGGCGGGCGCCCTCAACAGCCTGGCACAGACGTTGCTGCGCATGACCGTACCCGGCGTTCCGGATTTGTACCAGGGCGCCGAGTTCTGGGATTTCAGCCTGGTGGACCCGGACAACCGGCGCCCGGTGGACTTCGACGCGCGCCGTCAGGCCATGCAGGCCGGCAGCTCCCCTGCCGAACTGCTACGCGACTGGCGCGATGGCCGGGTGAAGCAGGCCCTGATCGCCAGGACCCTGGCCTTGCGGGCCGAGTACCCGCAGCTGTTCCGCCAGGGCAGCTACCGGCCATTACCCGTGACCGGCGAGCACGCGAACCGGGTCCTGGCTTTCATGCGTGAGCACGAGCAACAGCGGGCGATCGTGGTGGTACCGATCCATGCCGCCCGCCTGCTGGAAAACGGTACCGAACCCTGGGTGTCGGCTTCGAATTGGGGCGATACGCGCGTTTCGTTACCGTTCGCCGTAGAGGGTGAAAAACTGAAGGGACTTTTTAAACATGCAGCAGTCACACCCCAAGGGGAGTTGATGGTCAGCAACGCGCTGGGGGATTTCCCAGTCAACGTCTTTATCCCATCTTGAGTCATGTCAGGAGCATTGCGATGAGTACCGACGATAAACGCATTCGTGAATTCGCCTATCAGATCTGGGAGTCCGAAGGTAAACCTGCCGGGCAGGAGGATCGTCATTGGGAGATGGCGCGCAAATTGGCCGAAGCCGAGGCCCTGGCACCGAGCAAGCCTGCCAAGGCCGCCGGCAAACCCGCCGCCAGCAAGGCCAACGGCATCAAGCCTGTGGCAGCCAAGAGCACCACGGCCAAGGCTGCCCCAAAAAGCACCACGCCCAAGGCCAAACCAGCGGCTAAACCCGCTGCGGCGGCACCAGCAGCTGGCAAGCCAGCTGAGAAGAAGCCACGCGCGGCGCGCAAGCCACCGGCGGTTTGACCCTCGGGCTCAGGCTGGCACAACCCCTGTGGCGAGGGGACTCAGCGAGACGTCGTACCGCCCCGCTGGGGCGCGAAGCGGCCCTAAGCTTTTGGGGCTGATGCGCAGCCCAGCGGGGATAAATCCCCTCGCCACAAAGTCCTTTACCAGAAAGAGCTGTACCCGTTCCAGTCACTCTGAAATCCATGAATTTCTTGAACCACTCGCTTTGCCGTATCTGTCTGTCTTTTGCAGGAGCAACCCATGACCCGTCCAAAGAAAACCACCCCGCCGCCTGTTATCGAGGCCTCGCGGATTCGCGAAGGGCTGCCGTTCCCGCTCGGTGCGACCTGGGATGGCCTGGGGGTCAATTTCGCGTTGTTCTCAGCCAACGCCACCAAGGTCGAACTGTGTATTTTCGATGACACCGGCGAGGTCGAACTCGAACGCATCGAGTTGCCGGAGTACACCGACGAGATCTACCACGGCTATCTGCCCGATGCCCACCCGGGCTTGATCTACGGCTACCGGGTCTACGGTCCCTACGATCCGGAAAACGGTCATCGCTTCAATCCCAACAAACTGCTGATCGACCCTTACGCCAAACAACTGGTGGGCCAATTGAAATGGTCCGAGGCGCTGTTCGGCTACACCATCGGCCATCCCGATGGCGACCTCAGTTTCGATGAACGCGACAGCGCTCCATTCGTGCCCAAGTGCAAGGTCATCGATCCTGCCCACACCTGGGGCCACGACCATCGCGTCAGCGTGCCCTGGGACAAGACCATCCTCTACGAAACCCACGTACGCGGTATCAGCATGCGTCACCCCGCCGTACCGGAAAATCTGCGCGGGACCTTCGCCGGGCTGATGGTCGATGACGTGCTTGAGCACATTCGCAAGCTGGGCGTGTCGTCGGTCGAGCTCTTGCCCATCCATGCGTTCGTCAACGACCAGCACCTGTTGCACAAGGGCATGACCAACTACTGGGGCTACAACAGCATTGCGTTCTTCGCCCCGGACCCGCGTTACCTGGCCAGCGGCAAGATCGCCGAGTTCAAGGAAATGGTCGCGCACCTGCACGATGCCAACCTGGAGGTGATTCTCGACGTGGTCTACAACCACACCGCCGAAGGCAACGAGCAAGGCCCGACCCTGTCCATGCGTGGCATCGACAACGCCTCCTACTACCGGCTGATGCCCGATGACAAACGCTACTACATCAACGACTCGGGCACCGGCAACACCCTGGACCTGAGCCACCCTTGCGTGCTGCAGATGGTCACCGACTCCCTGCGCTACTGGGCCTCGGAGATGCACGTCGACGGGTTCCGCTTCGACCTTGCAACCATCCTCGGCCGGTATCACGACGGTTTCGACGAGCGCCACAGTTTCCTCGTTGCCTGCCGCCAGGACCCGGTGCTGCGCCAGGTGAAAATGATCGCCGAACCCTGGGACTGTGGCCCCGGTGGTTATCAGGTGGGACGCTTCCCACCGGGCTGGGTCGAGTGGAACGACAAGTTTCGCGATACCGTGCGCGCGTTCTGGAAAGGCGACGACGGCCAGCTTGCCGATTTCGCCAGTCGCATGACCGCCTCGGGCGAGATGTTCAATCAGCGTGGGCGCCGCCCCTATGCCTCGGTGAACTTCGTCACCGCCCATGACGGCTTCACCTTGAATGACCTGGTGTCTTACAACGACAAGCACAACGAAGCCAACGATGAGAACAACCAGGACGGCAGCAACAACAACCTGTCCTGGAACCACGGCGTCGAAGGCCCGACGGACGATCCGCAGATCAATGCTCTGCGCCATCGGCAGATGCGCAACTTCTTCGCGACCCTGCTGTTGGCCCAAGGCACACCGATGATCGTCGCCGGGGACGAGTTCGCCCGCACCCAGCATGGCAACAACAATGCCTATTGCCAGGACAGCGAGATCGGCTGGGTCAACTGGGACCTGAGCGAAGATGGCGCGGCACTGCTGCAGTTCGTCAAGCGCCTGATCAAGTTGCGCCTGGCCTACCCGATCCTGCGCCGTGGACGGTTCCTGGTGGGTAACTACAACGAGGATATCGGCGTCAAGGACGTGACCTGGCTGGCACCGGACGGTAGTGAGATGACCATCGAACAGTGGCAGGACAGCCACGGTCGCTGCCTGGGAATGCTGATGGACGGTCGCGCCCAGGAGACCGGCATCCGCCGCAAGGGCGGTGACGCGACGTTGTTGCTGGTGGTCAACGCGCACCATGACATCGTCAATTTCCGTCTGCCGGAAGTGCCGGAAGGCAGCTTCTGGACGTGCATGGTAGACACCAACCAGCCCATGGTGCGGGGTCAGGAGCGGTTTGATTTCGACTCCGAATACTCGGTCACGGGCCGTTCCTTGCTGTTGTTCGAGTTGCAGCGCGAAGAAGAAAAGCGGGACAGGTGATAAAAGGTTACAAACCATCAGGAGCCGCAAGGACGCGGCTCTGGTGGCGCATCACCGGGCTTGCACAGTCCAGTTCGAATAAAAAATTGCAGTTCAGATACACAAGTGACGCGACGAATCGAGCGTCATGGTCAATACTTCGCAGGCGGTATTCCAGGATTCGGAGCACTGCGGATCGCAGCCAGCCCCTTCGGGGCGCACCGGGGCAGTCGGCCCGACGCGTGGCTGAAAGATTGAATACAACAAGGACGTACCTCATGAAACTTGCCTCTCGCTTGCAAGGCCGGCAGCATCCGCAAATCTGGAACAGCTCGCCGCAGTTGGCCGACATTCCCATCATCAGCACCCAGACGCTCATCCCCGCCGGTGCCCGTGCCGTCATCCTCTCCCCGCACCCTGGCGATGAGATCGGTGCGTGTGGCGGACTGCTCCAGTTGCTCAGCAACCTGGACTATCCCATGTTGCTGATTTCGGTCACCGACGGTGACCTCAACCATCCCTCTTCGCCGTTGTGGACCGATGAACGCCTGCGCATCTATCGCCCCCATCCCCAGGAAAGCGTGGACGCGCTGCATCGCCTGGGCATACCGACCCATGGTTTGCAGTGGGTGCGCGGCGGCTTCCCGGAAAAGGCCCTGACCGAACATGAGGCACAGCTGACCGCCTTCATCGGACATTACCTGCGGCCTGGCGACGTGGTGTTCGGCACCTGGCGCAAGGATGGCGACAGCGATCACGAGACCGTCGGCCGTGCAGGAGCACTGGCAGCCGAAAGTGTCGGGGCGACCTTCAACGAACTGCCGGTGTGGGCCTGGCATTGGCCGGTTCGTGAGCAGAACAAGATCCCCTGGCACCGCGCGCGAAAACTGCGCCTGGACGTCTGGACCACCGCCCGCAAACGGCACGCGATGCACGCCTACGCCAGCCAGCTAAACGGCGAGCCCGCCAGCGGCATCGCCCCGCTGGTGCCGCGGGTTATCCTGGATCGCATGGGGTTGCCGTATGAGATCGTGTTCATCTGAAGCACCACGAAAGCGTTGGGTCAGGTAGGGCCTCTTCGCGAGCAGGCTCGCTCCCACATAGGTTTCGGATGGTCACACAATACAGTGTCGCTACAAATCCCCTGTGGGAGCGAGCCTGCTCGTGAAATCGGTGATGGGATCAACATGAAAGCTGGCTGAAACAGTAAATATCCGGAACTGCCGATGCTCCTCATCAGTCGCATGAACAGGTACGTCTGATTCAGGAGTGAATGTGACTCGCGATCCCGACTGGCGGGCTGTCGAATCGGTGCCATTGGACACGCCTGCGGCGGTCCATCGGCTGCGGGTTCTGACGGTCAATACCCATAAGGGTTTCACCGCCCTCAACCGCCGCTTCATCCTGCCGGAACTCCGTGAAGCGGTGCGCAGTACCGGCGCCGACCTGGTTTTCCTGCAGGAAGTCCTGGGCGAGCATGACCGCCATGCCTCGCGCTACGACAACTGGCCCCAGACGTCCCAATACGAGTTCCTTGCCGACAGCATGTGGAGCGACTTCGCCTATGGCCGCAACGCGGTGTACCCCGACGGCCATCACGGCAATGCGCTGCTGTCCAAGTACCCGATCCGCCAGTTCCGCAACCTCGACGTTTCCATCACCGGCCCGGAGCGGCGTGGCTTGTTGCATTGCGTGCTGGACGTGCCGGGGCACGCCGAAGTCCATGGCATTTGTGTGCATCTGAGCCTGTTGGAAAGCCACCGCCAATTGCAGCTCAAGCTGCTCTGCCAATTGCTCGAATCCCTGCCCGAGGACGCCCCGGTGATCATCGCTGGCGACTTCAACGACTGGCAGTTACGCGGCAACATCACCCTCGCCCAACGTCGATATCTGCACGAAGCCTTCGAACACCACCACGGCCGTCCGGCCAGGACCTACCCGGCCCGTTTCCCCCTGCTGCGCCTGGACCGCATCTACTTGCGCAATGCCACCAGCCATGCCCCGAAAATCCTCGGTAGCAAACCCTGGACGCACTTGAGCGATCACCTGCCGCTGTCCGTGGAAGTGCATCTGTGAACCCCGCGACGGATCGCTGATGACAACGTGCCACCTGTAAGTTCTGACAGTAGCGACACCGATCTTTCATTGTTACGGTGCCATCCCATACAGCGAGCGTTGCCAGGCCCTGTGTGCCAGCTGTTGTGCAGCCGATGCTGAAACCGGCGTTCCCCGAATGCCGATGCAGAGGGATAGCACATGAGCTCGCACGATCATGGCTTCAAGCGGTTGTTCAATGTCTTCTGGGTATCGACCCCCTTCCTGTTCCCCGTTCCCACTACCATGGCGGCTTGTACCCTGACGCCAACGGCAGGCAATGACGCCTATGTCTGCGACAGCGGCACCAGCCCCGGGCTGACGGACCTTTCGGGCAACAACAGCCTCACGATGCCCGCCAACGGCAGCGGCGTCATTCAAGGCGACGTCACGTTTGACGAAGGCGTCGATCGCGTCGAAATCCACGCCAATGGCGGGATTGACGGTGACGTGAGCCAAGGTTCAGAGGCCGACGACTTTCTCATGACCGGCGGCCGCATCCTGTCCCTGTCCCAGGGCGATGGCCTCGACACGTTCACGATGTCCGGGGGTACCATTGTCGACGCGTTCGAAGACGGCGATATCGCCCACATGAGCGGTGGCACGATCGGGCGGGTCGATATGAAGCTCGACGACAATCTCTTCGACATGTCAGGCGGCCAGATCATCGGTAATCTGGTGACCGGTTTCGGCCAGGACACCATCATCCTCTCTGCGGGACGCATCGGCGGCAACGTCAGCGTCAGTGGCGGCAATGACAGCATTACTGTCAGCGGTGGCGAAATCATCGGCGAGGTCCGAGCCAGCACCGGCAATGACCAACTGCAGTGGAGCGGCGGACTGATCCACTCTGCCATTCTGATGGGCGACGGCAATGACACGGCACTGCTGCGCGGTCTCGATGAAACAACACTCGCCATTACCCCCAGCCTGAATGGTGGGTTGGGCCAGGACGTGCTGACCCTTGAAGGCAGCACTTCCAGCACGGGTGCCCGTTACGTCAACTGGGAGAGCGTCAACCTTACCCAAGGCTCGCGGCTGGACCTGAACGACGCCCTGGTCCTGGGCGACAGCACCTCCGCCACGGGCACCCTCACCCTGGACAGCAACAGCGTGTTGACCTCGACCCAGGGCAGCGTTACACCCTTCACCGCCGGCCAGTTGGCAACGCTCAACAACGGCGGAACGGTGGACCTCACCCGGGACAATACCCGCACCAACGACACCCTCACCGTGCAGGGTAACTACGTTGGTAACAATGGCCAGCTACGCCTGCAATCGGTCCTGGGAGCCGATGACTCTCCCAGCGACAAGCTGGTGGTCAATGGTGGAACGCTCACGGGGACCACCGCCATCACCGTCACGAATCTGGGGGGTGCGGGCGCGCTGACCACGCAAAACGGCATCGAGCTGGTCCAGGCCCAGGGCGGCGCGGTCAGCAACAGCGGCGCGTTTTCGTTGGCCAATGCGGTGTCGGCCGGCGCCTTCGATTACCGCTTGTTCAAGGGCGGCGTGAACGGCAATGAAAACAACTGGTACCTGCGCTCGACCGTGGTCGCCGGACCGGTGGCGGCGCCCAGCCCGGACTTGCCCGCGCTACCGGCTGCAGTGCCAGGCGCCGCGCCCATCCCCTTGTATCGCCCGGAAGTGCCCACCTGGTCGGTGCTGCCTCCTGCCGCGGCGCAACTGACCCTGATGGCCTTGGGCACCTTCCATGATCGCCAGGGCGACCAGCGCCTGCTCACCGAAACCGACGCGTTCAGCGCGGGTTGGGGACGGGTCTATGGCAAGGATCTGGACCAGAGCTGGGCCGGTACGGTTTCGCCTCGATTCGACGGTTCCATCAAAGGCTTCCAGGTGGGCAACGATCTGTACAGCTCGTCGATGTCCGGCGGCCAGACCCAGCGCATCGGCTTCTTCGTCGGCCACACCGAACTGAACGGTCACGTCGACGGTTTCAACCTGGGCTTCCAGGGCCGACGCGCCGGCAAGATAGAACTCGACGGCGACAGCTACGGACTCTACTGGACGCTCATCGATCCCACCGGCGGTTACGTCGACGCGGTCGTGATGGGCACCCGGCTGGACGGCGACAACCGCTCCGACCGCGGACTCAAGATCGACAATCGCGGGCACGCGCTGACCCTCTCCGCGGAGGCCGGCTACCCATTCGCCGTGGCCACCGACTGGGTCCTCGAACCCCAGGTCCAGGTCATCCACCAGAAAATCTCCCTGGACACCCAGGACGACGGGATCTCCAGGGTCGAATTCGATTCCGACAGTGCCTGGACTGGCCGTCTCGGCGCCCGACTCAAGGGTCGCTATCAAGTCAGTGGCATGCCCGTCGAGCCGTATCTGCGGGCGAATCTGTGGCACACCTTTTCCGGCACCGACACGGTGACGTTCGACAACACCGAGCGGGTCGAAACCCAACAGCGCGCGTCCACCGGCGATCTGGGCGTCGGCGTGATCGTAAGTCTGGCCCCGGCCGTCAGCGTTTATGCCAGCGCGGACTACAGCAACAACCTGGACAGTAACCAGCAACGCAGCGTGGCGGGCAATCTCGGTGTGCGGGTCAGTTGGTGACGCTAAGTCGCCTCTTCCGACGATGATTTGACGTCAACCAAAAGCACGGATAACCGAAAAGAATCAGTCATTTATTTGGCCTGATTTCATATCGCCATTCATCGCACAGTTTCTTGACGCGATGACATCGGTCTTCTTGACTACACCGTACTACCCCCGGAAATACAGTCAGGGGCAGGTCTCGGGAACCCGTTGCGGCGGGCCGCCCGAGACTTGCCTCAATCCATTCGGTCGCCCCTCATTCGGGGTAGGAGAGACGCCCCAAGCGAGAGACGCATGCGATTGCAAGGCAGACCCCCATGAGAACTTCCCTCCGTCCACAAGAAATCACGACCACCTTTTACACCGTGTCGACTTCGTTACTGCTGTGCTCATCCATGGAGGTCATGGCCTGGCCCGTCGAGCAATCCTCGCAACCCTGGTATGGCCAAACACCCGCCGACAACCCGAACGCCACCCTCATCAATCCCGACTCTGCATCCGACAAGGGTCCCGCACTGTTCACGCTGCACAACGACAACGGTCATACCCAGCGCATGGGCCTGATCGGTGGCCAAAGCCAGATCATCGCCAATGTCGGCGGCGTGCTGGTCAGCCCGGCCATGGCCGAGCCGGGCACAGATGCGCTGAACCTGCACGGAACGAACCTGGGCGCCTACTGGAGCCTCACCGGCCCCGCTGGCTGGCATGTAGACCTGAGCGCCAGTGGCGGCCGGGTCAACGGTTACAGCCGAACCGAACAAGGCCAGCGCCAGGCGGCCGAAGGCAACGCCGTCACGTTGTCGGTCGAGGGCGGCTTTCCCATCGGTATCAGTGACAACTGGGTGGTCGAACCCCAGGCGCAATTGATCAACCAGCGTGTGACCCTCGACACCGGTAACGCCGAGGACGGCAACAGCAGTGCACTGAGTACCTGGAGCGGACGTGTGGGGGCACGGCTCAAAGGCACTTACGAGGTCAACGGCCTCGGCGTGGAACCCTACGTGCGGACCAACCTGTGGCACACCGTCCAGAGCGCCGACACCCTCTCCCTGGACAAGGTCGACAAGATCAGCAGCAGCCGAAAATCCTCCACCGTCGAGCTGGGCCTGGGCCTGGTCGCCCGGGTCACGCCCGTGGTGAGCCTGTACGTCAGCGCCGATTACAGCAGCGACGTCGACGACAACGACCTCAATGGCGTGATTGCCAGCCTGGGCGTACGGATGCGTTGGTGAGACACCGAACTGCGCAAGTCTCAAGTGAGCAGCATTGCGCATCCGGGTCGGCAAAAACGCAGCTGCCGGCCCTTGCCACTTAAAAACTCCCCCCATTAAGGCGTATAACCCTGGAAGCGAAGACGACGGTGAGTCGTCCAGGGTTCATTTCTTTGATGGAGTAACGACATGACCACAGCCAACCTCCTCGCCAATCTGTTTCCCAGTGCCGCCGATATCCCCCAGGCCTATCGCCTCGAAGAGCGGATCGAGCAGCGTGAATACCTGGTCGATGGTGTCCTCGAGACCTGGCCGGGGCCGCTGGCCGTCGTGCGCAGCCCGGTGTACCTGGCCGCAGAACAAGGCGACGAACAGGTGGTGCTCGGCAGTACACCGCTGCTGGATGCCGAAACCGCCCTCACCGCCCTGGACGCCGCCGTCCGGGCTTACGACCGTGGCCAGGGCCTGTGGCCGACGATGCGGGTGGCCGAGCGTATCCGCCACGTGGAAACCTTCCTGGCGCGCATGCGCGAGCAGCGCGAGGCCGTCGTCAAGCTGCTGATGTGGGAAATCGGCAAGAACCTCAAGGATTCCCAGAAGGAGTTCGACCGTACCTGCGACTACATCGTCGACACCATCAATGCCCTCAAGGAACTCGACCGGCGCTCCAGCCGTTTCGAGCTGGAACAGGACACCCTCGGGCAGATCCGTCGCGTGCCCCTGGGCGTGGCCCTGTGCATGGGGCCCTACAACTATCCGCTGAACGAGACCTTCACCACCCTGATCCCCGCCTTGATCATGGGCAACACTGTGGTATTCAAGCCGGCCAAGCTCGGCGTCCTGCTGGTGCGTCCGCTGCTGGAAGCCTTCCGCGACAGTTTCCCGGCGGGTGTGATCAACGTGATCTACGGCAGCGGCCGGGAAACCGTCAGCGCGTTGATGGCCAGCGGCAAGATCGACATCTTTGCCTTTATCGGCACCAACAAGGCCGCGAGTGACCTGAAGAAGCTCCATCCGCGCCCGCACCGCCTGCGCGCCGCCCTGGGGCTGGATGCGAAAAACCCGGGACTGGTGCTGCCGGACGTCGACCTCGACAATGCCGTCAGCGAAGCGCTGACGGGCTCGCTGTCCTTCAACGGCCAGCGCTGCACGGCGTTGAAAATCCTCTTCGTCCATGAGGACGTGGCACCCGCATTCATCGAGAAATTCAACGCCAAGCTCGCCACGCTCAAGCCGGGCATGCCGTGGGAGGACGGCGTGGCGCTGACGCCACTGCCCGAGGCCGGCAAGATCGATTACCTGCGCTCCCTGGTGGACGATGCGGTGGCCAAAGGTGCGACGGTGACCAATGCACACGGCGGCGAATCCCGCAGCTCATTCTTCTACCCCGCCGTGCTCTATCCGGTAAACACCGCGATGCGGGTCTATCACGAAGAGCAGTTCGGCCCGGTCGTGCCCATCGTGCCGTATCGCGATCTCAATACCGTAATCGACTACGTATTGGAGTCCGACTTCGGCCAGCAACTGAGCATCTTCGGTACTCATCCGGCTGAAGTCGGCAAGCTGGTGGACACGTTCGCCAACCAGGTAGGGCGCATCAACATCAATGCCCAGTGCCAACGCGGACCGGATACTTTCCCGTTCAACGGCCGGAAGAATTCGGCGGAGGGCACCTTGTCCGTGCACGATGCGTTGCGGACCTTTTCGATCCGCACCCTGGTGGCGACCAAATTCCAGGAGAGCAACAAGGCGCTGATCAGCGACATCATCCGCGAGCGGGACTCGAACTTCCTGACCACCGACTACATCTTCTGACCCGCGTTACTGCAGGGCTGGATGCCGCGCCTTGATGCCCCAGCCCTGCTGCATGCCGGCAGCCGCCAGCAGGATCGCCGCCACACCCAGCCATTGCAGCGGTTCGAGGCGATGGCCGAAGGCGAACCAGTCGACGAAGATCGCCGCGATTGGATAGATGAATGACAGCGCGCCGGTGATCGCGGTCGGCAAGCGTTGGATCGCGCTGTACAGCAACACATACATGACCCCGGTATGGACCATGCCGAGGGTGACGAGGCTGGCCCAGCCCTCGGGCTGTTGCGGCAACGCCGAGAAATTTGCCCAAGGAGCCAACAGCAATACACCAGTGCTGACCTGCACCAGCGCAATCAAGTGCGGTGGAGTACCGGTCAAGCGCTTGATGATCAACGCGGCAATGGCATACAGCAACGCCGCCCCCAGGGCCAGGGCGATGCCCACCAGGTACTCACCGCTGCCCTGCCCTTGTTCACCGTGGGCGCTGACAATTGCGAGCATTCCGAGAAACGACACCATCAGCCAGAACAGCTTTTGTGCGGTGATTTTCTCCCCCAGGAACAGCGCAGCCAACCCCACCAGCATGAACGGTTGGACGTTGTACACCGCAGTGCCGATGGCGATCGAGGCCCGTGAGTAGGAGGCGAACAGCAACACCCAGTTGCCAACGATTGCCACCCCACTGAGCACCGCCAACAGAAATGTGGTGCGGGTCAGGATGTCCCGGCGTAAAAAACCGAAACCGGCGCAAATCAGCAACAAGGTGGCCGCGCCGAATACGCAACGCCAGAACACCACATCCAGCACCGGCAAGCCGGAAACCAGCACGAACCAGCCTATGGTTCCGGAAATCAGCATGGCGGCGGTCATTTCCAGCGAACCGCGACGTAAGGTCTTGTCCATCATCAGGCTCCTTCAGCAAGTGGGGCACAGTATGCCAAGCCAGTGAACGGCTTCTCCATGGGCTGAAAAAGGCTAAACTGCCGTTCGACCTTTTTTATCAAGGCAACTTCAGGCATTCGCCTAACGGAGTCGACATGACGGACGATATTGATCAGATTCTCATCAGTGCGCTGATGGAAGATTCACGGCGCTCGCTCAAAGCCCTGGCGAACCTGAGCGGCCTCTCCTCGCCCAGCGTGGCCGAGCGCCTGAGGCGGCTTGAGGAACGCGGCGTGCTGAGGGCCTATACCGTTGAGGTTGACCCGAAGTGCTTCGGCTACCAGCTTCAGGCCATTGTCCGCATCCGCCCATTACCGGGGCAGTTGCAGGAAGTGGAACGGCAGATCCAGGCCATCGCCGAATTTACCGAATGTGACAAGGTGACTGGCGACGATTGCTTCATCGCCCGACTGCACGTGCGCTCGATGGAACAGCTGGATAGCTTACTGGACAAGCTCAATGTCCTTGCCGAAACCAATACCGCCATCGTCAAGAAGACCCCGGTCAAACGGCGCCTGCCACCGATGGCCTGAGCCGGATCCGGCCTCGGCGATGGACCGAGGCCGGGCTTACGTTATTCCGCTTCCGGGCTGCGTTGTACCTTGTACACCTCCTCCTCGGGCACATTGCTCTCTTTCATCAACGTGAGGGGCTGTGCCTTGTCGCACGCATTCTTTTTGTCCGCATAAACCCCACTGAGGTTGCACTTCCAGTTATAGAAGTTGGCCAGGGCTCCGGACAATTGCAAGCTGTAGTCCGTGCTTTGTGTAGCCGGTGAGAAAGGCTGCCCGGCCGGAATATTCTGGAACCATTGCATCCAGACATCACCCCCGACTGGCGGCGGATTGGCCTGGAACGTCGGGTTCATCGGCGCCCGTTGCTGGTATTCCGCGGTCATGTGGCAGCTCGTGCAGGACGCCTGGGGATTGTCCACCGGACCATTGAGGCGCCCGTTCCAGCCCAGATGAGTCGGCGGCAGTTCCTTGGTATTGGCATTGATTGCGGTCTGCTTCAACGCCGGGTTGATTTTGGTTTCGGTGGGCGTCGGGTTGGTGAACGCATGACCGTTCTCCTGGGGATCGTTCCCCCACATGATCCCCACCGGCACCAGGTTGTCCCAATTCGCTTTACCGGTAATGGTACCGTTGTATTGGAAAGTGCCGAAGAGCCAGCCGGTCTCGCTCACCCGGGTGTCGCGCACAGCGATGTCCATCTGTATCAGCGCAACATTGGTTACCGCACGGCTTGTCGAAGTGAACGTCTTGGCGGTGTAAGCCTTCCAGAGCAATGGATTGACCAGGAACGGCACCGTACTGACGTCGATATCGGCAAACAGCGCCTTGCACACGACCGTGCCGTTGCCGAAGCCCTTGGGTTTGGAGGTGTAGCTCGGATCGGGGTTCTGCGGGTCTTTCCAGACCTGGCCAATGGTGTACGCCCCGATGTCGTTGTAGATGCCCACCGCGTAAGTCTGCCCACTGCCGGTTTGCGTACTCGCCAACTGTTGGGGCTGGATCGGCGCCTCCTTGGTAAGCCCGTGGATACCCTCACGACCGTTGAGACCGTAATGCTGCCAAGGCATGTGATACCACTGGCGAACCTTGTTTTTCTGCACATTCCAGCCAATCCCGGTATTGCCCTCCAGGCAGTATTTCTTCGCCTCGTTCATATAGGGGCGCCAGGTTTCAAAGTCGTTGGAGAATGTTTTGGGGAGCTGCTTGAAGAACGCAGGCATCGAAGATGCGCCCGGCGCCACGGTGGGATAGTTCTGGCTGAGCTGGAAAAGCTCTCCGGAATAATCACTTTTGGGAGGGGCATAGCCAAAATCAGGGAAGGTTCCAGCGTGGGCGCAGGTCACGGACATCGCGCCTGCCAGGATCAGAAACGCAACGACTTTTCCTTGGGGATGGTTCATACAATATCTCCTTATAGGGAGGTGCCCTCTCATCGGCTTCCTGACCGATGCGCAGGACCTCCTTCTGTTTTCAGGCGGCACGGTGCCAAGCCTGTCACGGTCCACTTTCTAAGGTGTGAATGACCTCATTTGGCTCAAAGCCGGACACGGTCGGTCCTGGCCCGGTCGCCGAACACAAGGTGCTTCAGGGGTTGATGCGAGGGTTCGCAGGGCAAGCGATTCATTTCAGACCTTCCTGGCAATACCGCTTCCTTGCCATAGGTGTAGATCATTTATTCAAAGTCGCCATCACATAGCGGCACTTTTGGGGCAAATGGCCACAATACAAATCGCGGGCGAAAAAAAGCCCGCCGAAGCGGGCTTCTGGGTAGCACATTGCAATCAATCGTCACGGCCCATCAGGCCAAACAGCTGCAGCAGGCTGATGAACAGGTTGTAGATGGATACATACAGGCTGATGGTGGCCATGATGTAGTTACGCTCGCCGCCATGAATGATGGCGCTCGTCTGGTACAGGATCATCAGCGCGGAAAACAGCACGACACCGGCGCTGATCGCCAATTGCAGGCCGCTGATCTGGAAGAAGAAACTGACCAGCATCGCCCCCACCAGTACAAAGAACCCGGCAGTGAGGAAACCGCCCAGGAAGCTCATGTCCTTGCGGGTGATCAGCACATACGCCGACAGCCCACCGAACACCAGTGCGGTCATGGCAAAGGCCGAGCTGACCAGTTCAGCGCCGCCCTGCATCTTGAGGTAAAGGTTGAGGATCGGGCCGAGTATGAAGCCCATGAAGCCGGTCAGGGCGAACGCCGAGACCAGGCCCCAGCCCGAATCACGAAGTTTGTTGGTCAGGAAGAAAAGCCCATAGAAGCCGATCAGCACCACGAACACGTTCGGGTAGCCGACATGCATCTGCTGGGCGACGTAGGCCATCACACCGCTGAAAGCCAGCGTGAGTGCCAGCAGGCCATAAGTGTTGCGCAGGACACGGCTAACCTCTAGCTGCTCGGCCTGCACGCTGTTGTTCACTGCGTAATCCTGTTCGCGCATGGCGACACTCCTCCGGTTTGAAACATTCAGTGGCAAGGATCATAACAGACGCCCTGTAACAAGCTACGCAGAGAGTTTGACAGTGTGTTTCATTCGGGTATTATGGCGCCCGCAACGCAATACGGAGGTGTGGCCGAGTGGTTTAAGGCAACGGTCTTGAAAACCGTCGACTGTAACAGGTCCATGAGTTCGAATCCCATCGCCTCCGCCATATTTGTACGTTAAAGCCCTGATCATTCAGGGCTTTTTCGTGTCTGGCGTTCAGAAAACAGCTGTCGACTTCGGTGCTGGATACGGCACATCGCAACCCCCAGCCCTCACTCAAAGGAAAGAACAGTGACCAGAAAAACCATTGGCTCCCTCGTTGCGGCAATCATGGGCATCGTCTTGCTCTGCGTATTCTTTGGCAGTTGGTACACGGTCGACGAAACCGAACGCGGCGTGCTGCTGCGCAACGGCGCGCTGGTCGGGGTCGTGGAGCCGGGATTGTCGTTCAAGACCCCCTTCATCGAGTCCGTGCGGCTGATCAGTGTGCAAAGCCAGGTCACTTCCTATGAAGACCTCCAGGCCTACAGCAAAGATCAACAGTCCGCCCAACTCAAGGTATCGGTGTCCTGGCATATTGCGCCAGCGGACGTGGCGAAGGTCTACAGCCAGTTCAAGGACATCGAAGGTATCCGCGACCGGATGATCAGCCGGCAGGTGCCGACCCAGGTGGAAAACGTGTTCGGCAGGTTCAACGCGGTGGCCGCTGTGCAGAACCGCGTCCAACTGGTCAACGATATTTCGAGCGCGATCAAATCCACCATCACCGGCCCCGTGATCATCGACAGCGTCCAGGTCGAAAATATCGACTTCAGTGACGCCTACGAGAAAGCGATCGAAGCGCGCATGGCGGCGGAAGTCCAGGTCAAGACCCGCGAGCAGCAGCTCGCCACCGAGCAGGTCCAGGCACAGATTCGCGTGACCCAGGCCCAGGCGGAAGCCGACTCGCAGATCGCCCAGGCAAAGGCGGATGCACTGGCCACCGAATTGCGTGGCAAAGCCGAAGCCGAAGCGATCAAGGCTCGGGCCCAGGCCCTGGCCAGCAACCAGAACCTGGTGGAATTGACCAAGGCCGAGCGCTGGAACGGGGTTTTGCCGACTACCGTGCTGCCCAATGGCGCCCTGCCCTTCATCGACACCAAGTAATTCTGCGGCGCGGCCTGCCCTGGCCGCGCCTGTTCCCTCAGCAGGGAACTTCGCCCCATTCCCGTTAGCGCTACACTGGCCCGAGTGACGAACCCGCAGTTCACCGTTAGCAGGGAGCTCAACGTGTACCCAGGCAAAAACAGACCGGCGCGCCAGCCAATCCGACCCATACAGCCTCAGCTCATTGTTCCATTCCCTGAAAACCGTGCCCGACTCGGAAGCCCGGCGACTCCGTCGAGCAACGCCCTGGACAGGAGAACAGCGTGACCACGATTATCAAAAAATATAAGTGGCCTGCCTTGTTGGCCGTCGCACTGGCCGTTTTCTCGGCCTTGATATTCTTTCTGATCAAGTCCTATACCTACGACACCACGACCTATTTCGAGTCCCGCGACTTCATCCGGCAACTCAAGCAATCCGACGCCAACTGGAACGTCAAGATTCTGAGGAAAAAGATCGGCGTCAATAACAATCTGTCACTGGCCCCACCGGCGGAAGCAGGCAGCCGATGGGAGCAACTGGAACGGCTCAACAACGCCGGCCCCTTGGCCGCCCTTTGGAACTCCAGGCGCCAGGGCTATGTGGATGCGATCAAGAACAAGACCCTGCTGGTAGAAGCGTTCGAACAGCACAACGCGAACTTGCGTACCGCCCTGGATGCGCTGCCCGCGGCCGAAGACGACATTCAGGCACAGCTCAAGGCGTTGATGACGGGTAATGCGACGGAGCGTCTGACAGCAGCCTCCAATGTTCTTGAGCTGACATTGACGACACTGGAGTACGCCACGTATGTCACGGCAGACAAAGCCAAGGAAGTAGAGAGCCAGTTAAGCGAGCTGGAAGACTATATCCGTCAGTTGCCGGCCTCCTCTCAGCCGCCCTTTATCACACTGACGCAGCATGTCCGGTCGATTATCGAGGAACAGCCGATCGTCAATGATCTGCTTGAGCGCATCAACGTCATTCCGGTGGCCCAAGAATTGGACAGCATCACTGAACTGTTGAATGAGACACAGCGCCGGACCGCCGCAACAGACCGTCAATATCATATCTACCTGGCCGTATGTGCCACCCTCATGGCGTTGTTGATGATCTACTTGGCCGTACGACTGGTGCGCAGCTATGCCGTCATCAACCTGATCAACCACGCGTTGCAGTCGTCCAACGACCGACTGGAGGAACGGGTCGAGGAGCGCACCCGCGAATTGAGAGAAGCCGAGCGCGAACTCGTGGATGCGGCACGGATGGCGGGCATGGCCGAGATTGCCACGAACGTATTGCACAACGTCGGAAACGTGCTTAACAGCGTGAACATCTCCGCGGAGCTGGTCACCCGTAAATTGAGAAACAGCAAGACACTGGGGCTCGGAAAAGCGGTCAAGATGATGAATGAACACGCCGAGGACCTGGGCCAGTTCATGACCTTCGATGAAAAGGGCAAATTACTTCCTCGCTATTTCAACGAACTGGTCGATTCCATCGCCACCGAGCAAGCACTGCTGATCGATGAACTGGCGCAATTGACCAAGAGCGTCGACCACATCAAGGAAATTGTCACCACCCAACAATCCTATGCCGGGGCGGCGCGACTGATCGAGCCGCTCAACGTCAGTGACTTGTTCGAAGATGCGTTGCGCATGAACTCGGGGGCACTGAGCCGGCACCACGTCACGGTCATCAAGGACTATCAGGACGCGCCCACGATCCTGGGCGATAAACACAGGCTGCTGCTGGTTCTGATCAATCTGATCAGTAATGCAAAATTCGCGATGTCCCATGTTTCCGAACCACGGGAAATGACCTTGGGCATACGGATTGTCGACCGCACAACGTTATGCCTCAGCGTCAAGGATCGAGGTGAAGGCATCGCTCCCGATAATCTGGCCCGCATCTTCAACCACGGGTTCACGACGCGCAAGGATGGCCATGGGTTCGGTTTGCACAGCTGCGCCTTGGCAGCGGTCGAGATGAATGGTCGCCTCCATGTCCACAGCGATGGACCTGGTCAAGGCGCCCTCTTCACGCTGGAGATTCCGCTGGAACTGGCACAGCCCTGAGCAAGGCGACATCGTTGGCGGACGTGCCGACGCCATCGCCAGCAGGCTCGCTCCCACAGGTCTTGCTGGCAACTACAGCTGCTGTGATCACTCGGAATACTTGTGGGAGCGAGCCTGCTCGCGATGGCGTTGGCTCAGTTTGCATCGAGGCTGGATCTGCCACCGCCTTCGCGGGCAAGCCCGCTCCCACAGGGTTAGCGGTTATTTGGCGTTCGTTGCCCGCTCCTCGCGGTTTCTTCTGGCCGGCAACGCCGCGGCGTAGGCCAGCGCTTCTTCACGCGAAGCGAAGGAACCCAACCGGTCAGCCTGGGTACAGACCCGCCACGGGCCGCTGTTTACGCTGAGGACGTCATAACCGTTGATGTGCATTTTCGTCAGCATTGCGGTACTCATCGTCACCTCCTCCGGTATAAACAAGGGTTGCATCGCCTACCTTACACTCAGTTTCGCCAGGGTGCCGACCGAACGTCGCCACATCCTTCAGTGCGAGTCCGAGTCCCAGAGCCAATCCCACAGACCGGGCAGGCGCACCGGCTGGCCGCTTTCCTTGACCGTACGCGCCATGGCCGCCCGCTCCAGTGCCTGGCGATCGTCATAGAACGGCTTGGCGTCGGTCCTCACGCCCGTGGCCCTGGCGCTGTCGAGCAGGATCTGCAGGTATTCCCGGGCATGTCGAGCGGTATAGCGATTGAGATCGTGAAACGTCACCACCACCGGAATCACGCTATCGACTGCCGGTAATTGGCCGGCAGCAATGCGCTCGCGCACTTCGGAGAGCTGGCGGGTCAGGTTGATCCGCCGTCGCGGACTGTAGGTAATCCCCCAGACCTTGCCGTCGTTGGCGCTCAGGTCAGTGAGCAGCACCTGCATATCGTGTCGCTGGTAGGCCGCGAATGTGCGCCGGTCATAACTCCAGAACGGCGGCCTGACCAGGGTTGGCGCCGTACCGGTAATGGCGGCTATGTCGGCCCCACCGTCGATGAGCGACTGCTCCAGCTCCTCGGGGCTCAGGGAGCGATGATTGGTGTGCCAATGGGTGGCCGTATGAAAACCCAGTATGTGGCCTTCGCTTTGCTCACGCCGCATCACCGATCGACCAATATCGCTGTCTCCAGCACGGGGGGCACGGGTCTGGACAAAGAACACGGCCTTGATCCCCGGCTGTATCGGGTTGTGTGCAAGGGCATCGAGCACGTCAACGCTCGGGTTCCAGAAGGACGATGCGCTGGGGCCATCATCGAACGTCAGCAGGAAACGGATCGGGGGTTGTTCACGCAAACGTTGCTCGGTTTGCGCAGTCAATTCGATGGGTGAGCCGATGCACCCCGACAAACCGCTGGCGATGACCGCAATGACCAGCGCCCTGGCGATGTTTTTCATGTTCTGCCTTTAGGTAATACCGCACTGCTACGCCTCCGCTCCCTGGCGCATGATGTTTGAAGCCCACCTTGGAGAAGGTTAACCGGGTTTGGTTCCTGGCGGTGAGCACTGCTTCGTCTCGCTTGTCATTGACCAGACCTGGCGCCTGACCGGTCTATTTCGACCGTCTGGAAATCCGATTGAATTTTCCGAACGCCTCCGCATCCATCCGTATAGAACTAATTAGGGAGGATTTATGGGCGGGCCATCGCTTTACATCATCGACTACATGCTCCATGGCGAGCCCAAGTCATTCATCATTCGAGCCGAAGTGATGAATAACTCCGAAGCTTGGCATTGGGCCAGTTGCGACGCGGGTGTCGGGCGCATACCCAAGTTCGGAAGGGAGAAGGTCAAGCGGGTCACCAAACCCCTTGCGGAAAAATACGGCATCACCGACGTGCGCTGGCGAGCGAGCGTTGCGCCCAGTTGGATCAAGGAGTCAGGCTGATTCCATGACCTTCATTCGTTCGGCGCGCCGACTACTCGTCGGGCGCCGGATTCCCCGGCAAACCGGCAATAACTCAACTACGCTTTAAACGACAAGTACGACCCGTCTGAGGCGGGTTTCGTGCTGCCTCATCAATCCTGAATGGAGGTGTGACATGTCCGAAAAAGAGTCCATCACCACCCTGCTCACCCTGCTGGAATCACGCCAGAGTCGCCTGACCGCGGCCTGCAAGGAAATTGCCGACTGGGTCGACCACAATGGCGGCCATCCAACCGCCATGCGTATCCGGGATCGCCTGAACGATATCGATAAAGACGTTCCATCGATCAAGCACGCGCTGTCATCCCTCAAGCCCATTGAACGGCCCTTGCCCAAATTCCGCTAACGCTTTGCGTCAGCCAGGCTTCTCCTGAGTTCTACCGGCCGCAACGCCGATGGAACGAGCAATCCTTTTGCGCCTCGTTATTGAAAGGCAGCGGCGGTGGGTCTTGCATCAAGAGCAAAAGACCGTGGAAGCACCCGCGGCCGTTGGAACAACCTAGCCTTTGCTGTGCTCCGGCGATGACGGGCCTTCCTTGATCCCCCGTGGCCCGGCCACGCCCCAGATGATCAAACCCAACACCGGTACAATGATCAACAACAAGGCCCAACCCGCCTTGGTTCCGGTCGACTTGTCACTCCGAAACACACTGACGATCGCCCACAAATCCACGAGCAACAGAAGCACCGCGACAGCGATCCCGAAATAACTGGCTGATTCAGACATGGCCCAATCCTCTTGACGGTCTCGTGGCCTGCACGAATGAGCGGTGCAGGCCATGAGTGATTAGGCACAGGCACTCCGGGTCCGTTCAAAGAATCTGCTATCGGCAGGTCTATAAACGCTCGTTCAGATAGGCGACCCATCGTTCGTAGGCTTCATGCTGGCGCCGTACGACCTCCTCCCAAGCCGCGCCTGTCATCTGATGGGCACAAATGAGCGTCATCATGTCCGATGTCGCCGTGTCGAGCTCCACCAGGAGCTCATGGGATTTGACTTTGAAATCTTCAACAGTGGTCATCTTTCCTCTCTCCCCACTGCCCGGGGTCGGCCATCCACCCAACATGGATACCTTTTTTCCGATCTGATTCATTTTTGGCGATGGCCGGTCATCGACGCGTCTAGTGCCAGGGTCGCTGGCAGGCAAGGAATCAAGGCGCAAATGAAGTTCAGTCTTTCCCGAAACGCTGCGGTCATACCAGTATGAGCCGAGAATCGTTGTTTAGCGTCGCCGATGACACACGGCTCGAATGTTTCAGTTATATTTCACTTTAATGACAGTCACTGAACAAGCACTGCCCATGAAAATTCGAGCGACCGTCATCTGCGAAGAAAATCGCCATATCCTGCTGGTGCGCAAATCCAACAGCCGTTGGACCTTGCCGGGCGGCACCGTCGAGCGTGGCGAAAGCCACGCCGACGCCGCGCTCAGGGAGCTAGCAGAAGAAACCGGACTGGACGCCGAGAGCCTGTTGTACCTGATGCGCATCAATGACGGGGACACGCTGCACCACGTATTCGAAGCGTCGGTCAGCGATACCGGGGCGGCCAGCCCACGGAACGAAATCAGTGATTGTCTCTGGCAACCATTGGATACTATTGCGCAATTGCAGATGAAGAAAGGCACGCGGCAGATACTGGAGGCATTCAGGCGACGGTTATGAGGACCTTCGACGCCACCGGTAAACTGAGCGCAAACAAAAAGGGTTGCTTGAGATATCTCATGCAACCCTTTGTTTTATATGGTGCCCGAAGCCGGAATCGAACCGGCACGCCCTTACGAGCGGGGGATTTTAAGTCCCATGCGTCTACCAGTTTCGCCATTCGGGCGGTAGCGCGGTCAAGCCCCGTGGAAGCGGCGGATCAGGGATCCGACAGTGTCGAGGCCAGTGCAGCAGAGGGACGAAATATATACATCCCTCCCCGACGAAGCAAGGTTGCCCATGTCCTTTTCAAGACAAAAAGCTTCTTTGCTCCATAAAGAAAAAAGCTCTGTAAATCATAGATCTACAGAGCTTTTTTATAGTGGAGGCCGAAGTCGGAATCGAACCGGCGTAGGTGGATTTGCAATCCACTGCATAACCATTTTGCTATTCGGCCTCAGAACGCCTGATGCAATGAAACCACATCAACCGTGTACCAACCTGATCGGAAGAAATCGCTAACTCAGCGCTATCTCCTTGAAAACGTTGAGATTTTTTACGCCCCAACGCGTTCGATGGGCGCAATTATGTACTCATTTGCCAAAGCTGACAACCCCTTGATTTCAAAAAAAAATCGTCCGGCGGGCCAGACTTTCCCCTCTCGTTCGCGAGGCCCTGCAGCCGTGCCGTGATCGTCAACCGCACCCGGTGAAAATCCGCCTCATCGGAAACCCGCGATGTCGATGGAACAACCACAGCCCCGCCAGCTCATTCCTTATGTCGCCTTCGGATTGATAAGGAAAACCATCATGACTGAACGTCCACCACTGGTAGCGAGCCGGGCTGCGGTGCCTAGTCCGTCGCGACCCAATCTCGGTACACAGGAGCGTGCGGTATCGCTGCTGGCGGGGACCTTGCTGATCGCCAACGGGTTGCGCCAGGGCGGATTCAGGGGTTGGCCGCAAATCCTGCTGGGGGCTTGCGCGGCCTGGCGCGGTTACTCAGGCTCGTGCCGGGTCAAGCAAGCGCTGACCCACAGCCCGTTCGAGCAGGCTTTCGAGCAGGATCGAGGCTGGGACTCAAGCAAGGTGATCTCCCGCAGCATCACCGTTGGCAAACCCAGGGAGGAAGTCTTTGCGTTCTGCCGCAACCCGGCCAACCTGGGAGCCCTGGTGCCTTGGGTCGATACCATCGAACAGACCGGTGAGCGGACCTACCGCTGGGTAGCCCATGGGCCGAGGGACAAGACCTTGCATTGCGATCTCGAACAGAGTGAGCCCAAGGAAGGCCGCAAGCTGCACTGGTTGGCCGCACCGGGCACCCGGTTCAAACACGATATCCAGATGCACTTCAGCGATGCGCCGCCGGGCCGGGGGACGCAGATCAAGATCATCGTGGCCTGCCAGCCCTCCTTCGGGGCCGCCGGCTATGCCTTGGCCGCCGCCATTTCCAGGTTCTCGGACAAAGCCTTGCTGCATCTGCTGCGCAGCATCAAGCAGCAATTGGAAACCGGTGAAGTGATTATCAACAGAATCCGGCCCCACGGTGAGAAGGATTTCCTGTTCATCCATCCGGCGAGCTCCACTGCCCCCGCATCGAACGATTCGTCACCCACACCTCTCAATGGAGGAACTGCCTGATGCGCGCATTGACTTGGCAAGGCCCCAACAAGCTGCAAGTCGAAACCGTCGAGGATCCGTCCATTCTCAGTCCCCGCGACGCCATCGTCCGGGTGACGTTGTCGTCGGTATGCGGTTCGGATCTGCACCTGCTGGGCGGCTACGTGCCGACCATGCAAGCCGGCGACATTATCGGCCATGAGTTCATGGGCGAGGTGGTGGAAACCGGCTCGGCCATCACACAGTTCAAGAAAGGCGACCGGGTCGTCACCGTGTCGATCCTCGGTTGTGGCGAGTGTGAGCATTGCCAGCGCGCGGACTTTTCCTGCTGCGACAACTCCAACCCCAACCCCAGCGCCACAGACATCGCCTATGGCCAACCAGCGTGCGGCATTATCGGCTACAGTCACGCCTTCGGCGGCTTTGCGGGCAGCCACGCCACTTATATCCGCGTGCCATTCGCCGATGTCAATCTGTTCACCGTCCCCGAAGGGGTCAGCGACGAACAAGCCGTATTCGTCTCCGATGCAGTGCCTACCGGTTTTTTCGCCGCCGATAACGCCAATATCCAACCGGGTGACACCGTGGCGGTCTGGGGCTGCGGTGGGGTCGGGTTGATGGCGATTTCCAGCGCCTACCTGCTGGGGGCCGAGCGGGTGATCGCCATCGACCGCTTCCCCGACCGCTTGCGCCTCGCTGAAGAGAAGGCCGGCGCGATTGCCCTCAACTACGAAACCATCGATGTGCATGCGGCCTTGCTGGAGTTGACCGGTGGCCGCGGTCCGGATCGCTGCATCGACTGCGTGGGCATGGAGGCCCACGGCACCGAGGTCGATTATTACTACGACAAGACCAAGCAAATGATGCGCCTGCACACCGAGCGTGCAACGGTGCTGCGCCAGTCGATCCGCGCCTGTCGCAAGGGCGGCACGGTGTCGGTGGTCGGGGTATACGGCGGTCTGCTGGACAAGTTTCCGATGGGGGCCATCGTCAACAAGTCCCTGACCTTGCGTTCGGGCCAGCAACCAGGGCAGCGTTATGTGACGCGACTGTTCGAGTACATCCAGAACGGTCAGTTGGACCCCTCCTACCTGCTCACCCATCCCATGGGGCTGGAGCAGTCGGTGGAGGGCTATGCGATGTTCAAGGACAAGCGTGAAAACTGTTTGCGCGCAGTGTTTCGGCCGGAGTGATTGGGCCATGACGAGGGGGCGGCCACCCGGCCTGGGAGCAGGCTCCCTCGCCACGGGTTCCACGGCGATTTCATACCGGAGTCGCAGGCCAGAGCCATTATGGGTAACATACCGGCCTTCCCCGCAGCCCTTCTGCGACCTGCCGAATAAGCCTTTTCCATGCCTTTTGAACTCAGCGTTGACCTCACCACCCTCGCCATTCTTGCCGTTGTCGCATTCCTGGCCGGCTTCATCGATGCCATCGCCGGAGGCGGCGGCCTGCTGACCACCCCGGCGCTGCTGACCGCCGGCCTGCCGCCACATCTGGTCCTGGGGACCAACAAGCTCAGCGCGACCTTCGGCTCGGCGACGGCCAGCTTCACGTTCTACAAGCGCAAGCTGTTCGATCCGAAGCAGTGGACCCATGCATTGGTCGGCACGCTGGTTGGCGCCTTGAGCGGTGCCGTCGTCGCGCATTACCTGCCTGCCGAATGGCTGAACAAGATGCTGCCGATGATCGTCTTCGCCTGTGGACTGTACCTGTTGTTCGGCGGTACGCCAAAGGCGCCGCTGGACAGCGATGCGCCGATCAAAAAGAAGTGGCAATCACCCCAGGGGTTCGCCCTGGGCTTCTATGATGGCGTGGCCGGGCCCGGCACGGGCGCGTTCTGGACCGTCAGCAGCCTGCTGCTCTACCCCATCGACCTGGTCAAGGCCAGTGGCGTGGCCCGCAGCATGAACTTCGTCAGCAACATTGCGGCGCTGGTGGTGTTTATGCTCTCGGGACAAGTGGACTGGATCATCGGCCTGAGCATGGGCCTCTCGGTGATGATCGGCGCGTTCTTCGGCGCCCGCACCGCCATCAGTGGCGGCGCAAAGTTCATCCGGCCCGTGTTCATCACCGTGGTCCTGGGTCTGACCGTGCGCCTAGCCTGGCAGCACTGGTTCAACGTGGCCTAAGCGCCGCGCCACATAGAGATCGATCAGGTAGCGCGCGATGGAGCGCGAAGCCGGCAACGGTGGCAAGTCGTGGACGCTGAACCACTGGGCGTCCTCGATTTCATCTTCCTGGCACACAATGTCGCCACTGGCGTATTCAGCGTGGAAGCCCAGCATCATCGAGTGCGGAAACGGCCAGCATTGGCTGCCCATGTACTGGATGTTCTTCACTTCGATGTTGACTTCCTCGCGCACTTCGCGAACCAGGCAGTCCTCGGCCGACTCGCCCGGCTCGGCAAACCCGGCCAGGGTGCTGTAGACCCCGGTGACAAAGCGAGGCGAACGGGCCAGCAGGACTTCATCGCCGCGGGTAATCAGCACGATCATGCTCGGCGAAATCCGCGGGTAGTGCCGCAGGTCGCACACATCGCAATACATCGCCCGCTCCAGCGGAATCTGGCCCATTCGCTTGCCGCAACTGCCACAAAAACGGTGTTCTCGAGCCCAGGTGCCGATCTGTGCCGCATAGCCCAGCACCTTGAACAGCGTGTGGTCGTCTTCGAGCATGAAGGCCCGCAGGCCTTTCCAGTTGCAACCGGGAATATCCTGGGAAGCGTGCAGTTCCAACAGGTAGACCGGCTCGCCATCCAGGTGGCCGATGCCATGCTCGGCAAGGACCGACAGGTCCTGGCGCTTGAGCCATTCGCGGGGAAACAGCGCGCCGTTGTCATCGAACAGGAAGCCTTCCGGGCTGCGGGCCACGGCCCAGCCGCCGGGAAGATCGGTATCGCGTACTGCGGTGGTCCAGCGTGAAATCATGGTCAGTCAATCCAGAAATTCGGGTTTCTGTTTGCTCATATGGGCGGCCATGGCCACGCGCAAGTCGGCCGATTGCAACATGGCGGCGTTCCAGGTAGCGACGTACTCCAGCCCGTCGTCGATGCGGTGGTCGCGCATGTAGCTGATCATTTCCTTGGTGCCGGCGATGGCAATCGGCGACTTGGCGGCGATTTCCCGGGCGATGCCCATCACGCCGTCGAGCAGGCTGGCGGTATCACTGTAGACACGATTGACCAGGCCGATGCTCCGCGCTTCATCGGCACCGAACGTGCGCCCCGTATAAGCGAGTTCACGCAGCATGCCGTCCCCGATGATCCGGGGCAAGCGTTGCAATGTGCCAACATCGGCGGCCATGCCGATATCGATTTCCTTGATGGAGAACTGGGCGTCCTCGGCGGCGTAACGCATGTCGCAGGCACTGATCAGGTCGATGGCACCGCCCAGGCAATAACCCTGGATCGCCGCGAGTACCGGTTTGCGGCAGTTGTCCACGGCGTTGAACGAGGCTTGCAGCTGCAAGATCTTGCGTCGCAGAAGGCGGGCATTGCGGCCGACATCCTTGCCCAGCTCGTTGGCCACGCCGGCCAGCATCATCAGGTCTATCCCTGAGGAAAAATGTTTGCCGGCACCGCTCAGCACCACTGCCCGCACTTCGTCGGTGTCATCGATCCACTGGAATATCTCGATGATCTCGCTCCAGAACGCGGCGTTCATTGCATTGATCTTGTCCGGGCGGTTGATCTGCACATGGGCGATGTTGTCTGCAAGTTCAACGTTGAACGCTTGGTATTGCGACATGGCAGTGATCCTTTACCGGCTGAAAAGAGGCTTGAACTATAACAAGCCATTGAGACAGGTCGTAGGCAGTGCATCGGCCAAAAGCAGGACTTGCTTGCATGATTGAAGACGATGGCAGTCACTGGACCATGGACTTGAATCTGTGGGAGCAAAGCTTGCTCGCGACGGGGTCGGCAGCCTCAACATCCCGGGAGGCTGGTCCACAGCTATCGCGAGCAAGCTTTGCTCCCACAGTTGTTCTCCAGGACTATCTCCTGCTGCGACCTCCGATCACTCGTCCGCCTCCACCTGCCCATCCCACGCCGCGATCAACTGCACGCTGGCGATCAACCGACTCTGCTGCAGGCTGAGCACGCTGCGCTCGTTGCTCAGGGCGGTGGCCTGGACGG
>NZ_JBMDKO010000021.1:0-97623 GCF_057809755.1 Pseudomonas sp. FG13
TGCCGGGTTAGCCGCGCTGGGCCATGGATGGCCCTTCGCGGCGGGCCCACGGAGCGATGCCGGAGTGAGGGAACACCGAGCCTTGGCGAGGTGCCCAGTGGTGGGGCAAAGCGCTTTTGGTTACTTTTGGTTGGCCGGCACCCCGGGCTCTTCCAAAAGTGACCCGCCGTAAGGGCGGAACCCTAAGCAGCCGTTACCGCAGAAAAGGATATACACACAAATCCCACGCAATAGCCGCCCCTGTTACTTCACCACCTTAAGACTAGGCCGACCACTAGGCCGCGGCGGCTCATCATCCGGTGGCGGCAGGTCATCATCCACCTCGTACTCTTCCTCGCCATCCATCGGCGTTTCCAGCTCAAACACCATGCCCTGGCCATTCTCCCGGGCATAAATCCCCAGGATCGAAGCGATAGGTACATACAGCGTATGCGGCACACCGCCGAAGCGGCCTTCGAAGCTCACGGCATCGTTGTCCATGTGCAGATGGCGCACGGCTGCCGGCGATACGTTCAGGACAATCTGCCCGTCATTGGCAAACCCCTGCGGCACCTGTACCGATGGATATTCGGCATTGACCAGCATGTGCGGGGTGCAATCATTGTCCACAATCCACTCGTAGAGCGCGCGGACCAGATAAGGTCGACTGGAGTTCATAGCGGCTCCCTAAGCCTTAGCGCATGTCGCGTTCGACACCAGACAGACTCGCCTGGAAAGTCTCACGCGCAAATTGGCGCTCCATATAATCAAGCAGCGGCTTGGCGGGCCGCGGCAGTTCGATACCCAGAATCGGCAAACGCCAGAGTATGGGCAATAGGCAGCAATCCACCAGACTTTGTTCCTCACTGAGGAAAAACGGTTTGTCGATGAACAGCGGCGATACGCCTGTCAGGCTTTCACGCAACTCCTTGCGCGCCACCACCCGCGCCGGCTCCTTGGTCCGCGGATCCAGGATCAGATCCACCTGCCCGCACCAGTCACGCTGGATACGATGGATCAGCAAACGGCTGTTGGCACGCGCCACAGGGTATACCGGCAGCAAGGGCGGGTGCGGATAACGCTCATCCAGGTATTCCATCACCACCGTCGACTCCCACAATGCCAGGTCACGATCGACCAGCGTGGGCAGGCTGCCGTAGGGGTTTACCTCGATCAGCTTCGGCGGCTGACGGCCAGCCTCGACGTAAATGATCTCGGCGCTGACACCCTTTTCTGCCAGTACGATACGTACCCGGTGGGAATAGTGGTCGGCGGGGTCGGAGTAACAGGCCAACCGATTGGTCACGCCCATGGCGATCCTCCTCGCTTGTTGAAATTTTAGGAAAGAAAAACGAGCGCGCCCAGAGGGCGTCTCCCGTAACACCTGGCTGACCAGGCTCGTTACACCTTCAGAGACGCCCTTGGGCGCGCACGATTAACAGCAACAACTTACCGCTTTATCAATGTACGTCTTTCCAGTATTCACGCTTGAGCAGATAAGCGAATACGAAGAAGAACGCCAGGTACAGCAATACATACGTACCGATGCGCTGATGCTGCAGCTTCACCGGGTTGGCCGAGTAGGCCAGGAACGTCACCAGATTCTTGACCTTCTCGTCGAACTGCTCAGGCGTCAAGGCGCCGCTGTTCGGCACGATGGTCAACTGATCGCAGGCTTCATGAGTCAAGGCGGTGCCGGTCAACGGGTCGAATTGCTTCTTGCCGTTCTCGACGATCTGCACCTGTTTGCAGCCTACCACCTGACGACCCTGCAGGCCGACCAGAACGTTCGGCATGCCGACGTTCGGGAAGACCTTGTTGTTCACGCCCCATGGACGCGCAGGATCTTCATAGAACGAACGCAGGTAACCATAGAGCCAGTCGGTACCGCGTACACGAGCGACCAGGGTCAGGTCGGGTGGCGCAGCGCCGAACCAGGTCTTGGCATCTGCCGGCTGCATGCCGACGGTCATGTGATCGCCCAGCTTGGCGCCGGTGAACACCAATTTCTCGAGCATCAGCTCATGGGGAATGCCCAGGTCATCGGCCACGCGCTCGTAACGCTGGAACTTGGCACTGTGGCAACCCATGCAGTAGTTGGCGAACGTACGTGCGCCGTCCTGCATGGCGGCTTTATCGGAAACGTCGATATCGACTTTTTCCAGCTCTGGACCACCGTGTTCGGCCGCGAAGGACAAGACAGGCATGGCAGCAAGAATCAGTACAGCAAATAGCTTTTTCATCAGCCAGTCACCCTTTCCGGAACCGGTTTGGTCTTCTCGAGCCTGGTATAGAACGGCATCAGAATGAAGTAGGCGAAGTACAGGAACGTACAGACCTGCGACAGCAACGTACGCTCCGGTGTCGGTGCCAGTACACCCAGCACACCCAGGATCACGAACGAGATGCAGAACACCACGAGCCAGATCTTGCTTAGCCAGCCTTTGTAGCGCATCGACTTGACCGGGCTGCGGTCCAGCCATGGCAGGACAAACAGCACGGCGATGGCCGCGCCCATGGCGATAACGCCCATCAACTTGTCCGGGATCGCCCGCAGAATTGCGTAGAACGGCGTGAAGTACCAGACCGGGGCAATGTGCTCAGGCGTCTTGAAGGCGTTCGCCTGTTCGAAGTTCGGCTTCTCGAGGAAGTAGCCGCCCATCTCCGGAAAGAAGAACACGATGGAGCAGAAGATGAACAGGAACACCACTACGCCGACGATATCCTTCACGGTGTAGTACGGGTGGAAGGCGATGCCATCCAGCGGTACACCGTTTTCGTCCTTGTGCTTCTTGATGTCCACGCCATCCGGGTTGTTCGAGCCGACCTCGTGCAACGCCAGGATGTGCAACACCACCAGGCCGAGGATCACGATCGGCAGGGCTACCACATGCAGGGCGAAGAAGCGGTTCAGGGTAATGCCCGAGATCAGGTAGTCACCACGGATCCACTGGGTCAGGTCGTTGCCGATGACCGGGATCGCACCGAACAGCGAGATGATCACCTGGGCACCCCAGTAGGACATCTGGCCCCATGGCAGCAGGTAACCCATGAAGGCTTCAGCCATCAGCGCCAGGTAGATCAACATGCCGAAGACCCACACCAGTTCGCGGGGCTTCTGGTACGAACCGTAGAGCAGGCCACGGAACATGTGCAGATAGACCACGATGAAGAACGCCGAAGCGCCGGTGGAGTGCAGCAGACGCAGAATCGAGCCGTACTCGACGTCACGCATGATGTACTCGACGGAAGCGAACGCTTCTTCCGCCGACGGGGTGTAGCTCATGGTCAGCCAGACACCGGTGACGATCTGGTTGACCAGAACGAGCAATGCCAGGGAGCCAAAGAAATAGAAGAAGTTGAAGTTTTTCGGAGCGTAGTACTTGCTGAGATGGTCTTCCCACATCTTGGTCGCGGGAAAGCGCGCATCAACCCAATCCATAAGTTTGCTCATCACGCTTTCTCCGTGTCGACGCCGATGACAATGATCTCATCCGACTCATAGGAATGCGGGGGAACTGGCAGGTTCAGAGGTGCAGGCTGCGATTTGTAGACGCGCCCCGCCAGATCGTAGTGGGAGCCGTGGCAAGGGCAGAAATAGCCGCCTACCCAGTCCTTGCCCAGATCGGCAGGGGCCACTTCGGGACGGAATGTTGGCGAGCAACCCAGGTGCGTACAGATCCCGATCAGCAGCAGGATTTCCGGCTTGATCGAACGCGTTTCAGGATTGACGTATTCCGGTTGGACCGAGTTCTTGGAAGAGGGATCGGACAGCTGGCCCTCGATCTTTTTCAGATTCCCCAGGATTTCCTCTGTACGGCGGACGATGAACACCGGCTGGCCGCGCCATTCAGCAATCATCTGCTGGCCTGGCTCGATCTTGCTGACATTCACTTTCACCGGTGCACCTGCAGCTTTCGCCTTGGCACTGGGAAACCATGACCCCACGAACGGGACCGCAGCCCCCACCGCTCCTGCAGCACCCACCACGGATGTGGCTGCTACCAGGAAGCGACGCCGGCCTGCATTCACGCCGTCATTGCTCATTCAGTCCTCTCCCATCAGCTTTGTGGCCTGTTAGATCAGGCGTCTACTAAGTAAAAATCTGAACTTATAAAAATTTTGCCGAATGGTAATGAAAACCCCCAATTCTGACAAGGTAATTACCAAGCGGCCCTACCGCCAAGCCTTGTAGTATAGGGGCTCTACGAATGTGGCAAGTTGTCACAGAGCAATTATTTCGCCCATAAAAAAACGCCCAGCTCCGTGAGGAAACTGGGCGCCTTTTGAAAGCGGAAGCGAAATTAACGCTTCGAGTACTGCGGACGCTTACGCGCTTTACGCAGACCGACTTTCTTACGTTCAACTTCGCGAGCGTCGCGAGTCACGAAGCCAGCTTTGCGCAGGGCGCTACGCAGGGTTTCGTCGTAGTCCATCAGAGCGCGAGTGATACCGTGGCGGATTGCGCCAGCTTGACCACTTACACCACCACCGATAACGGTGACGTAGATGTCGAATTTTTCGACGGTCTCGGTCAGTTCCAGCGGCTGACGAACTACCATGCGGGCAGTTTCGCGGCCGAAGAAGTTATCCAGGGAGCGGTTGTTGATGGAGATGTTACCAGTGCCCGGACGCAGGAAAACGCGTGCGGTTGCAGTCTTGCGACGGCCAGTGCCGTAATTTTGAGTCGCCGACATAATGAACTATTCCGTTAAAACTTCAGTTCTTGGGGCTGCTGAGCAGTATGAGGGTGAGCAGCGCCCGCATAAACCTTCAGCTTACGATACATGTCGCGACCCAGTGGGTTCTTAGGCAGCATGCCTTTAACCGCGGTCTCGATCACGCGCTCAGGGGCTTTGGCGATCAGCTTTTCAAAGTTGATCGACTTGATGCCGCCCGGAAAACCGGAGTGGGAGTAGTACATTTTGTCAGTGGTTTTAGCGCCAGTAACACGTACTTGCTCAGCGTTGATCACGACGATGTAGTCACCGGTGTCAACGTGAGGGGTGTACTCAGGCTTGTGCTTGCCACGCAGACGGCTCGCGATTTCGGTGGCCAGACGACCCAGGGTCTGACCAGCAGCGTCGACGACGAACCAGTCGCGCTGTACTGTTTCCGGTTTAGCAGTAAAAGTTTTCATTCTTTATAGCCTCAGGGGCCGCCCTGTAAATTAGACGGCGGATCTTACTGAATAGTGCGTACTTTGACAAGTCAAAGGCAGCCGGATACAGACGCTTTCGGGGGCTCGGGTCGGCGCGTCCGTTCAACGGCAAGATTCTTCGGCGGCGGCGCATCACTTCCACTGCAGAAAGAGGTGCGCAATTATGCAGATTGCGAAAAATATTTCAACCTGCTTTTATGATTGTTTTGCCCAAGGAGCCCCCCGATGGACTATCGCCAGCTAGGCCGTACCGATCTGAACGTGAGCGCCCTGTGCCTCGGAACCATGACCTGGGGTGAGCAGAACAGCGAGGCCGAGGCTTTCGCCCAGATCGAACGCGCCAAGGGTGCCGGCATCAATTTCATCGACACCGCCGAGATGTACCCGGTCCCGCCCAAGGCCGAGACCTATGCCACCACCGAGCGCTACATCGGCAACTATTTCAAGAGCCGTGGCGACCGTACCGACTGGATCCTGGCGAGCAAGATCGCCGGCCCCGGCAACACCATCGATTACATCCGCGACAAAAACCTCAAGCACAACCGCCGCCACATCGTCGAAGCGCTGGACGCCAGCCTCAAGCGCCTGCAAACCGACTGGATCGATCTCTACCAGTTGCACTGGCCGGAACGCAGCACCAACTTCTTCGGGCAACTGGGCTACAAGCACAAAGCCGATGAAGAATTCACCCCACTGGAGGAAACCCTCGAGGCCCTCGACGAACAGGTCCGTGCCGGCAAGATCCGCCACATCGGCCTGTCCAACGAGACGCCGTGGGGCACCATGAAATTCCTCGCCCTGGCCGAAGCCCGTGGCTGGCCGCGAGCGGTGTCGATCCAGAATCCGTACAACCTGCTCAACCGCAGCTTCGAGATCGGCCTGGCGGAAGTCGCCCTTCGCGAACAGTGCGGGCTGCTGGCCTACTCGCCGCTGGCGTTCGGCTTCCTGTCGGGTAAATATGAAGACGGCGCACGGCCGGCCAAGGGCCGCCTGACGCTCTACAGCCGCTTCATGCGCTACTTCAATCCACAGTCGGAAGCGGCATGCAGCCGTTATGTGGCGCTGGCCCGTGAACATGGCCTGGACCCGGCACAGATGGCCCTGGCGTTCGTCACGCAACAACCGTTCGTGACCAGCAACATCATCGGCGCCACCACCCTTGAACAACTGGACAGCAACATCGCCAGCTTCGATCTGAAGCTGTCGGACGAAGTGCTGGCGGGGATCGAGGCGATCCACAGGGATCAGCCGAATCCTGCTCCTTGATTGACCCGTAGACCCAATCGCGAGCAGGCTCGCTCCCACAAGGGTTGCTGATCGTTCCCACGCTCTGCGTGGGAATGCATCCGGTGACGCTCCGCGTCACCAGAGCGGAACGCAGAGCGTCCCTGGCGGCGTTTCCACGCAGAGCGTGGGAACGATCACCCCAAGAGCACAACGCAATCAAAGCGACCGCGCAATGATCTCCTTCATGATTTCATTGGTCCCCGCATAGATCCGCTGCACCCGCGCATCCGCCCACGCCCGGGCAATCGGGTACTCCCACATGAAACCGTAGCCGCCATGCAACTGCACGCATTCGTCGAGCACCTTGCATTGCAGGTCCGTGCCCCAGTACTTGGCCATCGCCGCCGTCGGCACGTCGAGCGTGCCTTGCAGGTGCAGCTCCAGGCAGCGGTCGACGAAGACTCGGCCGATCTGGATCTCGGTGGCCATTTCCGCCAGTTTGAAGCGGGTATTCTGGAACTCCGCGATGGATTTGCCGAAGGCCTTGCGATCGCGGGTGTAGTCCAGCGTCCATTGCAGCGCCGCTTCGGCCGAGGCCAGGCCACCAATCGCGACGGTCAGGCGTTCCTGGGGCAACTCCTGCATCAGATAGGCAAACCCCATTCCAGCCTGCCCGAGCAGGTTTTCCTTCGGCACGCGGACATCCTGGAAGAACAACTCCGACGTGTCCTGGGCCTTCATTCCGACTTTCTCCAGGCGCTTGCCCTTCTCGAAACCCGGCGTGCCCGCTTCCACCAGAAACAGACTGGTGCCCTTGGCACCGGCTTTCGGATCGGTCTTGGCGACCACGATCACCAGGTCGGCGAGAAAGCCATTGGTGATAAAGGTCTTCGAACCGTTGATGACGTATTCATCACCGTCCAGTACCGCCGTGGTTTTCACCCCTTGCAGGTCGGAACCGGCGCCGGGTTCGGTCATGGCGATGGCCGTGACCATTTCGCCGGAAACCAGCTTCGGCAGGTATTTCTGCTTCAACGCTTCGCTGCCGTAATGCAGGATGTACGGCGCAACGATATCGGAATGCAGTGAGAAGCCGATGCCTGTCAGCCCCAGGCGGCCGATCTCCTCTATCACCACCGTACTGTAGAGAAAGTCCGCGTCGAGCCCGCCATAGGCTTGCGGCAGGTGCGAACACAGCATCCCCGCCTCCCCGGCCTTGTTCCAGAGCTGGCGATCGACATGACCCTGTTTTTCCCACTGGCTGTGGTAGGGCACGGCCTCCTTTTCCAGGAACGTTCGCACGCTGTCGCGAAACAATTCGTGCTCGGGACTGAACAGGGTTCTGGGGATCATGGCGCACCTTTGGTTATGGTTGGAGGGGGTCATCCGATGAGCCTAAGCCCGGGATGTACCATAGGACACTGGACACATCCGACAAAAAATAAGACGATCCAGCCGTCTGGTGACCACTTTCCCCTATAAAAACAAGATGAAATTATGTCTATGCACCCCTCCACGCCCTTGCGGCGCGTCAGCATCCTGGCAGTCGACCGGGTTTTCGCTTTCACCCTCATGCAGGCCAAGGATTTCTTCCACCTGGCCAGCCTGCGCTACGGCAAGCAACTGGGCCAAGGCCTGACACCGGCGTTTGAAATCCGACTGGTCAGCCCTGACGGCAAACCGGTGAACAGCTTCAGCGAAGTGATCATGCCGGTGGATGGCGGCCTGGAAAACACCGATGTGATTATCCTGCCGGCGTTCTGGGATGACTTCCCCACCCTTTGCCAACGCTATCCCCAGGTCCTGCCCTGGCTGCGGGAACAGCACGCTCGCGGCGCCGTACTATGCGGCGAGGCCACTGGCGTGTTCTGGCTTGCCGAGGCCGGGCTGCTCGATGGCAAGGAAGCCACCACCTACTGGCGCTTCTTCAACGCCTTCAGGGAGCGTTTTCCCCAGGTGCATCTGAACCAGGACAAACACCTGACCGACGCCGACAACCTGTTCTGCGCCGGTGGCACGACCTCGGTGTGCGATCTCTACATCTACCTCATCGAGCGCTTCTGCGGCGCCAACGTGGCCCAGGCCGTGGCGCGGGACATCCTGTATGAAGTGCAGCGCAATTATTCGCCGGGCAGGATCGGTTTCGGCGGGCAGAAACTCCATCAGGACGTGATCATCCTGCAGATCCAGCACTGGCTCGAAGAACACTTCGCCGACAAGTTCCGTTTCGAAGACGTCGCCCGGGAACATGGCATGAGCATTCGCAATTTCATGCGCCGCTTCCAGACCGCCACTGGCGACAAACCGTTGCATTACCTGCAACGGCTGCGCATCGAAACTGCAAAGGGCCTGCTCTCCGGGAGCCGCAAGAGCATCAAGACCATCAGCTACGAAGTGGGCTACGACGACGCGAGCTTCTTCGCGCGGCTGTTCCGGCAGCACACGGACCTGTCGCCGAACCAGTACCGGCAGCAATTTCAGCAGGCGGCGTAAGGCTTCGGCCCCCACTACCCCATGTGGGAGCGAGCCTGCTCGCGATGACGGCAGCACATTCAGAATCGTAGCAAGCTGACCCACCGCCATCGCGAGCAGGCTCGCTCCCACAAGGTTATGCGGTGGATCAGCCATAAAAAAGGCCTGCAATCGCAGGCCCTTTGTGCTTTCCGAATCAGCCTAAGGCTTATGCGCCCGCGACAGGAACTCGTGGGACTGCATTTCCAGCAGGCGACTCAGGGTCCGCTGGAATTCGAACGTCAGGCGACCACCGGTGTAGAGGTCCTTGAGTTCGACTTCGGCCGAGATGATCAGCTTCACGTTACGGTCGTAGAACTCGTCCACCATATTGATGAAGCGACGGGCGATGTCGTCGGTGGTGACACTCATCTGCTCGACGCCGCTGAGCAGTACGGCGTGGAAGATCTTGCCCAGCTCGATGTAGTCGTTCTGGCTGCGAGGGCCATCGCACAGCTCACGGAAATCGAACCAGGCCACATCGTCACAGGTGCGGACTGCGCGGATCTCGCGATTCTCGATCATCAGCACATCGTTCTCGACCGCCTGGGTGCATTCTGGCGTCAGGGCGCGGAAGCTCTTGCGCAGGCTTTCTTCGGCAGCGGCGTCCAGTGGGTAATGGAACAGCTCCGCCTGTTCGAGATGGCGCAAACGATAGTCGACGCCGCTGTCGACGTTGACGATTTCGGTATGTTCCTTGATCAACGCGATGGCCGGGAGAAAGCGCGCCCGTTGCAGACCGTCCTTGTACAAGCCGTCCGGCACGATGTTCGACGTGGCGACCAGGGTCACGCCGTTCCTGAACAACTCTTCCATCAAGGTGCCGAGGATCATGGCATCGGTGATGTCGGACACGAAGAACTCATCGAAGCAGATCACCCGCGTTTCATTGGAGAAACGTTTGGCGATGATGGTCAATGGGTTCTTCTCGCCACCCAGGGTCTTCATCTCTTCGTGCACACGCTTCATGAAGCGGTGGAAGTGCGTGCGGGTCTTTTCCTTGAACGGCAGCGCCTCGAAGAAGGTGTCCACCAGGTAGGTCTTGCCACGGCCCACGCCACCCCAGAAGTACAGGCCCTTGACCGGTGCCAGTTCCTTCTTGCCGAACAGTTTTCCCAACAAGCCCGGCTTGTTGTTCGACGCGGCGATCAGATCGTCGTACAGGCGCTGCAAATGCCGCACCGCCGTTTCCTGGGCTGCGTCGTGGAAGAACTCCGGGCGTTTCAGATCAGCTTGATATCGTTCTAGGGGCGTCATATTCGTTAGCAAGGCAACAAAAACGGGCCGTCACTGTAGCGACGGCCCGTAAGAATGGCAATCGGCCCTTATTCAGGACCGATGGTCGGATGATGCTTTGGATCAATCCTGCGCGGGGGTCAGCGCGACGCGCAGCGCATCGATGGCCGCATCCCGCGCAGCTTCGTCGGCAAAAGCCGGGCTGTCCGCCACGCATTCGCCTTCGAGCCAGACGCTGAAGCCCGCCGCCTCGCTGCGTACGTCCAGTGGCTGGCCGGCTTGCAGTTGCTTGGTCACCTGGCCCGCGGTCTTGCCATCGGCAAAATGGCGAGACAGCAACAGTTGTTCGCCGTCGGCAGCCAGCAGGCGGAAGCGGAAACTGCCGTCGTCTTCGCGAAAGCTGACGAAACGCGCCGCCTTGGTGGCTTTTTTCTTCGTGTTGGCCGCCACTTGGACCTGGCTGACGAACGAACGCAGGCCAACGGCTTCACGCAGTTCGTTAAGGAACGGCGTCGCCACGGCCCGGGCTTTTTTCGCGCCCAGTTGCAGGATGTCTTCAAGGTCCGCCGGACGTTCGATCAACTGGTGATAACGCTCGCGGGACTCACCCAGTTCGCTGTCGAGCAATTGGAACAGACGATTCTTCGCTTCGCCCCAACCCAGGCCCTGCAACAGCTCGTTGCGGAACTCGGTTGACTGGGCCGGGGTGGCAAAGGCCTGGAACAGCGTGAACAGGTGCGAGTTGTCCGGATCCTTCGCTTCACCCGGGGCGCGGGAGTCGGTGACGATTCGCGAGATCGCGTCCTTCATCTCCTTGGCGCTGCTGAACAGCGGGATGGTGTTGTCGTAGCTCTTGGACATCTTGCGACCATCGAGCCCTGGCAGCGTGGCGACGCTTTCTTCGATCAGCGCCTCGGGCATGGTGAAAAACTCCTTGCCCTGGCCAAACAGGTGGTTGAAGCGCTGGCCAATGTCCCGAGCCATCTCCACGTGCTGGATCTGATCGCGACCGACCGGCACCTTGTGGGCGTTGAACATCAGGATGTCAGCGGCCATCAGCACCGGGTAGCTGTACAGACCCATGGTGATGCCGGCGTCCGGGTCTTCGCCGGTCTCGACATTCTTGTCCACCGAGGCCTTATAGGCATGGGCGCGATTGAGCAGGCCCTTGGCGGCGACACAGGTCAGCAGCCAGGTCAGTTCCGGGATCTCGGGGATATCGGACTGGCGATAAAAGGTCACGCGATCCACATCCAGGCCGCCGGCCAGCCAGGTCGCAGCGATTTCCAGGCGCGAGCGCTGAATGCGCAGCGGGTCATCGCATTTGATCAGGGCGTGGTAGTCGGCCAGGAAGTAGAACGAATCGGCATTGCTGTCGCGGCTGGCGAGAATCGCCGGGCGGATGGCGCCAGCATAGTTGCCCAGGTGCGGGGTGCCGGTGGTGGTGATGCCGGTCAGGATACGGGTACGAGTCGTCATGAATTATCGCTTGTCAGACTGCTGTCAATTCGAAAGGCGCGGCAGGAGCAGATCCTTGAGATCGGTCAGCTTGCCATGAAAAAAGTGCCCGCATTCTGCCACTTTCAGTAGCTCATGGGGGCGTTGGAGCGCGTCGGACCAATCGTAGACCAGTTGGGGATCGACGACTTCATCATTTTCTGGCTGGATCACCGTCAACGCGCCGCTCTTCGCCAAAGGCGACTGCTCGTCCAGGCGCATCACCGCCGGAGCCACCATGAACAGGTGCTTGAGCGATTGCCCCTGGGCTTCGAGCCGTCCACCCAGGCTGGCAGCGACGAAGCCGCCGAAGGAAAAACCGAAGAGGCTCAAGGGCAGTTGCGAGTGTTTTTCCCGCAGCCATGCGGCGGCGGCCTGGGCGTCGTCCACTTCACCGGTCCCCATATCATGGCTACCGGCACTGGCGCCGACACCGCGATAATTGAAACGCAATGTGACCAGGCCGGCATCCCGGGCAGTGCGCTGCAGGGTCGAAACCACTTTATTGAGCATGGTCCCGCCCTGCACCGGGTTCGGGTGGCAGATCAACGCCAGGCCACGGGGCGCCTCGCTGTCCAGGTACAACGCTTCCAGTTGGCCCACCGGGCCGTCGATGACTACAGGGGTTTCGCGTATAAGCAAGGGAAAGAACTCCGTGACCCCGGATAGGGTCGACTCGTCTAGCTAAAAGTCTGTGCCTGGCATGATTGCGATGTTCTTCGCGGTATACAGCGCAGGTCCGAGCCGTTAACGTAAAGCAAAGCCGTTTATAGAGGAAGGACTCGTGGAACACTCGCTCTTAGTTTGGTTGTTGCCGACTCTTGCCCTGGTTGCCGGTGTCGCCATTGGATTCCTGCTTGCCCGACTGCTGCCCAACGCAGTGCCCAACAGCACGCAACGTCAGCTGGACGACATTCAGGAACGTTTCGACAGTTATCAGAATGAGGTGGTGACCCACTTCAACGCCACCGCTTCTCTGGTGAAGAAACTCACCCAGAGCTATCAGGATGTTCAGGATCATTTGTCCGAGGGTGCCAACCGCCTGGCCCTGGACGAACAGACTCGCCAGCGCCTGCTGGCCGCCCTGCACGCCGACTCGGCGCAGGCACCACGGGAACGCCTGACTCCGCCAAGGGATCAGGAACCACCTAGGGACTACGCCCCCAAGGCACCGAATTCGCCCGGCATGCTCGATGAGCATTACGGTTTGAAGAAGTAAGCTGCAAGCCACACCAGAAGCCCGCCCGATCCTGTGATCGGGCGTTTTTTTTCATGGGCGCAGGTTTTCCGGTGGGGCTGTCCGTTGAGGTCAGAACGCCAATTGAAGGCTCTGCTGACCTTCGAGGCTGAGCAGCCATTGCTTGGCAGCCAGCCCACCGGCGAAACCGGTGAGGCTGCCAGAGGTGCCGATGACTCGATGGCAGGGAGCGATGATCGAGATGGGGTTACGACCGTTGGCTGCGCCCACCGCCCGAACAGCAGTCGGCTGACCGATCTGGATGGCGATATCGCGGTAACTGCGGGTCTCACCGAAGGGAATGGTCAGCAGTGCCTGCCAGACCCGTTTCTGGAAGTCCGTGCCGACAAAGTCCAGCTCCAGCTCGAAACGGCGCCGTTGCCCGGCGAAGTATTCCATCAGTTGACGCTCGGTTTCCTCGAGCATCGGGTGATGAATGTCTTCTTCCAAGGGGCCCAGGCGCACACGGTTGAGTCGCTCGTTTTCCCACAGGATCGCGGCCAGTCTTGCGCCTCGGGCGACGAGGATCAATTGGCCGACCGGGGATGGGATGGTTTTGTACCGGGGTAACATCGAGTCATTCCTTTACTGGCTGGCTTCTGTGGCAGGTTGCTTTGCGCAGCTGGACTCAGCCCAACAACCCCAGCTCCTTGGCCCTCGCCACAGCCTGGGTGCGACGTTCCACGCCAAGCTTGCTGTTGATATGACTGGCATGGGTCTTGACCGTATGCAACGAAATGAACAGCTGCTCGCTGATTTCCTGGTTGGAACAGCCCTGGGCAATCAGTTGCAGCACCGCCCGTTCGCGGCTGCTGAGGCTTTCGACAGGTGCCGGGGAGTCGGCCGGTTGCGTCGACGTCGGCAGGCGTTCGAGCAGACTCTGGCACAAGGGACTGGGGGGTGCGTGCAGCAGCTGCTCGCGCAGCCATTCTCGATGTTCGTCGCCCAGCAGCCATTCGAACGGTTGCAGCACTCCGCCACCGGCGGCTTCAAAAGCCTGAGCCAGGGCATTGCGGGCCGCCGGTTCGCGGCCGACACTCAGCAACAAGGCGACTTTCTGGTTGAGGGCCATCACGCTGAGCATCTGCCGGCCGGTTTGCTGGCCGTGTTCAAGCAAGGCGTTGAGCCGCCCTTCAGCCAGCATCGGTTGACCGCGAACGGACTCCAGCAGTGCCTGTTGCAGCTCGATATGCAGCGGCAATTGCGGGTGGAACTCTGGCGGCGCCGCGGCCTGCTCCCCGGTATAGGTCCGCCCCAGCCGCGCCAGCCAGGCTTCGGCCAGCTCGGTGCGGCCCTGGGCCAGCCAGAGCTCGCATTTGACCAGTGTGATCATCGCCAGGTAGTAGATCGGCGGAACATCCCAGATATGCATCAGGCGCTCGGCTTCAGCCAGTTCGGCAAAGGCCCTGGCGAACTCGCCACTGTTGCCTTCGATACGGGCGATCACGCAATGCCCGAGCAGCACGCTGATGTCGCGGCAGGCCCGTGCTTCGGTAAGACCGGCCTGCAACCGCGCCAGTCCGGCCTGGGGCTGCATGCGCAAGGTCAGCAGGAAACCCTCGTACAGGATCAACCGCGCCCGTACCGCATAAAGCCGTTGGGGCGAAAGTTTGTGCAAGCGTTGCAGGCCCTGGCGCACTTCATCCAGCGCCCGCAGGATCTCTCCCCGCGCCTGCAGGACCCGGGCGCGATCGTAATGAGCCAAGGCTTCGAACAAGGGGTTGCCGACCCGCTGTGCCAGTTCCAGGGAGTCGCGGTTCAAACCACGCGCGCGCCACAGGTCACCGTCGGCAATCGCCAGGTTCGACAACGTGGACAGGCACATCAGGCGTTGGCCGTAGCGTTTTTGCGGCAGGCTTTCCAGGGCTTCGGTGCAATAACGCACCGTGGCTTCACGGTCCCCACGGCCACGAGCGACGATCCCGCTCAGGGCCAACCATTGGGCAAGCATGGATTTTTGCGCGGTGGCCGACGGTGCCGGCAGGAAGCGGCTCAGGTGGGCGGCCAGTTCTTCGGCGGCGTCCAGTTGACAGGCCAGCCCCAGCGCCCAGCTGTAGAGCACAATCAGCCTCGGGGTACTGATGAGCAGGCTGTCGGGCAGGTCCATCTTCCAGCGCAGCAACATGCCGACGTTCTGCTCGGCCAGCAGTTGTTCCTCCGAGAGGGTCTGCACCAGGTTCGCCGCCACATCCAGGTGCCCGGCCCGCAGCGCCTGCTCCACGGCTTCGTCGATCAGCCCCTGGGCGTTGAACCAGCGACAGGCGCGCAAATGCAGGGTCGCGGCCGGCACCATGGCGGGTGCGCTGGGGCGGCTGCGCAACAGATCGGAAAACAGATGGTGGTAGCGATACCAATGACCGTGTTCGTCCAGGGGCACCAGGAACACCTGATGGGCCGCCAGATATTGCAGGATCTCGGCGCTGTCATGGGCTTCGCGCACGGCATCGCACAGTTCGCTGCAAAAGCGATCCTGTGGCGCGGTGTCGTAGAGAAACGCCTGCACCTCGGCGGGCAGGCAGTCGATGACTTCTTCGAGCAGATAATCGCGGATCAGCCCTTCCCCACCGTGCAGCGTCTGTGGCAGCCCGCCCTCGGAACCGGCTTCGGAGGCGGCCAGCAACCAGAAACGCAGCCCGGCCACCCAGCCTTCGCTGCGCTGGATAAGGTTTTCCAACGCTTCACCGCGCAACGAGATGCTGTGATGCTCGAGCAGTGTCAGGGCTTCGCCATGGGTCAGGCGCAGGTCCTGCTCGTTCAGTTCGAGCAATTGCCGCGACAGGCGCAGGCGCGCCAGATGCCAGTTCGGTCGCTGGCGGCTGGTGACCAGTACCAGCAAACCATCAGGCAAGTGATTGAGGAAAAACTGCAGGCAACGATCCAGTACGGGGCCCTGGGCCAGGTGATAATCGTCGAGCACCAACAGCAAGGGGTTGCGAAGCGTCAAGTGACTGGTCAGTTCATCCAGCAGGCCATCGAGCCATTCTTCGAACGCGAAGGGCTGGTGGCGCTGGCGCATCTTCAGTAGCCCCGCTGCGCGGCCGCCCAGCTGTGGAAAGAGTGCCTGGAGCCCTTCGAGCAGCCGCTCCAGAAAACGTCCCGGATCATTGTCCCTGGTGTTGAGCCCCAACCAGAGGCTTTGCCAATGGACCGGCAGGCTCTGGCAGAACTCCACCGCGAGGGAGCTTTTGCCGAACCCCGCCGGCGCACTGACCAACAGCAATCGGCCGCCGAGCCCCGCACTTAAACGCTCGCACAACCGCGGCCGCACGACGTGCCCGTCGGGCAGAGGCGGTCGATAGAAGCGCCCGTCCTGTACCGCAAAGGCTGCGCGGGCAGAATCCGGAAGTGAAGACAGATCAGTCATGGCCGGCTCTTGTTTAGATGCAGGTGGCGGCGTTGCAGATGTCCGCAGACTAGCCGTAAACGAAGAGGTATTGAAGGGAGTGCTACAAATGGCTACAAAAAGACTACAAATCGACATCTCCTGACGACACATCCCATGGGAGCAAGGCTTGCCCGCGATGAAGGCGCCTCGGTTCCAGGGCAAACCGCGTTAACTCCATCGCGGGCAAGCCTTGCTCCCACATTCAGGCCAAAAAACAAACGCCCCGAACCAGTCGGGGCGTTTATCCGAGGATGCGGCCTCGGGGTAAAGCGGTTTAGCGGATACCGTCCTGGCGCAGCGCGTTCGGTGTGAAGTCTGCGGTGGTGGCGGTGAAGCCGAAATCGTAGGCCGATTTCTCTTCGTTCTTCATGCCCAGAGCCAGGTAGCGGCCGGACTGCAGGTCGTAGAGGGTTTCCAGGGCGTACCACGGCACTTGCTTGTCGTAGTAGTTCTCGGCATGGGCCTCGGCAACTCGCCACAGTTGGCCACGACCGTCGTAGTGATCGATCACCGCCGCCTGCCAGGTATCTTCGTCGATGAAGAAATCGCGCTTGGCGTAGATGTGGCGCTGGCCTTCCTTCAGGGTCGCGGTGACATGCCAGACACGACGCAGCTCGTAACGCGCCAGGTCCTGGTTGATGTGGCCGGCCTTGAGGATGTCGGCGTACTTGAGTTGTGGCGAGTCGATCTTGTAGCTGTTGGCGGCGATATACAGCTCTTTCTTGCCTTCCAACTTCCAGTCGTAGCGATCCGGCGCACCGTTGTACATGTCCAGGTTGTCGGAGGTACGCAGGCCATCGGCGGCGGTACCCGGACCATCATAGGAGACCTGTGGCGCACGACGTACCCGACGCTGGCCGGCGTTGTAGACCCAGGCCGAGCGCGGTTCCTTCACCTGGTCGAGGGTTTCGTGCACCAGCAACACGCCACCGGCCAGGCGTGCCGGCGCGGTCACTTGCTGTTTGAAGTAGAACAGGATGTTGCCAGGGTTGGCCGGATCGAAATCCTTCATCTTGTCGCGGAACACGAACTGATCACGGAAATACACCAGGCTATAGGAGCCGTTGGCTTGCGGCGTGGCCTGGGTCACCAGGCGCGTCACGCTGCCGCCACGGTAGCGGGTGATGTGGTTCCAGATCACTTCGACGCCGCTCTGGGGAATCGGGAACGGTATGGCGGTCTCGAAGTTTTCCAGGCCGTTGCCGCCGGATACCAGCTTGGTGTTGACCGCGTTCTTCTTGATGGACGCGAACACTTCATCCGGCACGGTGGCGCCACGATGGGTCGGATAGACCGGCATCTTGAAGGTTTCCGGGTAGCGCTTGAACATCGCGTACTGGCCCGGCGCGAGCTTGTCCTTGTACTGCTCGACGTTCTGCGCGGTGATGGTGAACAGCGGTTTCTCGCTGGCATACGGGTCGGCGAGGAACCCTTTGCTGTCCACGCTACCGGCATTCTTGGCCATGGGCTTCCAGGCGGAAATCGAACCGTCGGCATTACCGGCCATCTCGGCGCCCATCGGCGTCAGGCTCTTGCCCAGTTTGTCGGCCTCGCCCGCAGGCACCGCGGCCATGACGCTGGCCGCCAGCAGGGACAATCCCAGTGCGCCGACCTGCAACAGACTCTTTGTTATTTTCATCGTGTGTCGTCCTGAATACGGTGCTTAGAAGGTCACGCCGACGCTGAGCGCCAGGAAGTCGCGATCGTCCACGGTGCTGAAGTCGCCACCAAAGAAGTTGGTGTAGGCCAGGCTCGCGTTGTAGGTGTTCTGGTACTCGGCATCCAGCCCGAGGCTGACGGCCTTGCGGCCTTCCTCGAAGTTGCCGCCAGGGCCTGGCGAGTAGCCTTTGACGTCATGGGACCAGGCCACGTTGGGCTTGAGGTTCACGCCGGCGAAGACGTCCGGGTATTCCCAGATGGCGCGGGCGCGGTAGCCCCAGGAAGTGGCGGTGGTGAAGCCGTCGTTGTTGCAGTTGCTGTTCACACCGCCAAGAGTCTGTCCGCCGCCTGCTGCAGTGGAGGCATTGAGCGCTTGGCAGGATCCGTTGGGCAGTTCACCCGGACCAAACACCGGGTCGCGACCGTAGCGGGCCTCGGACCTGCTTTCCAGGCCTCCCACATGCGTTACGCCTACTTCACCCACCAAGGTCAGGCGACTGGCCCCCATAACCTGGTCGAGGAAGTGGGTGAAGGTCGTTTGAAACTGGGTGATTTCCTTGCGGCTATAGCCATGCAGATCCTGGCCCGGAACGCCCGTAAGTACCGACGCGTTGGCCAAGGGCCCACCGATCGGACGGACGCCAGCAAAAAGAATGTCGGTAGTACTCAGCTGTACCGGTGCGTTCGGGCGATAACTCAACTCACCGCTCCACGCCGTGCCGGTAGGCAGGGTGGTGGAGAAACTCAGGCCATAGAGACGGATGTCTTCCGGGTACTCAACGAAGTAGTTGGAGTTGCCGGCCACAATCAGGGGACGCAGTGCCGCCAACGGACCCAACGGAGCCGTGTAGAACTGTGCCGGCGCGCCCGTGGCGCTGAAAATCGGCGCCCGGCTGTGGTAGTTCATGAAGTAGGCACCGAATTCGGTGTCCAGAGGCTCGAACATGTACTTCATGGACGCCCCCCACTGGCCGCTGTCACGGGCATCGCGATCCGGGCCACGACGCACCAGCACGCCTTCCTCGTTGACGTCGACCCCTCGCGCGGCCAGGGCGGGCAAGGCAGCACCAGGAATCGTGGAACGCTTGTTCAGCACCCGGAGGTTATCCGTACAACCATCGGCAATCACATCCGGCTGGGAGAAGAATGTCCCGCAGTTATCGACAACCGTCTGGTCCCACTCCAGTTGATAGAACGCCTCAGCCGACAGGTTGTCGGTCAGGCTCTGGGACACATAGAACATGTTGACCGGAATCAGGCCTTCCTTGATCTCGGCACCGGGACGACGGAACGCGGACACGTCGACCGGGTTGATGGAGTTGATGCCGCCCTGGATGAAGGTACTTTCACCCCAACTGACGACCTGCTTGCCCAAGCGAACGGAGCCTGGCTGATCGGCAATGGCGTAGTTGTGGTAGACGAAGGCATCGAGAATCTGCCCGCCGGAGGACTTGGCGCCTTCCTTGCGATTGTTGTCGCTGATGTCCTTGTACAGACGATTCTCGTCCTTGAGTTCGAAGTCGTACCAGTACTTGCCTCGCACAAACACACCGGTATCGCCGTACTTCAGCTCCAGGTCATGAATACCCTTGAAGATCTTCGAGAAGGTTTCCCCGCGCTTGAAGTTCAAGTGACCGTCATCAGAGGTCTGGGACAACCCCCTGCCACCGTTGTTGACGCCGATCAGGTCCTTGTTGGCATGGGCCGTGGACCAGCTCGCCCCCACCGACAGGGAAGAATCGAACTGGCCCTCGATTTCACCGATGTTGAAACTGACGCCGAATGCAGGCCCGGCGAGCGAAGAGGCGAGACTGACCGCCAGAGGCAATTTTGCCCGGCGCCAGAACGTGTTTGCAGAGGTCATTCGACACTACTCCATGTTCTTTATTGTTATGGCAGGGGGTATTTTCAAGGAACGTCTTCGACGACCAGCGACAGGGTTGCGGCACTCATTCAAAGTCGCATCGCCCGTTCGTGCAGGAGGCCCATTCTTGAAAATCCTTGAGCGGACTATAGCCAGCAGGTAGTACGGCTTGATCCCTCTAAAGTGTGATTTGCAGCCCCCGACCACTCTGGAACAGTCCTTTGCCAGGCCGACACCTGTCGGCACGGCAAGGATGGCTGAAATTGGCGGTTTGACAAGGCAAGCGCTTGCTCGGTGGGGCTGCCGTGCCCTTTCGGACACGGCAAGGAGACCTCAAAGCGTGGACAGGAAGGCGCTGTTGTTGCTCTGCCATTCGGCGATGTCGACGCGGATGCGTTTCTTGTCGAGCTTGCCAACGCTGGTCTTGGGAATTTCCGTAACAAGGGCGATCTGGCTCGGGATCGCCCACTTGCTCAGGTGTCCCTGTTCGACAAATGGCTTGAGGTGTTCCTTGAGCTCGCGAGCCCCGATCTGATGCCCATCGTGAATCACCAGCAAGGCAAACGGGCGCTCCCCCCACTGTGGATCGGGAATACCCACCACTGCCACTTCGCGTACCCCCGCGTGACGGCTGATGAGGTCTTCCAGGTCCAGGGACGAGATCCATTCGCCCCCCGTCTTGATCACGTCCTTGATACGGTCGCGGATGTCGATGAAGCCCATGCTGTCCAGCGTAGCCACGTCACCGGTGTGCAGCCAGCCGCCGGCCCAGAGCTCGGCGCCCTTCTGCGGTTCGTTGAAGTAGCCTTCGGTAAGCCAGGGTGCACGCAGCACCAGCTCGCCCTGGGTCTCGCCATCGGCCGGCAGGAACCGGCCTTCGGCATCGACGATCGCCGCCTCCACCAAGGGGCCCGGCACGCCAGCCTTGATCCGGTAGCTGATGCGTTCGTCTTCGCTGCCGGCCATCAACTCGTCGTTGAGGTGGGCGCAGGACACCAGCGGGCCGGTTTCCGACATGCCATAGGCGGCGGTGAGCTGGATCCCCCTGGCCTTGGCGGCTTCGTACAGGCTGCGATTCAGGGCACTTCCGCCGATGACGATTTTCCAACCGCCGAAATCGGTGCCCTGAGCACTCTTGGCGTTGAGCACCATCTGCAGGATGGTCGGCACGCAATGGGAAAAGCTGACCTTCTCCTTGCGCCACAACTGAACCAGGAGCTCGGGGTCGTAGCGGCCGGGATAGACCTGCTTGAGGCCGAGCATAGTCGCCACGTACGGTAGGCCCCAGGCATGAACGTGGAACATTGGCGTAATCGGCATGTACACATCGTTGGTGCCCAGCAACCGCACGCTGTCGATGGCGCCCATGATGGTCGCCTCGCCCAGGGAATGCAGCACCAATTGCCGGTGGGTGAAGTAGACGCCCTTGGGATTGCCCGTGGTACCGGTGGTGTAGAAGGTCGTGGCGACGGAGTTTTCGTCGAAGTCCTGGAAGTCGTAGACCGGGCTGGCAGCCGCCAGCAACTGCTCGTATTCGCCCACCAGGTTGGGCAGGTCGACGGTTTTCTCCGGCAGGTCGGTCAGCAGCAGGGTCTTCTCCACCGTGGTCAGGTGCCCGGCAATGGCCTGGTACAACCCGACGAACTCGCTGTTGACCAGCACGAAGCGGTCCTCGGCGTGATTCATGGTGTAGACAATCTGCTCCGGTGACAGCCGCACGTTGATGGTGTGGATCACGGCGCCGATCATCGGGATCGCGAACATGCATTCCAGATAGCGATGGCTGTCCCAGTCCATCACCGCCACGGTATCGCCCGCCTTGACCCCGGCCTCGGTCAGCACGTTGGCCAACCGTGCCACCCGTTCGATCAGCGTCGGATAGCTGTAGCGCAACTGGTCACGGTAGACGATCTCGCGGGTTTTCTCGTAACGCACACCGGACATCAGCAGCCGCTTGATCAGCAGTGGATATTGATAAGCGCCTTCGGCGGGAGGAATAACGCGAGTCTGCAACATAAGAATCCTTTTCTGACTGCATGGTCGTGACTGGAGGTAAGCACTCTAGAGGGCTTATACACCGTTCAAATCAGCCAAAGGAATGATTTGATCGCCCGGCAAATACTGGCCCAGAGCCATCCACCCACCCATTCCGGATACTTTGAATCTGCAATCCCACCGGGACTGTCACCGCCAGTGTCTAGGCGGCAGAAGGCCAAGAAGATCGCAACCTCCTGCAATGGCGGCAAAAAAAAAGAGCGGGCGAACCCGTCAATGCGCTTCGGTAAACGCCAGCTTCACACCGATGGCAACCAGTACCGCACCCATGGTCCGATCGAACCAGTGGCCCATGCGGGCGAATCCGGCGCGCACCCGCTGCTGGCTGAACAGCATGGCCACCAGGCAGAACCAGGCGGCCGTTGCGACCGCCAGGTACACACCGTAACCGGCCTGGATCGCCAGTGGTGTATGAGGGTTGATCACGACGGTGAACAGCGACAGGAAGAACAGCGTCGCCTTGGGGTTCAGGCCATTGGTGACGAAGCCCGAGGTGAATGCGCCGCGGGCGGTCCGTTCGCCAACTTCCTTGCGCAGATTTTCCTCGCTCGGCTTGGCCGGTTGTGCCCGCAGCGCCTTGAAGCCGATGTACAGCAGGTACGCGGCGGCGGCCCATTTCAGCGCGTTGAACAGCACAATGGACTGCGACACGATCAGGCCGATGCCCAACAGCGAATAGCCTACGTGCAGGAAAATCGCCGTGCCGACGCCCAGCGCCGTCCAGGTCCCGGCCCGGCGGCCATGGGTCACGCTTTCGCGCACCACCACGGCAAAATCCGGCCCGGGACTGGCAACCGCCAGCAGGTGGATCAGCGCGACGGTGAGGAATTCGGTGAGATACATGGCGGGCTCCTTGACTCAATTTCGAAACGGACATCGACTTCTGTGGCGAGGGATTTATCCCCTCGCCACAGGGCCGCAATTCATCTGATAGGCTCGTCACCTTACGCCTTCGGTTCCAGACTAAAAAGGTACAGCTGATGACAAATACCGGCCGCGCGGTTTTCCTCGACCACCCTTCCCTTGATCTCGGCGACCTGGATCTGGCCCCGTTGCGCAATTGCTTCGACGAACTGCAACTGTTTGCCCGCACCACGCCGAACCTGGTGATCGAACGACTCAAGGGCGCCACCGTGGCGATCACCAACAAGGTCGTGATCGATGCCGCCGCCATGGCCGCCAGCCCCGAATTGAAGCTGATCCTGATCAGCGCCACCGGTACCAACAATGTCGACCTCACGGCAGCTCGCCATCACGGCATTACAGTGTGTAACTGCCAGGGCTACGGTACGCCATCGGTCGCCCAGCACACGATCATGCTGTTGCTGAACCTGGCGACGCGACTGGCCGATTATCAGAAGGCGGTGGGCGACGGGCGCTGGCAACAGGCCTCACAATTCTGCCTGCTGGACTATCCCATCGTCGAACTGCAAGGCAAGACCCTGGGCCTGCTCGGCCACGGCGAACTGGGCAGTGCCGTCGGGCGGCTGGCGGAAGCCTTCGGCATGCGCGTGCTGTTGGGCCAGATCCCCGGACGTCCTGCCCGTCCTGACCGCTTGCCGCTGGATCAGCTGTTGTCGCAAGTCGATGCCCTGACCCTGCACTGCCCACTCAATGAACATACCCGCCACTTCATCGGCGCGCGGGAACTGGCGACGCTCAAGCCCGGCGCTTTCGTGATCAACACCGCCCGTGGCGGCCTGATCGATGAACAGGCCCTGGCTGACGCCCTGCGCAACGGTCACCTGGGCGGCGCGGCCACCGATGTGCTGAGCGTGGAGCCGCCAACCCAGGGCAATCCGCTGCTGGCCAGCGACATTCCCCGCCTGATCATCACGCCTCACAACGCCTGGGGCACTCGCGAGGCGCGGCAACGGATCGTTGGCCAACTGACGGAAAACGCCCAAGGCTTTTTCAGGGGTACAGCGCGACGGGTCGTCAGTTGATAAACTGCCGCACTTTTTTTCAAGGAGCAGACCATGGATCCGCGCAGTGAAGTACTGCTTCGTCAGCCCGAACTATTCCAGGGGTCGGTCCTGCTGGCCGGCCTGCCCGCCGACGACCTGCTCGGCCGCTTGCCCGACGCCCATGGCTGGTGCTGGCACGCGGGCGATCAGGCCGCACTGGACGCCCGCTTCCCCGAGCGTAGCCACTTTGGCGTAGACGCCCCTTCCCGTGAGTTCGACAGTGCGGTGGTATTCCTGCCCAAGGCCAAGGACCTGACGGACTACATCCTCAATGCCGTGGCCTCGCGCCTGGGCGGCCGCGAAGTGTTTCTGGTGGGGGAAAAGCGCAGCGGCATCGAAGGTGCTTCCAAGCAGCTCAACCCGTTCGGCAAACCGCGCAAGCTCGACAGCGCGCGGCATTGCCAACTGTGGCAGGTCACCGTCGCCAACGTTCCAGAGGCCAAGCCCCTGGAAAGCCTGGCCCAGACCTACGAGTTGCCCCTGGAGGAAGGTCCGCTGAAGGTCATCAGCCTGCCGGGGGTGTTCAGCCACGGTCGCCTGGATCGCGGCAGTGCTCTGCTGCTCGAACACCTGGATAAATTGCCCAGCGGCCACCTGCTGGACTTCGGATGCGGTGCCGGTGTGCTCGGGGCGGCCGTCAAGCGTCGCTATCCGCACAACACCGTCACCTTGCTGGATGTGGACGCTTTCGCCGCCGCCAGCAGTCGCCTGACCTTGGCTGCCAACGGCCTGGAAGCCGAGGTGCTGACCGGTGACGGTATCGATGCCGCGCCGATGGGCCTGAACGCGATTCTGAGCAATCCGCCGTTCCATGTCGGCGTCCACACCGATTACTACGCGACGGAAAACCTGCTGCGAAAAGCGGCCAAACATCTGAAAAACGGTGGGGAATTGCGTCTGGTTGCGAACAGTTTCCTCAAATACCAGCCGCTGATCGAAGAACATCTGGGCGTGTGCACCATCAAGGCCGAGGGCCAGGGCTTTCGCATCTACCGGGCCAAGCGCGGTTGAAAGCTTTTTAAGACACAGCACTTGCCCAATCGGATTTGCCTAGGCAGAATCCGCAGCGTCCTAGGGGAGTAGTCTCCCGCGAGCACCCTGCTCGCCCGGCATACGTCAACATACTTGGTCAGCAGACCATGGCGTATGCGGCCCAAGCGTCCGGAACCGGTCGCAGGGTTTGACAAGACCTATGACACGCACACCTTACCCGGGGCGGGGAGGCTGTACGTGTCATAGCCGTGTCGACCCGCCCCTCTAGGAATCACCTGATGCTGGACTCTTTCCTCGTACCCACCACCATCGTTGCGCTGGCCGAAATCGGCGACAAGACCCAATTGCTTGCGCTCGTCCTGGCGGCTCGTTTTCGCAAACCCTGGCCGATCATCGCCGGAATTGTCGCCGCGACCCTGGCCAACCATGCAGCAGCCGGAGCCGTGGGGGCCTGGGTGGGCAGTATTTTCTCGAATGCGGTGTTGCACTGGATCCTGGCAGCGAGCTTCGCCGCCACCGCGCTATGGACGCTGGTTCCCGACAAACTGGACGACGAAGAAGCGAGCACCGCGCGCAAGTTCGGCCCCTTCCTGACCACGCTGATCGCGTTCTTCCTGGCGGAAATCGGCGACAAGACCCAGATAGCCACCGTGATGCTCGCCGCGCAATACCCGGAATTGTGGCTGGTGATCATCGGTACCACTGTGGGCATGCTGATTGCCAACGTGCCGGTGGTACTGGCCGGCAATTTCGCCGCCGATAAGCTGCCGCTCACCCTGATCCGCCGCCTGGCCGCCTCGGCATTCTTCATCCTGGCGATTGTGGCGGTGTACAAGGCAATGCAGAGCAGTGGATGGGTTTGATCAGGTAGGCAAGTAATACCGTGCCATCGTTCATCGCGAGCAGGCTCGCTCCCACAGGGGATTTGCAGTGCCCACATTTTTTGTGAGCACCGCGCCCAATGTGGGAGCGAGCCTGCTCGCGATGAGGCCAGTGGCCTCACCGCATAAGAAAGGTTACTTCTTGGCCTGCTGGTAAAGCGGCATCACCTTTGGAATCGCCGCCTGCAACGAAGCGATCCGGCTGCTGGACGCAGGGTGAGTGCTCATGAACTCCGGTGGTGCGCCTTCCGAGGCCTTGCTCATCTTGTTCCACAAGGTGATGGCGGCGTTCGGGTTGTAGCCGGCGCGAGCGGCCAGTTCGAGGCCGATCAGGTCGGCTTCGTTTTCGTTGGCACGGCTGTTGGGCAAGGTCATGCCGTAGTTGGCCACGGTGTCGGCCAGCGCCAGGCTGTCCTGGCCCAGGCCGAACAAGGCACCGGCGCCCTGCTTGGCCATCTCGATGCCGTAGGCCTTGGACATTGCTTCACGCCCGTGCTCACGCAGGGCGTGGGCGATTTCATGGCCCATGACCGCGGCGATTTCATCGTCGGTCAGCTTCAGCGAGTCGATCAACCCGGTGTAGAAAATGATCTTGCCGCCTGGGCCGCAGTTGGCGTTGAGCTCATCGCTCTTGATCAGGTTCACTTCCCACTTCCACTGCGCCGAGTCCGGACGGAAAACCGGGGCCTGGGCGATCAGTCGGTCGGCAATGGCCTGGACGCGCCTGGCTTCGCTGCTGGTCTTGTCGAGCGCACCCTGGGTGCTCGCCTCGCCGACGGTCTTCTGATAGGACTGGGCGTACATCTGGTTGACCTCATCGGTCGACAGCATGCTGAACATGTACTGCTTGCGCTCCACACCCACGGCGCCGCCGCTGGTGGTATTCACCGATTGGCAACCGGCAAGCAACAGGCTCGTGCCGAGGACACTCACCATCAACGTCTTGTGCATATTAAAGCTCCCTGGAAACGTGGGCGTATCCTATGCGGTGATTTGTATCGGCGCCAGATACACAACGACGGATTACCGCTATTTCGCACAGATCCCACCCCCGCTCCATTAGCGACACTCACGATTCAAAAACAGTCACCCGACGAACAACGCCTCATGCCGGCCCCTATGGACGCCGATACAAGCTTCAGACGTCATCCTCGCGTCCGGAGCCTTTATGAAATTCAAGTCGATCCAGTTTTCCGTGGCCGCCCTGGCCGGTGCCATCGTGCTCAGCGTGGTCGGGGCCCTGGTCCTGTACGCGTTGTTCGCCGGGGCCCGCACCCAAGACATGGTGCAACAACGGACCAAGGCGCAGTTCGAACAACTCATCGAACAACGCCTCAGCGCCCTGGCCCGTACCCAGGCCAGCCTGATCCAACGGGAACTGGAAGCCCCACTGCAGCTCGCCAAGGGACTTGCCACCACGAACGCGCTGATGGGCATGAAGGGCACGGACGGCAACCCACAGTTGAAGATTGCGCGCGAGCAGATGATCAGCCTGCTGCGCGAAACCGTGGTGCGCAATCCAAAAGTCCTTGGCGCCTACATCGCCTGGGAGCCGAACGCCATCGACCACGATGATGCCAACTACGTGAACAGCCCCGTGGTGGGCATGGAAACCAACGGGCGTTTCCTGCCGTGGTGGTTCCGTAACCAGGACGGCACCCTGGGCCTGGAAAAACTGGCCGATGTGGCCGATCAGAAACTCCTGTCCACCGGTATCCGCGCCAGTGAGTACTACCTGTGCTCCCAGGACAGCAGGAAGGCCTGCGTGATCGACCCGGCGCCCTACCGCGTCGGCGACACCATGACCATGCTCGCCTCGTTCATCGAGCCGATCCTCATCGACGGCAAGTTCCAGGGCATCGTCGGGGCAGATCTGTCGGTGAACTTCATCCAGGACATGCTCGTGGCCGCCGATGCCAAGCTGTACAACGGCGCCGGGGAGTTGGCGCTGCTCTCCAGCAATAACCGCCTCGTGGCATTCACGAAGGACCCGAGCAAACTCGGGGAAAAGGCCAGCGACCTGCTCAACGCCAGTGAACTGGACAACCTGGGCAAGCTCAGTATCGGCGAAGTGCGTTACGACATCGACGAGGAACACGGGCACATCGAAGTGTATATGCCATTCGGCATTGGCGAGACCAATGCCCGCTGGACGCTGATGCTGCAATTGCCGCTGAACGCGGTGATGGCCGATCTGCAAGCGTTGCAGAAAGACCTGAACGATCGGCGCCAGTCTGACATTTTCGGCATGGCGATGGTGGGTCTGGTAATTGCCGGCATCGGTCTGCTGGTGATCTGGCTGGTGGGCCATGGCATTGCCCGGCCACTCAAGCAAATGGTGGCAATGCTCGATGACATTGCCCAGGGTGAAGGCGACCTGACCCGGCGCCTGGTGAGTGACCGCGCCGACGAATTGGGCGCGATTGCCAGGGGCTTCAACACGTTCCTGAGCAAGCTGCAGGGGATGATCACCCAAGTGGTGACCTCGGTGCAGAGCGTCAGCGATTCATCGGAGCACACCGCCGACATCGCAATCCGCACCAACCAGGGCGTGCACAAGCAAATGTCGGAGATCGACCAGGTCGCCACCGCCGTGCACGAGATGACCGCTACGGCCCAGGACGTCGCCCGCAACGCGACCCAGGCCGCCCAGGCCGCCAGTCACGCCGACCAGGCCGCCAGCCAGGGCATGCAGATCGTACGGGATACGTCCACGTCCATCGGCGCCCTGGCCGTGGAAATCGGCAAGGCGGTGGGCGTGGTGCAGACCCTGGCCAAGGACAGCGAGAACATCAACGCGATTCTCACCGCCATCCGTGGTATTGCCGAACAGACCAACCTGCTGGCGCTGAACGCCGCCATCGAAGCCGCCCGGGCCGGTGAGCAGGGTCGCGGATTCGCTGTGGTGGCTGATGAAGTGCGCAACCTGGCGCAGAAAACGCAGCAGGCCACGGAAGAAATCCAGTCGATGATCCAGCAATTGCAGCAGGGTACCCGGGACGTGGTACGGGTGATGGAAGACAGCCAGCACCGCACCGATCAAAGCGTGCAGCATGCGGCAAAAGCGGCCCAGGCCCTGGAAACCATCACCCAGGCAGTGTCGGTGATCAACGACATGAACACCCAGATCGCCAGCGCCGCCGAGGAGCAAAGCGCCGTGGCCGATGACATCAACCGCAACGTCATCAACATCGGGCAAGTGGCGAATGAAGTGGCGGGCGGGGCGGATGAATCCAGCGCCGCCAGTGCCGGCTTGACCAAACTGGCGGAGCAGCAGCGGCGATTGATCAATCAGTTCAGGGTCTGATCCAGAACCGCTATCGCGAGCAGGCTCGCTCCCACAGGAGGTTGCGGATGTTCACAAAGATGTGTCCACCGCAATGACCCTGTGGGAGCGAGCCTGCTCGCGATAGCGGCAGTAAAGGCACCACAGGCCTCAAGCCGGGGTCAGGCATTCCGGTCCGTTGAGCTTCGGGTCGTTGACCATGTTGGCCAACACCCGCTCACGCAATTGTGCCGGTTCGCTTGCCAGCAGCCCTTGCAAGGCATGCAGCGGCGTTTCGGGATCGAGCCACAGGCGCTGGCCCTCTTCGTCCAGGATCAACGGCCTGCGTTGCCCCGCCGCCGGCTGGGTGATGACCGCCGTGCTCAGCCACACCTGTTCCTGCACGGGATACGCTTCCCATATCGCGGCAAAAAACAACGACGACCCCTCTCCCGGCGTCAGCCAGTAGGGCCGCTTGCGTGTGCCACCGCGCCATTCGTAGAAGCCGTTGGCCGGCAGCAGGCAGCGACGCAGGCGCAGGGCTTCACGGAACATCGGCTGCTCGGCCACGGTTTCGGCGCGGGCGTGGGCCGGAGTACGGGACAGATCGGTCAGCCACGCGGGCGTCAGGCCCCAGCGCGCACGGGCCAACTCGCGCTGCCCCTCGGCACCGGCCCGCAGCATCAGCACCGAATCGTTGGGCGAAATATTCCATTGAGCCTTCTGGTCGGCAGGAAAGCCGGGCAAGGCCGCGAAAGCGGGGTTCCAGCGAAACAGGGCATAACGTCCACACATGGGGCAACACGACTCTTGATCGAACGGCCGCCAGCCTAACAGACCAGCGTGCCGGGATAACTCTCCGGCTCATCACCGGGCACTGGCATCGCGGCATTGTACGCAACGATGAGCTCCCGGGCGTACTGCGCCTGGTCGTCTTCTACCGCCAGGCCCAGGAGGCCTTGCATCGGCAACTCGCCAGCGCCGCCCACCAGGTCGCGCCCCACCAGATGCGCCGTGATGCCTTCGCTGGCGAGCATGCCTTGCAGCAGTTCGCCCTCCATCAGGCTTTCCAGCTCGTAGATTCGTTGCATGGGCGCCCCCATCAATCGTTTTCAGTGAAGGCCTCGAGAAACCAGTGTTCGTCATGCACTTGCAACCTGAATTTGATCGGTCGGCAACACACCTGACAGTCCTCAACATACTCCTGGTCGCCACCCGACAGATCCACGGTCGTCTCAACCTCTTCACCACAATACGGACAATCATAAAGAGCGGTTTCCAGCATCGCGGTCTCCCAGGTGACTTGTGCGTATAATCGCCGGTCTATTTGCAGGGCTATTTTCGTCTGGCTTATCTTCCAGGCCATGCCCCGTCGTTTTTTCGATCGAACCTTTAACTTACCCTAGCCGTTTCCAACAAGAGAGCATGATGGGCGAATTCGATGCCATCCGACCTTACGACGACAGCGAAGTCCCAGCGGTGCTGGCCCGGCTGCTCGGCGACAAGGCGTTTCTAGATATCCTCACCCACTTCCGCTTCCCGCGCCTGGCCGGCGCATTCGGCTGGATGCTCAAACCTCTTATAGCGCAAAGATTGCGCCGTGAGTTCGCCAGCGTGACATCGGTCGCCACTTTGCAGGATAAAGTCGAGTTCTACGTCGACCACACCATCGAGCGTGCCACCGACGGCGTGACCTATACAGGGGTGGAGCAATTCAAGTCCGGCAGCGCGTACCTGTTCATTGCCAACCATCGCGACATCGTGATGGACCCGGCCTTCGTCAACTATGCGGTGTACCACGCCGGCCTGCCGACCCCGCGCATCGCCATTGGCGACAACCTGCTGCAAAAACCTTTTGTCAGTGACCTGATGCGCCTGAACAAGAGTTTCATCGTGCACCGCTCCATCACCGGACGGCGAGAGAAGATGGCGGCCTACCAGTTGCTGTCAGCGTATATCAACCACTCGATCCGCAACGACTGCGCCTCGATCTGGATCGCCCAGGCCGAAGGGCGGGCCAAGGACGGCGACGACCGTACCGAATCGGCCATCCTCAAGATGTTCCATATGAGCCGCAAGGACGAGCCATTTGGCGAGGTCATCCAGTCGCTGAACCTCACTCCCGTGTCGATCAGTTACGAATACGACCCGTGCGACCAGGCCAAGGCCCGCGAGCTGTACATCCGAGCCACCACCGGCACCTACACCAAGGCACCGGGCGAAGATGATGTGAGCATCGCCAAAGGCATCACTGGATACAAGGGCCGGGTGCACGTGAACTTTGCCGCACCGATCACCGAACTGTTCGAAGACACCAAGCAATTGGCCCAGGAGATGGATCGGCAGATTCTCGGCGGCTACCGCCTGTTCCCGGTGCATTACCTGGCTTACGCCCAGTGGGCCGACGCCGATCCGCAATTGCAGGTTCCGCAGGCGGCCGAGGTATTCGGCGCCGATGAACTGGCCAAGGCGCAGGAAGAATGGCAACGCCGGCTGGATGCGTGCCCGGCGGAACACCGACCGTTCCTGATCCTGCAATATGCAACGCCGGTGCGTAATCAGTATCGGGTGAAGGCGGGGTTGGCGTTGTAACGCGGCATACCTGAGGGAGACCTGTGGGAGCAAGGCTTGCCCGCGATGAAAACGACACGATACTTTCGGAAATCGAGGTGCCTGTTTCGCGAGCAAGCTTTGCTCCCACAGGCACCCGCCACAAAAGCATCCTTGCTTCCGGTAAATCTCAGCTGATCTGCGTGCTGATCCACGACACCAGCAACGCCAACGCCAGGCAGCCAAAGCCGAATCGGTAGAAAAACCGGTTCATGCGCTGCGTCGCCAGGTCCAGCAACGCTTCGAACCGTTCTTCACCATTGCGATTGCCTGCTTGCAGGCTCGCTCGCGCCCGTTGCTCACGGCGGCGCGTTGCGTGCAGCACCCAGCCGCCCGGGCAGGCAAACAGCAAGGCGAACAAGTTGATCAGTTTGGCCGGGTGGGCGGCGAACAACGAAAGCAGATGCAGCGACATCACAAACCTCAAGGGAAAACGGAACGGAACACGCCCGGGACTTGCGAGCAGGGCGCGGATTCTACCGAAAGCCCACTGCCCTGCCCTGTTTTTTCCGACCTGTGGGAGCAAGGCTTGCCCGCGATGAAGGCGCTTCGATCCTCGGTAACCGCGTCAGCTTCATCGCGTCCAAGCCTTGCTCCCACAGAGCTTCGTTGCTGCGAGGCTGAGCTACGGACTTATGTTCACCGTCACGGTTTCGTCATCTGGATAAGCCACCCTGTCGCCCTCCAAACCTGCCCGGACCCCGTCATGCTCCACGCCGAAAACCAGGATCGCCTCTACCTCATCACCCCAAGCGACGAACAGCAAAACCTCGTCGGCAGCCTGTCCTTCAACGTACAGGACCCACATTGGCTGGTGTATTGCGCCCTCGGTGGTCATCAACATGCCGACCTGCCGGAGACCGATCTGCTGACGGGCATCAGTGTGCTGGAACTGTATTCACAGGCCGCCTAGAAAAATCGCGCAAAAAAAACCTGTGGGAGCGAGCCCTGCTCGCGATAGCGGTTTATCAGTCACAGTGATTTCAAATGTGACGCCGCTATCGCGAGCAGGCTCGCTCCCACAGGCGGGGGTCAGGCCCGGATCTTACTCAGCCAGCACCTGGCCAATGGTCGGGTCTTTGAACAGCCGGGTCAGGGCGTCGCTCAACACATCGCTGACCAGCTTGGTATTGGTGTCCTGATTGGGCGCCATGCCGAAACGCTGGTCCAACGAAGCCCCATAACGACCGCTGTAACGGCGGTTGGCGTTCTGCACGTCGGAACGGAAGGTCGCGCCGATGGTGGCTTCGGTCACGTACATGCCTTCCTTGGGCGATTGATACTTGAGTTCGGCCAGGGTAACGGTCAGCTGTGGAGCATTCATCGCGTTCGCGGTAGGGGTGAAGCCCAGCAAACGTACGGCGGCTTCAGCCTGGGCCTGCAGCTTGGGCAGGATCTGTGCGCCCTGAACCGTGATGACGCTGGTTTCCGGGTACAGCCCGCCGCGGGTGCCGAGCGTCGGCGATGGACGGCCGTCCACCACCCGTACCACCACCGGCTGGCCATGACCCACAGGCGCCAGCTGGGCGTTGAGCTTGGGTTCCGGGTTAAGTTGTTGCGGGCTGTGGGCGCAGCCGACAAGGGTCAGACTGGTCACAGCGATCAAACCGAACAACAGGCGTTGCAACATGCTCTTATCTCCAGAATCGGGCACTGACAGACCCGCAGTATAGCGGTGCGCCATCGCGGCGAACCAGCCGAATGAATACTGAAATTTCTGACATTTACCGCCAATGCCGGTTCCTGTCACTCCATTGTCACGGTCCTTACACCGGCGTGTCATGGCTCGCTGTCAGGCTGCTCACAAGTCCCCCGACACGGAAATCCGACCATGCGCCTTCTCGTCTCCTTGTTCACTCCGCGCCCACAGCATCGCAGCTTCGCCCTGCTGGATCGCAACGGCCGCTGCCAGGCGTTCAAGCAATGCAGCCTGCAACCCATGGGCGAAGGCTGGGTGGAAATCGAAGAAATCCGTCTCAACTGGCTGAATCAGCCTTTACCCGCCAGCGCCCGCGTACAGCCGCTTCGTAGTCGCGCGCGCGGCCGCCAGTTGTTGGCCATCTGACCGAATGGCTAATAAAAGTCATTAAACACGACCATTTTCCTGCGTTTCTTCGTTACAATCTCCCCCCGATTATAAGGACGTCTCCTGATCGGGCCTCGCAACACCGCTGATGCGCTTGCATTGGCACCCCGCATCGCCCACAGAGAGCCGCCCACACAGATCGAGTGAAGCTGGCGCGCCTGCTGTTTCCGGGCCAATCACCACTTTTCGCGAATCTGCAGAGCTGTCATTACGCTCGGTCACTGAGCTGTCTGCCCGTTTTGCCTGTCATGTACTGCATGGGGCAAACAATCCGGACACGGTGCCTGGCTGGGACAGCCCTTTTTTGAGGTTCACGTCTTCAAAAGAGCGTGAAAAAACGGGTTTTCACAACTTCACAAGAGTGTGGCGAGCAAATGAAGAGTTTTGCGTCTGAACAAGCACCATTGGCGTCTGAAACAGCCCAACGACACAGGACCGGATATCGCTCAAGAACCGGCGCCTGAAGCCTGTCCGCTACGGATTTGGTTGCACGAACGGATGTCTCGGCCATAAGTCGAATTGCCTGCCCGGCGCTGAAATGAGTTCATGTGACTCTTGAGGCCAGGCTGCATGCATCCGTAGCAGTTGCAAAAAATTGCGAAGATTCGGACATGGCGATCCTGGCCATGGGTACCTGGGGCGCAACCGACCTGCCCCGCCACTCCTGGCCGCTATGCCGACAATTTGGTGCTGCAGATTTTGGAGACGCGTTAAATGGCGCATAACGAAGCAGTCGATGTAGTTCTGGTAGGGGCCGGCATCATGAGTGCCACCCTGGCCGTGCTGCTCAAGGAGCTCGACCCCGCGATTTCGCTGGAAGTCGTCGAGCTGATGGATTCCGGTGCCGCGGAGAGTTCCAACCCCTGGAACAACGCTGGGACCGGCCACGCCGGGCTGTGTGAGCTGAACTACACGCCGCAGGCGGCCGATGGCAGTGTCGACATCAAGAAAGCCGTGCACATCAACACCCAGTTCGAGGTGTCGAAGCAGTTCTGGACGTACCTGACCAAGAAAGGCACGTTCGGCTCCTCCAAGTCCTTTATCGCCCCGGTGCCGCACCTGAGCTTCGTGCAGGGCGAGAAAGGCGTGGAGTTCCTGAAGAAGCGCTTCGAGCTGCTGAGCCAGCATCACGCCTTCGCCGACATGGAATACACCGAAGACAAAGGCAAGATGGCCGAGTGGATGCCGCTGATGATGCCGGGGCGTCCGGCCGATGAAGTCATCGCCGCCACCCGGGTCATGAACGGCACCGACGTCAACTTCGGCGCCCTGACCAACCAACTGCTCAAACACTTGACCAGCGCGCCCGACACCCAGGTCAAGTACTGCAAGCGCGTCACCGGCCTCAAGCGCAACGGCAGCGGCTGGACAGTAAGCATCAAGGACGTCAACTCCGGTGCCAGCCGCGACGTCGATGCCAAGTTCGTCTTCCTGGGTGCCGGCGGCGCGGCGTTGCCACTGCTGCAAGCCTCGGGCATCGAGGAAAGCAAGGGCTTCGGCGGCTTCCCGGTCAGTGGCCAGTGGCTGCGTTGCGACAACCCGGAAGTGGTCAAGCACCACCAGGCCAAGGTCTACAGCCAGGCCGCGGTGGGCTCGCCGCCGATGTCGGTGCCGCACCTGGATACCCGCGTGGTCGATGGCAAGAAATCCCTGCTGTTCGGACCTTACGCCGGTTTCACCACCAAGTTTCTCAAGCACGGCTCCATCATGGACCTGCCACTGTCGGTACGCGCCGGCAACATCGGCCCGATGCTGGCGGTAGCCCGGGACAACATGGACCTGACCAAGTACCTGATCAGCGAAGTGATGCAGTCCATGGAGCAGCGCCTGGAATCCCTGCGCCGCTTCTACCCCGAGGCGAAAGCCGAGGACTGGCGCCTGGAAGTGGCCGGCCAACGGGTGCAGATCATCAAGAAAGATCCGAAGAAAGGTGGCGTCCTGCAGTTCGGTACCGAGCTGGTGGCAGCCAAGGACGGTACCCTCGCCGCCCTGCTCGGCGCATCGCCAGGCGCTTCGGTGACCGTGTCGATCATGCTGGACCTGATCGAGCGCTGCTTCCCGGACAAGGCCAAGGGAGAGTGGGCGACCAAGCTCGCGGAAATCTTCCCGGCCCGGGAAAAAGTGCTGGAAACCGACGCGGCGCTGTATCGCAAGATCAATGCGCAGAACAACATCGCGCTGGAACTGGTTGAAGACAGCAAGGCTCAAAGTTACGCCTGACCCTCTGTCGTTATAAATAAAAAGCCTCCAACTGATGGAGGCTTTTTATTTTCCGCGTTTATTTCATACTGAACTTGATGCGTGTTCCGCCATGACGAACGTAATCGTCGTCATCCTCAATCTCAAACAACTCTGCGACACAGGAATCTTGGGGTTGTGCATCAACCCAACGGCGATAAGGCATTGTTTGCTCATCACTCACCGGAGCTTTGGCTATATGCCCGAAACTGAAATGGCACTTGCGACTGCCTTGGGTGTAGGTAAAAGACTCCCGCTCGGCGCGCGACTGTGGCAGGTAATAGGTCAGTTCCTGACTCGCGCCGGGACTTACCGAAAAGCCATGGCCTGCATTGGCCGGGTCCTGGGTCCAGGTGAAGTCGCTGCCGGGAACAATCATTGCCGATGTAGCGTTGAAAATCTCCACATTGACGATCTCATCGAACGCATTGGAAACCGAACTTGCCAGGCAACCGAGCAAGGCCAACAACGCCCCAGCGATACATTTGCTTTTATCTTCCATGATGAATACAGCTCCATTAAAACGATTGAATTGAAACCATCCGGTCCCAACGCAAAAGTAATGGAAATCAAACTGAAACAGAACAGTCCGAATGGTGACATAACCTTTCGGACATCTCTTAAAAGAGTATTGAGAAACTAAAAGAAGACGATCAAACGCCCCGAAAGGCGTTAAATCCGCCCTGACACGCTCAGCCGCGCGCCTTGTTGAACAACTCGATGTATTCCTCGGAATTGCGCTGATCCTGGATCAACGCAATGAAGTCGTTACCGTGCTCATCCTTGCCATTGAGGTCATAGCCGGCTTCGACGAAGAAGGTCAGGAAACGCTCGAAATCATCGACCCGCAGGCCACGGTAACCCTTGATCAGTTTGTGCAACGACGGCGAGGTGGCATCGGCCGGTTCGAAATTGAGGAACAGCTTGATCTGTTCATCGCCAATCTCGTCACCAATCACTTGTTTCTTGTCTTTACGCATTGCCGGCTCCAACTCGCACAGTTCACGGGGCAGGCAGTTTACCCCCGGCAGGCCCCGGCGCTCAACGCGGGTGTACCGCTCCGGTGTGCAGATCGGCCCAGACGTGGCCGTTGGCATAGCTGAGGAACTGCACATACACCGTGTCATTGCGCAGCAGATCGATGACCGCCCGATAATGCGCCTGTGGATAAGACAGGGTCAGGGTCTTGCTCGCCTCGTCAAAGACCGGTTTCTTCAGGCTCTTGCTTTCGCCATCGAAGTTGAGGATCACCTGATTGATGGTGGCGCCTTTGTTCAGGGGCTTGCCCTTGAGGCGCACCAGCAACGGCGAAGTCACCGGTATCGGTTGCTGGTTGGACTGACGCTGATTGCCCAGTACCACCGAGTACTCGGTGACTTGCAGCAGTTGCTGCTGTTCGGGCTGCTCCTGGCGCACGGTCAGGTCGTCGGGCGGCAGGAACTGGCTGTGCATCGGCGCGGCAACGGCCACCAGCGGCAGGCTGGAAATCAGAAGCAAGGCGGCACGGCGGCGGATCGATACAATCATGACAGGCTCCGGGATCTTGGCCCCGCACTCTAGCATGAGCATGACCAGTAAAAATAAACGATCCAGGTCAATACCGGGGGACGCCGTAGGAGGCATACTCAAAGGGCCATCATTCTGTCCCTCACCACAGGGAACTCGGTATTGTTTGCCCATTCCTTTTGAGGAGTACCCATGTCCTTCTCCGCGCCACCTCTATTCGCCGCCTGGCGCCAAAGCTGGCGGGCCGGTTATACCCTTGAACGCCTGCGGGGCGACCTGGTGGCCGGGCTGACGGTCGGGATCATCGCCATCCCCCTGGCGATGGCCTTGGCAATCGCAGTGGGCGTGCCGCCGCAACACGGCTTGTACACGGTGCTGGTGGCCGCACCGCTGATCGCCCTGACCGGCGGCTCGCGTTTCAACGTGAGCGGGCCGACAGCGGCATTCGTGGTGATCCTGCTGCCTATCACCCAGCAATACGGGCCAGGCGGCCTGCTGTTGTGCACGATGCTGGCCGGGTTGATTCTGATTGCCCTGGGACTGATGCGCGCCGGGCGTCTGATCCAGTACATCCCTTATCCCGTCATCCTCGGTTTCACCGCTGGCATCGGCGTGGTCATCGCCACCCTGCAACTGAAAGATCTATTGGGCCTGACGACTGTCGGCCAGGCCCGACATTACGTCGAACAACTGGGCGAGCTGATCGTGGCACTGCCGGGCGCCCACCTCGGTGACAGCCTCATCGGCGTCGTGTGCCTGGCGGTTCTGGTCATCTGGCCGCGCTGGGTTCCGCGGGTGCCAGGCCACTTGGTCGCCCTGCTGGTCGGGGCATTGCTGGGCTGGGCACTGGAACGCGGCGGGTGGCCAGTGGCGACGTTGGGGGAACGCTTCAGTTACGTGGTCGATGGCATCAGCCATCCGGGAATTCCACCGTTCCTGCCAAGCTTCGACTGGCCCTGGAATCTTCCTGACGGCCAGGGGCGGCCGTTGGTGCTGTCCTACGACCTGATCCGACAGTTGCTGTCACCCGCCTTCGCCATCGCCATGCTCGGTGCCATCGAGTCGCTGTTATGCGCCGTGGTGGCGGACGGCATGACCGGCAGCAAGCACGATCCCAACGCAGAGCTGATGGGCCAGGGCCTGGGCAACCTGGTGGCGCCGCTGTTCGGCGGCATCACCGCCACCGCCGCGATTGCCCGCAGCGCCACCAACGTGCGCAGCGGCGCATCTTCGCCCTTGGCATCGATCATCCACAGCCTCGTGGTACTGGCGGCGATCATGCTGTTGGCGCCGCTGTTCAGCTACCTGCCCATGGCCGCGCTGGCGGCGCTGCTGGTGATGGTCGCCTGGAACATGAGCGAAGCCGGGCACGTGCTGCACACCTTGCGTATCGCCCCGCGCAGCGATGTGCTGGTGCTGCTGACCTGCCTGGGCCTGACGGTGCTGTTCGACATGGTCCTGGCGGTCTCCGTCGGCCTGCTGCTGGCGGCCGGGCTGTTCATCAAGCGCATGAGCGAGCTGACCGACAGCGCCGAACTGCCACGGCACTTTCACCAGGCGTTACTGGATATGCCTGAGCACGTGCGTTGCTACGGGATTCGCGGCCCGTTGTTCTTCGGTGCGGCAGAAAAAGCCCTGGATGTGCTGCGTCGGTTCGATCCGGGAGTCCGCGTCGTGGTGGTGGAGATGAGCGCCGTGCCGATGCTGGACATGACGGCACTGGCTGCGTTTGAAAACATCCTGAAGGACTACCGCAAGCACGATATCGGCCTGATCCTGGTAGCGACCACCCCGAGAGTGCGCCTGAAGCTGCGCCGAGCCGGCATCCATCGCGAACAGCGCCAACTGGCGTATGTGCAGACTCTGGAGCAGGCACGGATCAAGAGTGAGCATTGGCTGGCGGCTTGTGGGAGCAAGGCTTGCCCGCGATGAAGCTGACGCGGTCTGCCTTCGAAACCGAGGCGCCTGTTCGCGAGCAAGCTTTGCTCCCACAAAAGCCCTGCGCTCCCGCGGGGATAAACCCCCTTGCCACAGGGGGGCGGTGCGTCAGTCGAACTGCGCGCGCATCCAGGTGTGGTACTCAGCCACACCCGACTCGCCTTCCCGGGGCGCCCAGTGGGCCATCTCGCCCTCACCCACTGGCCGGTAAGGGCCGGCCTTGCACTCGAACATCAAGCTGTCGGCTTCCAGCACCACCAGGCCGTGATACACGCCGGCCGGCAGGTCGACGCCGAGGCAATCGCCTCCGGCCTGGAGGATGCGCTTATCCGTCACCGCACCGGCTTCGTCAAAGATCAACACACCCAGGCGGCCCTTGAGCACCAGCAGGGTTTCTGCCTTGTCGGCACCGAGGTGGCGATGGGGCGGGATGTAGGTGGAAGGTTGCAAACCCACCGCCATCCGATGACAGGGCTCGTCCATCTGATGGAAGTTATGGTGCTGCCGGCCGCGAGGGCTGGCCGCGGCTTTCTCGGCCAGCTCATCGAACAGCGTTTGGTCCAGGAAACCCGGGCGAGTCATCGATCACATGCCCTTGACGGCGAAAATACCGTTGGCGTTGCGCCAGTAACCCTTGTAATCCATGCCATAACCGAAGATGTAGCGGTCGATGCATGGCAAGCCGACAAAATCGGCCTTCAGGTCGGGACGAGCCTTGCGGTCGTGGTCCTTGTCGATCAACACAGCGGTGTGCACGGCGCGGGCGCCGGCATGCCGGCAGAAGTCGATGATCGCGCCCAGGGTGTGCCCTTCGTCGAGGATGTCGTCGATGATCAGCACGTCACGGTCGATGAACGAGACTTCCGGCTTGGCTTTCCAGAACAGGTCGCCGCCGCTGGTTTCGTTGCGATAACGGGTGGCATGCAGGTACGACGCCTCCAACGGGAAGTTCAGGTAGGTCAGCAGCTTGCCGGAGAAGATCAGCCCGCCGTTCATGACACAGAACACCACCGGATTGGAATCGGCCAGTTGGTCGTTGATCTGCGCACCGACCCGGGCAATGGCTGCTTCGACTTCGGCTTCGGTATACAGGCAATCAGCCTCCGCCATGATTTGACGGATATGCTCGAGATCAGCGGACATGTTGCTCTCCAGGGGTGCAGGTTCGGAAAAGCGGGCAAAGGTACGCATCCCGCCCGGCCAGATCAAGGGTTTGTGGACTAACGTTCTGTATTGTCTATAGGACAAGCCATCGGGATAGATTAATCTAGCCCGGTTTTTTTGCCCGCCGCCGGAGCCCTCCCCATGCCTATCCTCGAGATCCGCCATCCGCTGATCAGACACAAACTCGGCCTGATGCGCCGCGCCGATATCAGCACGAAGAATTTTCGCGAGCTCGCCCAGGAAGTCGGTGCGCTGCTCACCTACGAAGCCACCAAGGACCTGCCACTGGAATCCTACGAGATCGATGGCTGGGCCGGTGCGGTCCAGGTGGAGAAAATCGCCGGCAAGAAGATCACCGTGGTGCCGATCCTGCGCGCCGGCATCGGTATGCTCGAGGGCGTGCTGAGCCTGATCCCGGGTGCCAAGGTCAGCGCCGTGGGCGTGGCTCGCAACGAAGAAACGCTGCAGGCCCACACCTACCTGGAAAAGCTGGTACCGGAAATCGACGAGCGCCTGGCCATGATCATCGACCCGATGCTCGCCACCGGCGGTTCCATGGTCGCCACCATCGACCTGCTGAAAAAGGCCGGTTGCCGCGACATCCGCGCCATGGTCCTGGTTGCCGCCCCCGAAGGCATCAAGGTGGTCCAGGATGCTCACCCGGACGTCACCATCTATACCGCCTCCATCGACCAGAAACTCAACGAGCATGGCTACATCATCCCGGGCCTGGGCGATGCCGGCGACAAGATCTTCGGCACCAAGCAGAAGGACGCCTGAGCATGCAGGACGAGTTCAACGATCCGCTCTGGCGCCAGGTACTGTCCGGCGCACAGATGCTGTTCGTCGCCTTCGGCGCTCTGGTGTTGATGCCGCTGATCACCGGGCTGGACCCGAACGTCGCGCTGTTTACCGCAGGTCTGGGAACGATTCTGTTCCAGATCGTCACCGGACGGCAGGTGCCGGTGTTCCTGGCGTCGAGCTTTGCCTTCATCACCCCGATCATTCTCGCCAAGGGCCAGTTCGGCCTCGCGGCGACCATGGGCGGCGTGATGGCGGCCGGTTTCGTCTATACCTTCCTGGGCCTGGCCGTGAAGATCAAGGGCACCGGTTTCATCGACCGGCTGCTGCCGCCAGTGGTCATCGGCCCGGTGATCATTTCCATCGGCCTGGCAATGGCGCCGATTGCCGCGAACATGGCGATGGGCAAGGCCGGCGACGGCACTGAGCTGATCCACTACCAGACCGCGATGATGATCTCGATGCCGGCCCTGCTCACCACGCTGATTGTCGCGGTGTTCGGCAAAGGTATCTTCCGTCTGGTGCCGATCATCTCCGGCGTGCTGGTAGGCTTCGCCATGGCGTTTTTCTTCGGCGTGGTGGATACCGGCAAAATCGCCGCCGCGCCATGGTTCGCGCTGCCGGCCTTCACCGCTCCCGTGTTCAACTGGCAGGCGATCCTGTTCATCGTGCCGGTGGCCCTGGCGCCGGCCATCGAGCACATTGGCGGGGTGATTGCCGTGGGCAGCGTGACCGGTCGCGACTACCTGAAAAAGCCGGGCCTGCATCGGACCCTGCTCGGTGACGGCATCGCCACCACCGCAGCCGGTCTGTTTGGCGGCCCGCCCAACACCACCTATGCCGAAGTCACCGGCGCGGTGATGCTGACCAAAAACTACAACCCGAAAATCATGACCTGGGCGGCGATCTTTGCCATCGCCCTGGCCTTCATCGGCAAGTTCGGCGCATTGCTGCAAAGCATCCCGGTACCGGTCATGGGCGGGATCCTGTGCCTGTTGTTCGGTTCGATTGCAGCGGTGGGCATGAACACCCTGATCCGTCACAAGATCGACCTGGGCGAAGCGCGCAACCTGGTGATCGTTTCGGTGACACTGGTGTTCGGCATCGGCGGCGTGCTGGTGGGAACCGGCACCGGCCCGGATGACTTCGGCCTCAAAGGCATCGCGCTGTGCGCGGTGGTGGCGATCGGGCTGAACCTGCTGCTGCCAGGTAACGATGGTTGGAAGCAGAAGAAGGCGGATGAGCCGCTGCTCTGAGATGTTGCCTGACATAGCCCCATCGCGAGCAGGCTCGCTCCCACACTGGATCTCGGTTGGTCACAAAATCTGTGTACACAACCCACCCCATGTGGGAGCGAGCCTGCTCGCGATAGGGCCCGTGAATGTTACAACGCGATCGGCGCCCGTTCGCACAACCTGCTCAACGCCTTGGCCCACTGCGGCTGATCATTGAGACACGGCACTAACACCAACTCCTCTCCCCCGGCCTCGCGGAACTGCTCGCGCCCGCGGTCACCGATTTCTTCCAGGGTCTCGATGCAGTCGGCCACGAACGCCGGACACATCACCAACACCTTCTTGACCCCGCTTTTGGCCAATTCTTCCAGGCGCGCTTCGGTGTAGGGCTCGATCCACTTGGCGCGGCCGAGCCGGGACTGGAACGACACCGACCATTGGCCGTCCTTGAGCCCCATCTGCCGAGCGAACAGTTCGGCCGTGCGAATGCACTGGGCGCGGTAGCACGTCGCAATGACCTCCGGCGGCGCGTTCTTGCAGCAGTCGGCATCCTTGAAGCAATGAAACCCGGTCGGGTCGAGCTTGGTCAGGTGCCGCTCCGGCAAGCCATGGAAACTCAACAGCAGGTGATCGTAATCCTGCATCAGATAGGGCTTGGCGCTGGCAACCAGCGCGTCGAGGTATTCCGGCTGATCGTAGAACGGCTGAAGAATCGAGAACTGCACGTCGAGCTTCTTTTCCCGCACGACCCGCTTGGCCTCTTCGATCACAGTGGTGACGGTGCTATCAGCGAACTGCGGATACAACGGCGCCAGAGTGACCTTCTTGTGCCCCTGGCTCGCCAGGCGCACCAGCGCCGACTCGATGGACGGCTCGCCGTAACGCATCGCCAGTTCCACCGGCCCCTGGGTCCACTGGGTGACCATAGCCTGTTGCAGCCGGCGGCTGAGCACCACCAGTGGCGATCCTTCCTCCCACCAGATCGAGGCATAGGCGTGGGCCGATTGCTCAGGGCGCTTGATCAGGATCAGCGACACCAGCAAACGTCGCACCGCCCATGGCAAGTCGATGACGTAAGGGTCCATCAGGAATTGATTGAGGTAGCGGCGTACATCGGCCACCGAAGTGGAGGCAGGCGAACCCAGATTCACCAGAAGCAACGCGTGATCGGTCATGCAACGTCCTATTTCAAAGGCGGCTGGACAAGTCGTCCAGTGCCGCAGGCAAATCCGTGAACCGGAAAGTGAAGCCCGCCGCCTGCAACCGGGCCGGCGTGGCGCGCTGGCCGCCCAGCAACAGCAGTGACAACTCCCCCAGTGCGATTTTCAGTACCAGCTCCGGCATCGGCATCACGGCGGGCCGATTCAACACGTGCCCCAGGGCCTTGGCGAAATCGCGATTACGCACCGGGTTCGGCGCGCAGGCATTATAAGGACCGCTGGCGTCACCGCGGTGCAGAAGAAAATCAATCAGGGCGATTTGATCATCGATGTGGACCCATGGCATCCATTGCCGCCCATTGCCGATACGCCCACCCAGCGCCAGTTTGAAGGGCAATAGCAGCCGCGACAAAAAGCCGCCCTCGGCGGACAGGACCAGGCCGGTGCGAACCAGTACCACACGTATGCCCATGGCCTCGGCCCGTTGCGCGGTTTCTTCCCAGGCGATACACAGTTGGCTGGCGAAATCCTCGCTGACCGGCCCCGACTCCTCGGTCAATTCCCGTTCGCCGCCGTCGCCGTACCAACCCACCGCAGAACCTGAAATCAACACGGCGGGTTTGCGCTCGCAGCGCTCCAGCCACGCCAGCAAGACCTCGGTCAGGGTGATGCGGCTGCTCCACAACAACATCTTGCGCTTGTGGGTCCAGGGTCGATCGGCAATCGGCGCGCCCGCGAGATTGACCACCGCGTCCACCGGTTCGTCGATCTCATCGAGCTTGGCGATTCCCCGCACTTGCGCACCGCAGATTTTGGCCACCTCTTCGGCTCGGCGGCTCCATACCGTCAAGCGATGTCCCTGCTCCGACCAGAGGCGGCAGAGCTGACGTCCGATCAAACCAGTACCGCCGGTCAGCAATATGTGCATGAGATGATCCTCGCAGCGCGTTTTACCTGGCCCATTAGTCTATTTTTATAAGCAGGGATTTTTCGTATCGGACAGGGTCTGTGTTTAACAATAGGTCAACCTGTTCAAATGCGAACGGTAAAACTTATACCAAAAACCCAAATTGTACAGATTTACGCGACGGCGTAGTCTGTACAGAAAGGTAAACGAGGCCCCCATGACTGTACCCATCGCAATCATCGGTACCGGCATCGCCGGACTCTCAGCCGCCCAGGCCCTGACGGAGGCCGGGCATGTCGTTCAACTCTTCGATAAAAGCCACGGCAGCGGCGGGCGCATGTCCAGCAAACGCAGCGACGCTGGCACCCTGGACATGGGCGCGCAATATTTCACCGCCCGTGATCGCCGCTTCGTCACCGAAGTCCAGCGTTGGCAGGCCAACGGCTGGGCGGCGGAGTGGAACCCGCAACTCTACAACTTCCAGGACGGACAACTGACCCCTTCCCCGGACGAACAGACCCGCTGGGTCGGCACCCCGCGCATGAGCGCCATCACCCGCGCCCTGCTCGGCAAGTTGCAAGTGCAGTTCTCCTGCCGGATCACCGAGGTATACCGCGGCCAGGAACACTGGCACTTGCAGGACGCGGAAGGCTTCACCCATGGCCCCTTCGGCCAGGTCGTCATCGCCACTCCCGCGCCCCAGGCCACCGCGTTGCTGGCGGCCGTGCCGAAACTGGCCGGGGTGGCGGCCGGCGTGAAGATGGACCCGACCTGGGCCGTTGCCCTGGCCTTCGAACAGGCGTTGGATACGCCCATGGAAGGTTGCTTCGTGCAGGACAGCCCCCTCGACTGGCTGGCCCGTAACCGCAGCAAACCGGGACGCGACAGCAAGCTCGACACCTGGGTATTGCACGCCACCAGCGACTGGAGCCGGCAACACATCGACCTGCCCAAGGAAGCGGTGATCGAACACCTGCACGGTGCCTTCGCCGAACTGCTGCACAGCGCCATGCCCGCCCCGAGCTTCAGCGTGGCCCATCGCTGGCTCTACGCCCGCCCTGCCGGCAACCATGAGTGGGGCGCCCTGGCCGATGCCGACCTGGGCTTGTACGTGTGTGGCGACTGGTGCTTGTCCGGCCGGGTCGAAGGTGCCTGGCTCAGCGGCCAGGAAGCCGCGCGGCGCTTGCACGCCAGCCTCCAGTAGATCGCGTCATCCTGCACCCTCCGCTGCTGTCGAACGAGACGGCAGCCTGCCCGCGAATAACGCCAGCGGCCTCTCCCCTCATGCGAACCGGGTTGACTTGTACAGCCATGGATCTATGATGAATAAAATTGTACAAACAAACATAAATTGTACAAGTTTATACACCAGAGGTGCCCATGCCCGACTCAGCCATGATCCGCCCGAAAATAGCCATCAGCGCTTGCCTGATGGGAGCCGAAGTTCGCTTCAACGGCGGGCATAAGCAGTCACAGCTGTGCAGCCGTCTCGCGGAACACTTTGATTTCGTGCCGGTCTGCCCGGAAGTCGCCATCGGCCTGGGCATTCCGAGAGAGCCGATCCGCTTGGTGGGCGATCCCGAACACCCCGAAGTGGTCGGCACGGTGACACAGGACCTCAACGTGACCCGTCCCTTGGTCAATTACGCTCGGCAAATGGCTGCGGAACTGGATGACATCTGCGGCTACATCTTCATGCAGAAATCGCCGTCATGCGGACTGGAGCGGGTCAAGGTCTACGACCATAACGGCGCGTCGCAGCCAGGTGGCGGACGAGGCGTCTACGCCCAGGCATTCTGCGACCTCCACCCGGACTTGCCGGTGGAAGAAGACGGCCGCCTCAACGATCCGGTGCTGCGGGAGAACTTCCTGACCCGGGTGTTCGCCTACGCCGCCTGGCAACCGCTGCGCCGCAAGGGCCTGACCCGGCGGGACCTGATCGCGTTCCACTCGCGCTACAAATACCTGCTGATGGCTCACAATCCCGTGCAGTACAAAGTCCTGGGCAACCTGTTGGGCAACATGGGCAAGACCGACCCCAACGAGTTGGGCCCGCAATACTTCAGCGCCCTGATGGCCGCCCTGAAAAAATGCGCCACCCGCCGCACCCATACCAATGTATTGCAGCACCTGAGCGGTTATCTCAAACGCGCCATCGACGCCGAGGACAAACAGGAAGTTCAGCATCTCATCGCCCAGTACCGCCTCGGCATCGTACCGCTGGTCGTGCCACTGACCCTGCTCAAACATCACCTTCGCCAACATCCCGATCCCTACCTGGCGCAGCAGGTCTACCTGCAACCGCACCCGGAAAATCTCAGTTTGCGGAACGCCATCTGATGAAAGGCGATACCGACTCCAGCGCAGGTGAAGACCTTGGCGCCGATTTCGCCCAAGCCCTGGCGGAAGGCTGGCTTCCCATACGCGAGGTGGCGCGGCGAACCGGTGTCAACGCCGTGACGTTGCGAGCCTGGGAACGCCGTTATGGCCTGATCGTGCCGTTGCGGACCCCCAAGGGCCATCGGTTGTTCAACGCCGAACATGTGCAGCGAATCCTGAGTATTCTCGCCTGGATCGACCGAGGCGTGACGGTCAGCAAGATCAAGCCCTTGCTCGACACACCGCAGCCGCCCAGCGAGCCGCTGGACAGCGATTGGCAGCAACAGCGTCGCGCCCTCGTGCTGGCAGTGACACAACTGGCCGAGCGCCAGGTCGATGACCTGGTCAACCAGGCAATGGGGTTGTACCCGCCCTGGACGGTGTGTGAACAGCTGCTGCTGCCGTTGCTGGAGGAGATGCAGTTGCGCTGGCAGGGCCTGTTCGGCGCGCAATTGGAAAGGGTGTTCCTGTACTCCTGGCTGCGCAGCAAATTCGGCAGTCGGATCTACCACAACAACCGTCAGCTACGCGGCGCGCCGCTGCTGCTGGTCAATCACTCGGACGTTCCCCTGGAACCCGGCCTGTGGCTCACCGCCTGGCTGGCGAGCAGCGCCGATTGCCCAGTGGAAGTCTTCGACGGGCCGATACCGGCGGGCGAACTGGCCTTGGCGGTCGAGCGCCTCAAGGCCCGCGGCGTACTGCTGTATTCCAGTCACGCCCTGAACCTGTCGCAACTGCCCAGACTGCTGAACGGAATCGACTGCCCGATCTTCATTGCCGGCACCGCCGCCTCGATCCATCACGCCAGACTCTCCGCCAGCGGCTCGATGAAGGACATCACCTGGGCCGAAGACCCTTTATCGGCCTACCGCGAGCTGAGTCGCAAAGCACTTCTTTGAAATGGAAAACCCCATGCAACTGATCTGGCTGCGCAGCGACCTGCGCCTGAACGACAATACCGCGTTGGCGGCAGCCGCGTCCCAGGGGCCTTGCGTGGCGGTGTACCTGACGAGTCCCGGGCAATGGCGCGCCCATGATGATGCACCATGCAAGATCGATTTCTGGCTGCGTAACCTGGCTTCGTTGAGCGCAGCCTTGAGCGAACTGAACATCCCCTTGCTGATCCGCCATGCGCCGCACTGGGATCAGGCTCCGTCGGTACTGCTCACGCTGTGCCGTGAACTGAACATCGACGCGGTGCATGTCAACGAAGAATACGGAGTGAATGAAGCCCGGCGCGATGCCGAAGCAGCCCGAAGCCTGAAAGCCCAGGGCATCGCTTTTCACAGCTACCTCGACCAGTTGCTGTTCAAGCCCGGCAGCGTACTGACCCGGACCGGCAGTTATTTCCAGGTGTTCAGCCAATTTCGCAAAGTCTGCTACAGCCGCTTGCACCTTTCGCTGCCGAAGCTGATCCGCGCACCGTCCCGGCAGGCACCGACCGGTATCCACAGCGATCCGGTGCCAACGCAGGTAGAAGGGTTTGCCCTTCCCAGCGACTCCCTGCGCACCCTCTGGCCCGCCGGTGAAAACGAAGCCCGGCGACGCCTCGACACCTTTGTCGATCAACACCTGGACTTCTACCAAAGCGAACGAGACTTCCCGGCCAGGCCCGGTACCAGCCAGCTTTCGGCTTATCTGGTGGCGGGTGTGGTCTCGCCGCGCCAGTGCCTGCACGCCGCATTACAAGCCAACCAGGGCGAATTCGATAGCGGAAGTGTCGGAACCGTGACCTGGATCAATGAATTACTGTGGCGTGAGTTTTATAAACACATTCTAGTGGGCTTTCCTCGTGTGTCCCGTCATCGCGCGTTCCGCCCGGAAACCAAAGCCCTGGCCTGGCGCAATGCGCCTGAAGAACTGACAGCTTGGAAGCAGGCTCGCACCGGTTTGCCAATCATCGATGCAGCCATGCGCCAATTATTGGAAACAGGATGGATGCATAACCGTTTACGAATGGTCGTCGCGATGTTCCTCACCAAGAACCTGCTGATCGACTGGCGCGAAGGCGAGCGCTTTTTCATGCAGCACTTGATCGACGGTGACCTGGCCGCCAACAACGGCGGCTGGCAATGGAGCGCTTCCACCGGCACGGATTCGGCGCCCTGGTTCCGCATCTTCAACCCCTTGAGCCAATCGGAGAAATTCGACCGTGAGGGCCGGTTTATCAAACGCTGGTTGCCTGAGCTGAACGATCTGGATACGCAAGAGGTCCATAATCCTTTGGGCGGATTGTTTGGTCGCGCGAACTACCCGGCGCCGATCGTCAATCTCAAACAATCCCGGGAGCGTGCGCTGGCGGCTTTCAGGAATCTGCCGGCGCGACAACAGGCCATGTCCGAAAAGCCGGGCGATCAGCGAACATGAAATTAGCGAAATCCAGGGTCGCGTCCAACTATGCGAGATATAGTCAGACTAAACGCAAGGACTTTGCTGTGAATGGCCGCTACCCGTCGCGGCGTGCCGCCCCGATCAGAAGGAGTATGGAATGGGTCAGAGACCACCACGGCGATATTGGCTGACGGGCGCTGGTAACGGAGTCGGCGCTTCGTTGGCCCAGGCAATACTCGAAACCGGGGCGAACCTGGCCATCAGTTCACGCTCTGCTCAATCCTGCGAAGCCCTCTCGACACGTTATCCAGGCCAGGTATTGAGGATGCACGGCGACTTGACCGACGGCCAGACGGTACGTGACATCACTGATCAGATCGCTCAGCAGTGGGGGGCGCTGGACACGCTGATCCTGAACGCCGGCACCACCGAGTACGTCAACGGTCAGCTCCCCGACGCTTCTCTCATCGAACATATTGTGCGCAGCAACCTGTTGGTCGCCAGCCTTTGCATCGAAACAGCCTCGCCATTGCTGCGTGCCGGCACCGCGCCCCTGCTGGTGGGAATCATCAGCCCGGCAACTTACCTGCCACCGTCCCATACCGAGGGCAGCAGTGGAGCAATGCGTTATCTATTCGAATCGGCTCGCGCCTCCGAACACATCGACGTAACGCTCGTTCGCCCGGACTTCGATAGCGCGCTTGGGAGCCTGGCGAATTTTCCGGCCACACCAGGGGCGGCGGACGAATCGGCCGCTTACATCCTGAGCCAGTTGGTCGAACGGCCTCAGGAAGTGCTGCTCCCGATCACGGCCCTGGCCGCGCTGTGGCCGTTACCGCCATCGGGCCAGACGGCACAGGCGGACATCGATCCTCGTCAGATAAGCGCCACCTCACCGATCAAGGGTCGACCCTGAGCGGCCCGCTTGCCTTACACTGCGCGCCATGGAAACCATCCCTCTTGCTGACCTCACCGCACCGACCGTTACGTGTTCAACGTGCGCGGCGTGCTGCTGCCAATTGGAAGTACTGCTGATCACCGACACCGGCGTCCCGCAACGCTTCATCGCCACGGACGATTGGGGTGGGGAAGTGATGTTGCGCCTCGATGACGGCTGGTGCGCGGCGCTGGATCGCGACAGCATGAAGTGCACCATCTACGAAAAGCGCCCGCTGATCTGTCGGGAGTTCGAAATGGGGGCACCGGAATGCATTGAAGAACGCCGCGGGATTACGACGGCGTATCGGTAGAACATCACCGCCACTATCGCGAGCAGGCTCGCTCCCACAGGGATCAGCGGGGGATATCAGACTCGCGGCTACCCGCGAAACAGTGTGGGAGCGAGCCTGCTCGCGATAGCGGTAGCGCAGTCGACATCAAAGCCAACTGCACCAGCGCCGTTGCAAGCAACTGCTCCCCACAGGTTCAGGTATTACAACGGCATCGTGTAGTGCAGGGCGTAGCTTTCCACGCCATCGTTATCCGACTTGATGCCCGCGTTGGAATAGTGAGTGGCGCGAATGCCCACTTCATGTCCGCCAGTGAAGCGCAGGCCAAAGCCGATGCGGTCTTCGAACTGGAACGAGCTACCGAGCTTGTTATCTTCCAGCTCGGTCTTGTCGAACAGCGCAACGCCTATGCCGGCCTCGACGTAAGGCTTCACGCTTTCACCGGAAAATTCATACACGAAGACCGGCGAAAACGACAGGCTGTGGTTACTGGACGTCTTATCCCCTTCCCAGTAAGTGTAGGCACCGCTCCAGTAGCCGGTCAGACGGCCTACGTCGCTTTGCCACCAACTCTTGTCCCAATCGAATTGCATCCCCAGACGATAAGTCATGGTCGAGTCGCTGGTCTGGCCGACCCCGAACTCCACACCTGCTGCCTGTGCGGTATAGGTGTGCCCCAGCAATGCAGCCGCAAATGCGGCAAAGCAGAATAAGCGCTTCATTAGAAACATCCTTTTCCGAACGACATAGTTAGTTTTTTGTTACAAACAGACAAAAGTATAGAAATCCGCGCCGGAACAGAAGTTCAGCAGCATTTACGGAATTTTCACATTTTGCTTACAGAGAGAAGCTTCGCACAAGGCCAGACGAATGCCATAGCGTCGGTAGGATATTTCTTAAATGTGTCGGATCAGCGCTCGTCCAAAACTGCGTTTCGCTGGCCGGTCCCTTCGCCAACAACCCACGCTCGGCCAACAGGCGCTGAAGTTGCCGGGCCACGGCTGCACCGGTGTCGATCAGGCTGATGTGGTCCGGGATCATTTGCTTGAGCAATGGCCTGAGGAACGGATAGTGCGTGCAGCCCAGGATCAGCGTATCGCAGCCCGCTGCAAGCAACGGGTCAACGTAATGTTGCAACAACTGATACAACGCCGGACTGCGTAAGTCACCTGCCTCGATCAGTTCCACCAGTCCCGGGCACGGTTGAGTGATGACCTGCACATCGGTGGCGAAACGGTCGAGCAAGGCGGCGAATTTGGCGCTCTGCAAGGTACCGGTGGTGGCCAGTACGCCGACAATACCGCTGCGGGTGGCGGCGGCGGCCGGCTTGACTGCCGGCTCCATGCCAACGATGGGCCAGTGGGGGAAATCGCGACGCAAATCAGCCACCGCTGCGACCGTTGCGGTGTTGCATGCCACCACCAGCGCCTTGGCGCCCTGGCCGAGGAGAAAATCGGCAATAATCGCGCAGCGCTGTCGGATGTATTCCGGCGTTTTTTCGCCGTAGGGGATATGCCCGCAGTCAGCCACGTACAACAGCGACTCGTTCGGCAGCAGCCGACGGATTTCACCCAGCACCGACAACCCGCCGACGCCCGAGTCGAGGACACCGACCGGCGCTTCACTCATGTGGGTCACCACAGATACTGCAGGCCGGGTCACGCTTGACCCGCAACTCACGGAACCGCGTACCCAGGGCATCGATCAACAGCAGGCGCCCTACCAACGGCTCACCAAAACCGGCCAGCAACTTCAAGGCTTCGAGGGCTTGCAAACTGCCCACCAGGCCCACCAGCGGCCCAAGCACCCCTGCTTCGCTGCAGGTCAACTCGGCCTCGCTGCCATGGCCATAGAGACAGTGGTAGCAAGGGCTTTCGGGACGGCGTGGGTCGAACACCGACAGCTGGCCCTCGAGACGGATCGCCGCCCCGCTGACCAGCGGCTTGCGCGCCGCAACACATGCCGCGTTGACCGCGGTACGCGTCGAGAAATTATCGGAACAGTCCAGCACCAGATCCACCCCCGCGACAGCCGCGGCCAGGCTGTCCTCGTCCATGGCCGTCGGATGAGGCACCAGTCGCACCTCGGGATTGATCGCCGTGAGACGACGCTGGGCCGAATCGACCTTGCTCAGGCCGATGCTGTCGGTGTCATGGATGATCTGGCGTTGCAGGTTGGTCAGGTCGACCGTATCGAAGTCCGCCAGGTGCAGTTCGCCAACGCCGGCGGCGGCCAGATACAACGCCACCGGCGCACCAAGGCCGCCGAGACCGACGATCAATGCACGACTTTGCTTGAGGCGCAGTTGGCCGTCGATGTCGACATGTTGCAACAAAATCTGCCGGCTGTAGCGCAACAGCTCCTGATCGTTCAGCACGGCAGGCACCCCAGGCTGATGCGTTCATGGCCGCCCAGGTCCTTGCGACTGTGGACCTCGGCGAAACCCTGAGCCTGCAACAGATCCCGCACCGCCTCGGCCTGATCGTAACCGTGCTCGAGCATCAGCCAGCCGCCCGGTGTCAGGTGATCCGGCGCCTGGGCAATGATCTCGCGCAGGTCATCGAGCCCATCCTGGCCCGCGACCAATGCACTGGCAGGTTCGAAACGCACGTCGCCTTCGGCCAGGTGCGGATCGGCGGCGGCAATATAAGGCGGGTTGCTGATGATCAACTCGAAACGCTCCCCCTCCAAGGCGCTGAACCAGTGACTGCTCAACACCGTGACGTTGACCAGACCAAGGCGCTGACGATTGCGTTCAGCGAGGGCCACGGCCTCCAGCACCCTATCGACCGCCGTGACCTTCCAGGCCTGGCGCTCGCTGGCCAGCGCCAGGGCAATCGCGCCGCTGCCGGTGCCCAAGTCCAGGACCCTGGCCGCAGTGGGCGGCAACAAAGCCAGCGCGGTTTCCACCAGCAACTCGGTGTCGGGACGCGGGATCAGGGTATGGGGCGCGACTTCCAGGTCGAGCTTCCAGAAGCCCTGCTGCCCCAGGATATAGGCCACCGGCTCGCCGGAACGACGACGACGCAGGTATTCGGAAAACAGCAGGGCGGCCTCGCTTGGCACGATCCGCTCGGGCCAGGTGTGCAGGAAGCTGCGGGACTTGCCCAGCGCAGCCGCCAGCAGTAACTCGGTATCCAGTTTTGGCGTGGGTGAATCCGGCAGCTCGGCGGCGCGTAGCAGACTGGCGATGATGGTCATGTGTTCACCTTTGTTTACTCGCCAATCGCGGCCAATTGGTCGGCCTGGTATTCGGCCAGCAGCGGTTCGATCACGGCATCGACACCACCGGCCAGAATTTCATCCAGGGAATACAAGGTCAGGTTGACCCGGTGATCGGTGACCCGGCCCTGGGCAAAGTTGTAGGTGCGGATGCGCTCGGAACGATCCCCCGAACCCACCAGCAACTTGCGCTCGCTGGCGATGGCATTGGCGGCGGCACTGGTCTGCTGGTCGTTGAGCTTGGCCGACAGCCAGGCCATGGCCCGGGCGCGGTTCTTGTGCTGGGAACGCTCTTCCTGGCATTCGACCACGATACCCGAAGGCAAGTGGGTGATGCGGATCGCCGAGTCAGTCTTGTTGACGTGCTGGCCGCCCGCGCCGGAGGAACGGTAGGTGTCGATCCGCAGGTCCGCCGGATTGATTTCGATGGCTTCCTGTTCGTCCGGTTCGGGCAATACCGCCACCGTGCAGGCCGAGGTATGAATACGCCCCTGGGATTCGGTGGCCGGCACACGCTGTACACGGTGGGCCCCGGACTCGAACTTCAGCTTGCCATAGACGTTGTCGCCTTCGACCCGAGCGATGACTTCCTTATAGCCGCCATGCTCCCCTTCGTTCTCCGACAGGATCTCCACGCGCCAGCCACGCCGCTCGGCGTAGCGCGAATACATGCGAAACAGGTCGCCGGAAAAGATCGCCGCTTCATCGCCGCCAGTACCGGCGCGGATTTCCAGGAACACGTTACGCCCGTCGTTCGGATCCTTGGGCAGCAACATGCGCTGCAGATTGCTTTCCAGCTCGACCAATTGTTCCTTGGCCTCACGCACTTCCAGAGCCGCCATTTCCCGCAGGTCCGGGTCGCTGTCCTTGAGCAGTGCCTGGGCACCGGCGAGGTCGTCCTGAATTTTGAGCAACTGTTTATAGGTCGCGACAATCGGCTCGACTTCCGCGTACTCCTTGGAATAGGTGCGGAATTTGTTCTGGTCGGAAATGACTTCGCCATCGCCCAGCAAGGCGGTCAGTTCTTCGAAACGGTCCTGGAGGGTGTCCAGTTTATTGAGCAGTGACGCTTTCATTGCGATTTCTTATCCGAAAAGCTATCCGGTGAACCCTCACCGAGGGCAAAGAGTTCCTGGGCCATGGCCAGTGCATCGAGGCGGCCCTCTGCGGTCAGTTTCTTGAGCTGGACGCTGGGGGCGTGGAGCAATTTATTGGTCAGGCCACGGGCCAGTTGCACCAGCACTTCCTCAGCGCTGCCGCCGTTGGCCAGCAGGCGCTGGGCCTTTTGCAGCTCCTCATCGCGCAGGCGTTCGCTCTGCTGACGATAGGCCTTGAGCACATCCACCGCGGCCAGCTCGCGCAGGCGCACCATGAAGTCCTCGGCGCCAATGGAGATCATCTCCTCCGCCGCCTGGGCTGCGCCCTGCCGGCTCTTGAGGTTTTCGGCGACCACTTCGTGCAAGTCGTCGACGCTATAAAGGTACACGTCGTCCAATTCGCCGACTTCCGGCTCGATGTCCCGGGGTACGGCAATGTCCACCATGAAGATCGGCTTGTGCTTGCGCAGCTTCAGGGCGCTTTCCACCGCGCCCTTGCCGAGGATCGGCAACTGGCTGGCGGTGGAACTGATGACGATGTCGCTGTGCACCAGCTCGGCCGGGATATCCGACAGCAGTACCGCGTGGGCACCGAACTGTTCGGCCAGGATACTGGCCCGCTCCAGGGTCCGATTGGCGACGACAATGCGCTTGACCCCCAGGTCGTGCAAATGGCGGGCGACCAGGGTGATGGTCTCGCCGGCACCGATCAGCAGCGCCTGGCTGCGTTGCAGATCGCTGAAAATCTGTTTTGCCAGGCTGACGGCGGCAAACGCCACGGACACCGGGTTCTCGCCAATGGCCGTGTCGGTGCGTACCTGCTTGGCGGCGTTGAACGTGGCCTGGAACAACCGCCCCAGCAGCGGGCCGACCGTACCGGCCTCGCGAGCCACGGCATAGGCCGACTTCATCTGGCCGAGGATCTGCGGCTCGCCCAGCACCAGAGAATCGAGCCCGGAGGCGACACGCATCATGTGACGAACGGCCGCATCGTCCTCATGCACATAGGCACTGGCACGCAGCTCCTCGAGGCTCAGGTCGTGGTATTCGGCCAGCCAGCGCAGCACGGCATCGACCGAAACATGATCCTGTTCTATATAAAGCTCACTGCGATTGCAGGTGGAGAGGATCGCAGCCTCACGGCTCTCGGTGAGCCGGCAGAGCTGCTGCAGGGCCTCCACCAGCTGCTCAGGCGTAAAGGCCACGCGCTCGCGGACGTCTACTGAAGCAGTCTTGTGGTTGATACCAAGTGCAAGGAAGGCCATTCAAGGTCGCTGATGGTGACGTGAAGCCGGCAATTGTCCTACTTCGCCAGATCCAGAACAACCACTGCATCTCTATCGCCCTCCCTCGCTTCGTAAATCGACGGGGCGGTTATGTTTGACCGAAGGCTTGTGTCATGATGATCCGACCGCAGGTTAGTCGTCCTCTTCCTATATGAATAGATCTTCCGCGTTGCTCCTCGCTCTTGCCTTGCTCAGCGGCTGCCAATCCATGGCCCCCGTTTCGACGGACGGTACGCCGCCGGTCGAAGACAGCACGCAGGCACCTGAAAAACCCAAGGTCTACGGCTCGTTCAGCGAAGAAACCATCTTCAGCCTGTTGAGCGCCGAACTGGCAGGCCAGCGCAATCGCTTCGACATTGCGCTGGACAACTACGTGACCCAGGCCATCAATACCCAGGACCCGGGCATCTCCGAGCGGGCGTTTCGCATCGCCGAGTACCTGGGGGCCGACCAGGCTGCGCTGGATACCGCGATGATCTGGGCCCGCAATGCCCCGGACGACCTCGAAGCGCAACGCGCCGCCGCCGTGCAACTGGCACGCGCCGGGCGCTACGACGACGCCATGACCTACATGGAGAAAGTCCTGCAGGGCAAGGGGGATACCCACTTCGATTTCCTCGCGCTATCGGCTGCCGATACCGACCAGGAAACCCGCAGCGGCCTGATGAAGAGCTTCGACCGCCTGTTGGAACGCCATCCGAACAACGGTCAGTTGATTTTTGGCAAGGCCCTGCTGCTGCAACAGGATGGCGACGCCCAGGGCGCCCTCACCCTGCTGGAAGACAACCCGCCGGAAGCCGGCGAAGTGGCGCCGATCCTGCTGCGCGCTCGCCTGCTGCAAGGCTTGAACCGCGGCGACGAAGCACTGCCTCTGCTGGAAAAAAGCATCAAGAAGTATCCGGACGACAAGCGCCTGCGCCTCACCTACGCCCGCATGCTGGTGGAAAACAACCGCATGGACGATGCCAAGGTGGAGTTCTCCAGCCTCGTCCAGCAATACCCCGAAGACGACGAATTGCGCTACTCCCTGGCACTGGTCTGCCTGGAAGCCAAAGCCTGGGATGAGGCCAAGGGCTATCTGGAAGACCTGATCGCCCGGGAAAGCCATGTCGACTCGGCCCACCTGAACCTGGGTCGCATCGCCGAAGAACGCAACGACCCGGAAAGCGCGCTGATCGAGTACGCCCAAGTCGGCCCGGGCAACGACTACCTGCCGGCGCAGTTGCGCCAGGCCGATATCCTGATCGGCAACGGCAAGACGGCCGAAGCCCAGAGTCGCCTGGCCGTACAGCGCGACGCCCAGCCGGACTACGGCATTCAGCTGTACCTGATCGAAGCCGAGACGCTGTCGGCCAACAATCAGAGCGACAAGGCCTGGAACGTGCTGCAACAGGCCTTGAAGCAATACCCGGACGATCTGAACCTGTTGTACACCCGCGCCATGCTGGCGGAAAAACGCAACGATCTGGCCCAGATGGAAAAAGACCTGCGCCTGATCATCCAGCGTGACCCTGACAACGCCATGGCCCTGAACGCCCTCGGCTATACCCTGTCGGACCGCACCACCCGCTACGCCGAAGCCAAGGTATTGATCGAGCAGGCCCACCAGCTCAACCCGGAAGACCCGGCGGTGCTCGACAGCCTCGGCTGGGTGAATTTCCGTCTGGGCAACCTCGACGAAGCCGAGCGCCTGCTGCGCCAGGCCCTGGAGCGCTTTCCCGACCAGGAAGTCGCCGCTCACCTGGGCGAAGTCCTGTGGGCCGCCGGCAAACAACGCGAGGCCCGGCAGATCTGGAGCAAATTCCTCAAGGACCAGCCCGACAGCCCCATCCTGCGCGGTACCATCAAACGCCTGACCGGATCAGAGACCCTTTAAGATCATGCTTTTGCGCCACATCATCGTTTTCAGCTTCATCGCCCTGCTCGCCGGCTGTGCGGGCTTCGGCGCCCGCGAATCCGTCCAGGGCCACGGCAACCCGGCCCAGTGGCGCGAACACAAGGCACAACTGAGTGGCCTCGACGGCTGGCAGATCGACGGCAAGATCGGCATCCGCGCGCCGAAGGACTCGGGCAGCGGCACGCTGTTCTGGCTGCAACGCCAGGACTACTACGACATCCGCCTGTCCGGGCCGCTGGGACGTGGCGCGGCGCGCCTGACCGGCCGGCCGGGGCAGGTTTCGCTGGAAGTCGCCAACCAGGGCCGCTACGAGGCTCCCACGCCCGAAGCCCTGCTGGAAGAGCAACTGGGCTGGAAATTGCCGGTTTCCCACCTGACCTGGTGGGTGCGCGGGCTGCCGGCGCCAGACAGCAAGAGCCGGTTGACCCTCGACGCCGACAGCCGCCTGTCCAACCTGGAACAGGATGACTGGCAGATCGAATACCTCAGCTATGCCCAGCAGAACGGCTACTGGCTGCCCGAGCGAATCAAGCTGCACGGCAGCGACCTGGATGTCACGCTGGTGATCAAGCAATGGCAGCCACGCAAGCTGGGGCAATGACATGACCGCTGCGCGCCTGACCCTGCCCTCTCCGGCCAAGCTCAACCTGATGTTGCACATCCTGGGTCGTCGTCCGGACGGCTACCACGAGCTGCAGACGATTTTCCAGTTCCTGGACTACGGCGATGAAATCACCTTCGCAGTGCGCGAGGATGGTGTCATCCGCCTTCACACCGAGTTCGAAGGCGTTCCCCACGACAGCAACCTGATCGTCAAGGCTGCAAGAAAACTCCAGGAGCAATCCGGTTGTTCGCTGGGCATCGACATATGGATCGAAAAAATCCTGCCCATGGGCGGCGGTATCGGTGGCGGCAGCTCGAACGCGGCAACGACCCTGCTCGGGCTCAATCACCTGTGGCAGCTCGATTGGGACGTCGACCGCCTGGCGGCGCTGGGCCTGACGCTAGGGGCCGACGTGCCGGTTTTCGTGCGTGGCCACGCGGCTTTTGCCGAAGGCGTAGGGGAGAAACTCACGCCCGTAGAGCCCGAGGAACCCTGGTACCTGGTACTCGTGCCGCAAGTCTCTGTAAGTACAGCAGAAATTTTTTCAGATCCACTGTTGACACGTAACTCTCCTCCCATTAAAGTGCGCCCCGTTCCCAAGGGAAACAGTCGAAATGACTGCTTACCGGTGGTAGCAAGGCGTTATCCAGATGTTCGTAACGCTTTGAATTTGTTAGGTAAATTTACCGAAGCAAAACTCACCGGAACTGGAAGTTGTGTGTTTGGGGGCTTCCCAAGCAAAGCTGAAGCTGATAAAGTCTCGGCCCTTCTGACAGAGACCCTTACAGGGTTTGTAGCGAAAGGAAGCAACGTTTCGATGTTGCATCGCAAGCTGCAAAGTCTGCTCTAAAAGGAATCGAGTGCTGGGCACTCGCAGCAACAGATACAGGGGCGTCGCCAAGCGGTAAGGCAGCAGGTTTTGATCCTGCCATGCGTTGGTTCGAATCCAGCCGCCCCTGCCATTTTCCTATACTCATCCAGGTATACCCTCAGCCTTCAGGTACTGCGCGTGTCCAAGATGATGGTCTTTACGGGGAACGCTAACCCCGATCTGGCTCGGCGTGTCGTACGTCAGCTGCATATCCCTCTCGGTGACATTTCTGTCGGTAAGTTCTCCGACGGCGAAATCACTGCCGAGATCAATGAAAACGTCCGCGGTAAAGACGTCTTCATTATTCAGCCGACTTGCGCTCCGACCAACGATAACCTGATGGAACTCGTCGTGATGGCTGATGCCTTCCGCCGTTCCTCGGCTACTCGTATCACTGCTGTTATTCCTTACTTTGGTTATGCCCGCCAGGATCGCCGTCCGCGTTCCGCGCGTGTAGCAATCAGCGCGAAAGTCGTGGCTGACATGCTCACCGTCGTCGGCATCGATCGTGTGCTCACGGTTGACCTGCATGCTGACCAGATCCAGGGTTTCTTCGATATTCCCGTAGACAACATCTACGGCTCCCCAGTCCTGGTGGATGACATTGAAGATCAGCGCTTCGAGAACCTGATGATCGTGTCCCCGGACATTGGTGGCGTCGTGCGTGCACGGGCAGTTGCCAAATCCCTGGGCGTGGATCTGGGTATCATCGACAAACGCCGTGAGAAAGCCAATCACTCCGAAGTGATGCATATCATTGGTGACGTCGAAGGGCGTACCTGTATCCTGGTCGACGACATGGTCGATACCGCCGGCACCCTGTGCCACGCGGCCAAGGCCTTGAAAGAGCATGGCGCAGCCAAGGTCTTTGCCTACTGCACACACCCTGTGCTGTCGGGTCGGGCAATCGAGAACATTGAAAATTCCGTGCTGGACGAGCTGGTGGTGACCAACACCATCCCGCTGTCCGCTGCCGCACAAGCCTGTGTACGTATCCGTCAACTGGATATCGCACCGGTAGTTGCCGAGGCGGTTCGCCGCATCAGCAATGAAGAATCGATCAGCGCGATGTTCCGCTAAGGGCCCTGCCCTTACATGACATCCCGTTGACGAAAAGCGCCCCGCCCCAACACTCATGTTGGGGCGGGGCTTTTTTGCCCATCCGCTTTGACGTCGGTCGCAGACGTCACCCGGAATGGCTATTTTGGAGATACAAAATGACTGATTTCATCCTGAACGCCCAAGCGCGTACCGACCTGGGGAAAGGTGCGAGCCGCCGCCTGCGTCGTCTCGCCAGCCAGGTTCCTGCCGTTGTATACGGTGGTGACAAGGCCCCTGAGTCCATCACCATGCTGGCCAAAGAAGTGGCCAAGCTGTTCGAAGACGAGGCTGCTTTCAGCCACGTGATCGAGCTGAACGTTGATGGCAAGAAGCAGAACGTCATCGTTAAAGCGATGCAGCGTCACCCGGCCAAGCAGTTCATCATGCACGCTGACTTCATTCGCGTCGTGGCTGGCCAGAAACTGACCGCTACCGTTCCAGTGCACTTCATCAACGAAGCTGCCCCGGTCAAGAAAGGCGGCGAAATCTCGCACGTGACTTCCGAGCTGGAAGTGTCCTGCCTGCCGAAAGACCTGCCTGAATTCATCGAAGTCGACCTGGCTGACGCCGAAGTCGGCACGATCATTCACCTGTCTGACCTCAAGGCCCCTAAAGGCGTTGAGTTCGTTGCCCTGGCACACGGTGATGACAAGGCTGTTGCCAACGTCCACGCTCCACGTGTTGCTCCAGAAGCTACCGAAGAAGGCGCTGCAGAGTAATTTCACTCTGTCGCCGGAGTGACCGGAAAACATCGCGGACTGGAACGTAGCGAGACAGCGGGCGGTAACGCGAAGTTTACTTAACGGTAGATCCGCATTGTTCGTCCACTGTCGCTACATCTGACCGCGACGTTATCCACACTCCAGGAAGGGCCCCTATCGTGACTGCCATCAAACTGATCGTTGGCCTGGGAAATCCAGGCACCGAATACGAACAGACCCGGCATAACGCAGGGGCCCTTTTTGTTGAGCGCATCGCGCACGCACAAGGCGTCAGCCTGGCGGCCGATCGCAAGTATTTCGGCCTGACCGGACGCTTCTCGCATCAAGGTCAGGATGTTCGCCTGTTGATTCCCACCACCTACATGAACCGTAGCGGCCAGGCCGTAGCGGCATTGGCTGGCTTCTTCCGCATCAAGCCTGAAGAAATCCTGGTGGCCCACGACGAACTCGATCTGCCTCCGGGCGTCGCCAAGCTCAAGCAGGGCGGCGGCCATGGCGGTCACAATGGGTTGCGCGACATCATCGCGCAGCTGGGTAATCAGAATACCTTTTACCGCCTGCGGCTTGGCATCGGCCACCCGGGCGTAGCCAGCATGGTTTCAAATTTTGTCCTGGGTCGCGCGCCTCGCGCCGAACAGGAAAAACTCGATGCCAGCATCGACTTTGCCCTCGGCGTGCTGCCGGATATCCTCGCCGGTGAATGGAACCGCGCGATGAAAAACCTGCACAGCCAGAAGGCCTGACTCTTACCGAGGGGAAACACCATGGGATTCAATTGCGGCATCGTCGGCCTGCCTAACGTCGGCAAGTCCACCCTGTTCAACGCCCTGACCAAATCCGGCATCGCGGCCGAGAACTTCCCCTTCTGCACCATCGAGCCGAACAGCGGTATCGTGCCGATGCCGGATTCGCGCCTGGACGCACTGGCGGCCATCGTCAACCCCAAGCGCATCCTGCCGACCACCATGGAGTTCGTCGACATCGCGGGCCTCGTGGCCGGTGCCTCCAAAGGTGAAGGCCTGGGCAACAAGTTCCTGGCCAACATCCGTGAAACCGACGCCATCGCCCATGTGGTGCGCTGCTTTGAAGACGAGAACGTGATTCACGTCTCCAACAGCGTCGACCCGAAGCGCGACATCGAGATCATCGACCTGGAACTGATCTTCGCCGACCTCGACAGCTGCGAGAAGCAACTGCAGAAAGTCGCCCGCAACGCCAAGGGTGGCGACAAGGACGCAGTGGTCCAGAAAGGCCTGCTGGAGCAATTGATCGCTCACTTCACCGAAGGCAAGCCTGCACGCAGCCTGATGAAGAACATGAGCACCGATGAGAAACTGGTGATCAAGGGCTTCCACCTGCTGACCACCAAGCCGGTCATGTACATCGCCAACGTCGCCGAAGACGGTTTCGAGAACAACCCGCACCTGGACGTGGTCAAGGCCATCGCCGAAGAAGAAGGCGCCGTGGTGGTTCCGGTCTGCAACAAGATCGAAGCGGAAATCGCCGAGCTGGACGATGGCGAAGAGAAAGACATGTTCCTCGAGGCCCTGGGCCTGGAAGAGCCTGGCCTGAATCGTGTGATCCGCGCTGGCTATGAAATGCTTCACCTGCAGACCTACTTCACCGCCGGTGTCGAAGAAGTCCGCGCCTGGACCGTGCGCGTCGGTGCCACCGCACCGCAAGCCGCTGGCGTGATCCACACCGACTTCGAAAAAGGCTTCATCCGTGCCGAGGTGATCGCCTACAACGACTTCATCCAGTACAAGGGCGAAGCCGGTGCCAAGGAAGCCGGTAAATGGCGTCTGGAAGGCAAGGAATACGTCGTCAAGGACGGCGACGTGATGCACTTCCGCTTCAACGTCTGACGGTTTGTCGCGTGGCAGCTTCGCACTGCCACGCGACCTCCCCCACAGGCATCAGGACAACAGATGTCCTGGATCGACTTCTGGCGCTACCCCGACCAACCCTATCCCGGCATCGGAAGCAAAGATCATTTGATCCTCGTCAAGGCTTTCCCGCCAGTCCCCCGCAAGCCCGATCTGGAATAAGTGCCCCTGTGCGTCCGCTTCCGCGCCGGTCAGGTACGTGCGGTCCAGGGCCTGGTTGTAGACCACCTTCAGCGTGTTATCCGTACCCTCCCCAAAGCCGGTATAACCCAGGGCCGACACATCGATCCGGTCGTCAACCGTGAAGCCTTCGATCAGGTCGGCAAAACTCTGACTGTCAGTACGATAGCTGTCCTCGGTTGAGGTATAGCGAAACACGTCATCGTTCTGATGGTTATCGGTCCACAACGAGATATCGGTTCTGTCCCCGCCGTTAAGACGGTCGGCGCCCCTGCCACCGGTGATGACATCCGCTCCAGCGCCGCCGTTGATGCGGTCGTTGCCGTCCAGGCCATGGATGATTTCCGACAGGGCAGTACCGGTGATCGTATCTTTGCCGGACGTACCCTCGACCGTAGGCGCGGTGAACACCAGGTTGGTGCTGTTCAACTGAGCCACCCAATCGCCGTCCAGGGCCAGTTCGAAGCGTTGCCCGGAGGCATCGTCGTAGCTCTTGAGGTAAGTGCGGGTGCCATCTGCGCTGGCCTGGATGGCCAACGTGCCGTCATGGCCGTCACCGATTCCGGTGAAGCCCAGGGCAATCAGGTCGATGCGGTCCTGGGAGGCGTCGAAGTCCTGGATTCGGTCGCTACCGTTTTGCGTGCCGGTGCGGTAGCTGTCGCTCAGCTCGGCGAAGCGGAAGATGTCGGCGCCAGCACCACCCTGCAGAACGTCGCGCCCGCCGTTGCCCTGGAGCACGTCATCACCGGCCAGGCCATGGATGATTTCGGCGGCATCGGTGCCTTGCAGGATTTCCTCACCGGCGTATCCGTCCACATGGAGCTTGCCGTCCTGGCTGCCGAAACTGGTGTCTACACTGCCATCCGCGTTCAAGCGGATGACGCTGAAATCGCCGTTGTTCGTGCCGGCGGCCACGATCTTGCCATCGGCTTGTACCGTCAAAGCCGCAGGCGTGCCGGCCTCGAAGGTCACCGTGCCGTTGGTGCCAAAGCCAGTGTCGAAGGAGCCGTCAGGGTTTAGCCGCACCACGGTCGCCAAGGTGTCACCTTCGCCATGGCCCATCACGACGATCTTGCCGTCCGTTTGCAGGGTGATCACCGAGTCTTCGCCAAACCCCATGGCAGGGCTCAGGTAGAGGACACCGTTGTCACCGAAATGGGTATCCAGCTGACCGTCGGGATTGAAGCGTTGCAGGGCGTATGTCGGATCCCCTGCACCGGCGGCATTGTATGCAGCCCCGACCACAACACCTCCGTCAGCCTGCACTGCAGTGGAAATCCCGCCGTTGTAGAAGGCGTCTTCCGGAATACTGACGGTCAGCACGCCATTGTCGCCAAAGCCCTCGACGAAAGCGCCGTCATTGCCGATCCAGGACACGGTGGCCTGATCAAGCCCACGGGCGCTGATCTGGAAAGTGCCATCCACATTGGCCGTCAGGTCGATGTCTTTGAACGCATGACTGATGTCGACGGTAATGGCGCCGTTCTGACCAAAGGAAGTATCGCGCGTCCCGTCGCTGTTGAAGCGCTGCACCTGTACGCTGGTGTCCTGCGCAATGGCAATGAGCACCTTGCCATCGGACTGCACCGCAGTCAGCTCATAGCGCGACGCCGGGGCTACCTCGGCAGGTACGATATCGACGCCGCCATCATGGAAGCTGGTGTCCAGGCTACCATCCGCGTTGAGGCGGATAACGGAATGGTTCTGTTCGTAGCCGTAACTCTCTTCGCCGGGCGCCCCGGGGTAACCCCATGCCAGGTATTCGGTATACCCCCCGACCAGTATCTTGCCGTCCGGCTGGATAATGATGCTCTGGTTATCGTCGAGCTGGCCGGTGAGATCGACTTGGACGGTGCCTGGACCACTTCTCACGGAATGGGTACTGACCGTCGTGCTATCAGTAGTTGCCATGTCTTAATCCTTTAAGGGGGGTGGACCCGTCACTCTAGTAGAGCGACAAGTCGGTGCCAGCAGCGCTCGACGGGCGGCTTTTTGAAGTCATGAAAAAGCCGCGTTGATTCGCGGCTTTTTCATGGGCTCATGGACGCTGCAGTGGCTCGACATGAGCACGAACTCTGTGGGAGCGAGCCCGCTCGCGATAGCGGCGCAACAGTCGGCATCAATGCCAGCTGAATAAACACCGCCATCGCGAGCAGGCTCGCTCCCACAGTTTTTTATGGCGGGTTAGAACAGATAGCCAATATAGATCGCCGCCCCACCACCGGCCTGTACACCGGCGTTCATGCCCGCCATGACCAGGGCGCCCTTGGCTGATTGCATCAGCTGCCGGTTGACCGTGCTGGAAGCAATGATCGATGTGGCCGGGCTGGCACTCAAGGCCACCGACAACGCCAGCAACTTGGGATCGAGCCCGAACAACAGCGCCGTGGCAGAACCACCGACGACCAGTCCGCCTGCCACTTCGGTGTATAGGCAGGGGCCGGTGATGTCATCACTCGTCAGGTCGCGTCCGGCCAAGGCATCGCTGACAAATACCTTGCCGAAGCTGGGAAACGCCTCGGCTGCGCCGGCCGCTCCTACACTCTTGCCTTTTATCTGGATATTGACCTTGCCAAAGCGCGGCAGCCGGGCACCAAAGCCGGCTCCTACCCCGACACCACCGTAGCGGTAGCTGACGTCTTCACCTTGGGGCGAGCGCAGAATGATCGAACCACCACTGCCGGCAACCACGGCCACGGTCAGTCCGCCACCGCTGGCGGTCTGGTACACCCAACGACTCTCGTTGAGCGGAATTGGGATGTTGTAGCTCATAGGTTCAAAATCCTTTTATTTGAATGAAACGCGCCGACCATACTGGAAAATGGTTTTGGACAAGCCAGCAAACGCGAACATCAGACCGAGGCATCCCAGCAGCCCGGACGGTCCCCAGAGCGCACCCGGGTCGTCGATGACAGCGCTGCCGACGGGCTGTTCGGGCAAGTAGTACACGCGTACCGACTGCCCTGGCTGATAGCCGAAGATCATCCCGCCCTGGGGATAGGAGATTGCTTCACCGCCGACGCTGGTAAAGGCGATTTCAGGATGCGAACCGCCGGCATTCAGGCGGCTGACGACGCCATCGGCAGCCTGCGCGCGGGAGAGAAACTCGCGGCGATCAAGGGTGAGATTGACAGCAATGACCAACAGTCCGATACCTATCAGGGCAAACAGCAAGCCCAGCAATATCTTCCCGGTGGAGGAGGAAGCGTGGTTAGCCATGGAGGGGCTCAGTATTCGTCCATGAAAGAGGGGCGTCAGGATAGCAAGAAGCTTTATCCGAGTCCGCTCATTTGCTGGCGGAAGCCATCAGTACGCCAAAACAGAAAAAGGTGATGCCCGACAGCTTGCCAACAATGCCTGCGCCCCTGGTTGTGGAGAGCCAACCCCTAGCACGGTTGGCCATGAGCGCATATCCGGTATGAACCAGTACGACAAGCAAGCCATAGGAAGACACCAGCAGGAAAAATTGACTGTAGTAGTTGTCCCCCGACTTGATGAACTGCGGGAATACCGCGAGAAAGAAGAAGCCTGCCTTGGGATTCAATAGCTGAATCGACAGCGCTCCGGCGAATCGTCGCCACGGACGCGACGACGTGACATTGAGCGCCGGGATGAACCCCCTCACCCGCCACATCTTGACCCCAAGGTACAACAGGTACAGCGCACCGACATATTTGAGAACGGTGAACGCGGTGGCTGACGTGGCGAGGATCAGCCCGACACTGGTGGCGGAGATACCCGCCACGACAAATGCCCCCAGCGCGATACCAAAGATGCCGGGCAACGAACCGGTCCAACCATGGCGCAAAGCGTTGGAAATCGTCAGCACCACCCCCGGGCCGGGGCTGAGCACGGTCAGGGTAGCCAGAATCAGAAACAGTCCGTAATTAACCATGAATCACTCCAAAGCAGTGACGCTCAGAGTGGTATGAAGGGACATCGCTGACAAACGCTTTAATTGCGCCCCTGATGTGACTAAATTAGACGCATGATTGCCGACCTCCCGCCCTTGAACGCCGTGCGTGCCTTCGCCGCTGCCGCTCGCCACCAGAGTTTCAGCCGTGCGGCCGAAGAACTGCATGTCAGCCACAGCGCTGTCAGCCGTCATATCAAGCTGCTCGAAGAACACCTGGGGGTGCTGCTTTTCGAACGTCGCACCCGCCAATCCGTGCTCACGCCGGCCGGCCAGACGTTTTATGAACAGGTCAGCATGGCCCTTGCACAGATTGCCAATGCCGCGACCGCCCTGACCCGGAGTGCTTCGCGTCGCAAGGTGACGATCAATGTGCGTCCATCCTTCGCGGTGCGCTGGCTGATTCCGCGATTGCCCAACTTCATGGCACTGTATCCGGATATCTACCCTGAAGTGGTTACCAGCACCCTGCCGCCGGATCAATCGCGCGAGCTGTTTGACGTCGTGGTTCGCCGTGGACAGTCCGGATGGTCCGCCAACGTTCAACCCCACGCGTTACTGGAAGACCACCTGATACTGGTCGCCGCCCCGTCGCTGCTGCAACGCCAGCCGCTGGACAGCCCGAATGATCTGTTCCAGCACACGCTGCTGACCGGTAAAACCCGCAGCAGCGACTGGCAGGACTGGGCCAGGCAGGCGGGTATCGCTCAGTTGCGAACCCAACCGACCCTGCAATTGGACCATATGCATCTGGTGTTGCAAGCCGCCGTCGATGGCCTGGGAGTGGCCCTGTGTCCGGCGTCATTGCTGGGCAGGGACTTATCCACAGGGCGACTGACCTGCCCGTTTCCCTCCTTGCGCCTGCCGTTGATCCGTTATTACTACGGCGTCTCCCAGGACGCAGCGGCTGAAACCCAGGTGTTTATCGACTGGATGCTGTCTCATATCCGTCAGGACGCAACAACACCCTCGTCACCCGACGCTCCTGGACCTCAACCACCGTCATGCGCCACGCCTGCCAATGGAGTTCATCGCCAATGACCGGCAAGCGATCCAGCAAACTCATGACCAATCCTGCGAGTGTCTGATAGTCCTCGGTGGCTTGTGCCTGGAAGCCCGTTTGCTCGCGAATCTGACTGAGATTCAGCGCACCGTTGATGAGGAAACCGCCCTCCTGGGGCAGGATATTCGGACCTTCGATTTCACTGGCATCGGGCAGCTCACCGGCGATGGATTCGAGGATGTCGGTCATGGTGAGCAGTCCCACGAAATCACCAAACTCGTTCACCACAAAAGCGATATGCGTCGACTCCTTACGCATCTGTTCCAGCGCGTTGAGAATCGTGAAACTGTCCAGCAAGTTGATTGCCTTGCGAGCCATGGCTTCCAGATCGGGCTCGTGCCCCGCCAACAGTTCCTTGAGCAGTTCTTTCTTGTGCACGAAGCCCAACGGCTCATCGACCTGACCATTGCGAATCAACGGCAGCCTGGAATACGACGAATGCATCAGCCGCGTGCGGATCACGTCTGGGGCGTCGGCCAGATCGAGGTGATCGATTTCCGCGCGGGGGGTCATGACACCGCGTATCGGGCGCTCCGCCAACTGAAGTACACCGCTGATCATGACCCGTTCACGTCGGTCGAACGCCGGCTCGGCCTCATCGCTTGAGAGCATGTCGGCAATCTCTTCACCCACCTCGTCGGCGTCCAATGGGTGGCCACCCAACAAACGCATCACCGCATGGGCGGTACGTTGGCGCATGGGGCGACGACCCTGCAGGCTCTTCTTGCGACGCGAGCGAGCCAACTGGTTGAACAGTTCGATCAGGATCGAGAAGCCTATCGCGGCGTAGAGATACCCTTTCGGAATGTGGAAACCCAGGCCCTCCGCGGTGAGACTGAAACCGATCATCATCAGGAAGCCCAGGCAGAGCATGATGACCGTGGGGTGCCCGTTGACGAAATTCGTCAGCGGCTTGCTTGCGACGATCATCAGGCCAATGGAGAAAATCACCGCGATCATCATGACCGACAGGTGCTCCACCATGCCCACGGCAGTGATCACGGCATCCAGCGAAAACACTGCATCCAGCACCACGATCTGCGCAACGATTGGCCAGAACATCGCATAGGCCGCGTTACCCGAGCGCTGGGCCACATGGCCTTCGAGTCGCTCATGCAACTCCATGGTTGCCTTGAACAACAGGAACACACCCCCGAACAACATGATCAAGTCTCGACCCGAGAACGTCTTGTCAAAGACCTCGAACAACGGTTCGGTCAGGGTCACCATCCACGAGATGCTGGCCAGCAAGCCAAGACGCATCAACAGCGCCAGGGACAGCCCGATGATGCGGGCGCGATCCCGCTGCTCTGGAGGAAGTTTGTCGGCCAGGATGGCGATGAAGACAAGGTTGTCGATGCCGAGCACCAGCTCCAGCACGATCAGCGTCAAAAGGCCAAGCCAGGCCGTGGGGTCAACGATCCATTCCATGGAATTATTCGCTCCCTCGGAAAGAGTTTGTCAGAGGGGTGCAGCGAACGAGAGGAGAAAAGCGACTGGGGGGCTCCATGGAGGTGTTCATATCGACCTGAAGTAATTGGGGATAAAAATCCTACAGAGTTTCAGGACGCTTCATGCGAGGCGAATTATTACAGAATCTGACAAAAAACCCTGCATCCATCACCGATGCAGGGCTTCTTGTGCTGATTTGACATGCTTGGCCATACGCCTGGGAACGGGTACTAGCCCCCTTTGACTTTAAAACGGCTCAACACCCGTTGCATCAGCGACGCCCGCTCCGACAGATCCTTGGCCGCCACCGCGCATTCCTGCGAGCTCGACTGGTTTTTCTGCGTCACCTCATCGATCTGTTCCAACCCGACACTGGCCTGTTGCAAGCCTGAAGCCTGCTCGCTGGAAGCCTGGTAGATCAGCGAAACCAGGCTGGACACCGCGCTGGTGCCACTGACGATATTCTTGAGAGACTCGGCGGTTCGTCCGGCGATGATCATGCCGCGCTGGGTCTTGTTCGAGGAATCGGCAATCAACGCGGCCGTCTGCTGCGCGGCCTCGGCGCTACGGGCTGCCAAGGTGCGAACCTCATCCGCGACCACGGCAAAACCGCGCCCGAGCTCACCGGCCCGGGCAGCCTCGATGGCGGCGTTCAGTGCCAGAAGGTTGGTTTGTGCGGCAATGTTATCGATGGTGGTAATGATCGCGGTGATGTCCTTGCCCGAATTATCGATTTCGGCCATCGCGGCAATCAGCTCGCTCATCAACTTGTCGCTCTCGCCTGCATCGGCCCGTGATGACTGGGATTGCTCATCGGCCTTCTTGGCATTGGCGGCATTGTCCCGGGTCTGGGCAGCCATCTGGGTCATCACCGCGCTGATCTCGGTGATGGACGAGGCCGAGTTGGCCGCCCCATCGGACAAGGACTGACTCAGATCGGTGACCTGCGCCGAACTGCCACTGATTCGGGTGGCACTGACTTGGACCTCGGAAATCAACTGGTTCAAGTTGGTGACCATTTTTTCCAGCGACTTGCCCAGGGTATCGTGAGGTGAAGACAGCCGGACCTCCAGGTCCAGATCGCCTTCGGAAATGCGCTCGGCCACCCTGACCTGTCGCTGCAGACTCTCGGACATGTCGTTGAGCGCGATGGACAACTGCCCGACTTCGTCCTCGGACTTCTGCACCAAGCGACGAGAGAAATCCCCCAGGCTGATCTGAGCCGCCAGGGCAGCAGCCTCGCGAATCGGCCCGACGATTTTTGCCGCGGCCAGCCAAAGGCCAACGAGAGCCAACAGTGAAATGCCCAGCCCTACGGACACTTGCCAGACGCTGTTACTGATACTGCGCGATTGCAACTCCTGCTCCAGGGCAATCGCTTGGCTCATGACCACCGCCTTGGGCAAGCGAATGAGTACTGCCCACGGTTTACCCGTGCGTCCCAGTTCAATGGGCATCAGCACTTCAATATTCTGCGTTTGCGGATTGAGCAGGCCATCGCCACGACCACGCTGGATATCACTCAGCACCTTTTCCCAGGAATCGGGCAACAAGGCCTTGATGGGTTGCCCGATCAGATCAGTACGCTTGCTGTCCGCGACCACCAGTCCCTGGTTACTCATGATCGAAACAGACCCCTTGCCATCGTAAAGATCGGCAGACATCTGCTCGCTGAGTTTCTGGATGAAAGCGATATCGAAGTCAGCCCCGACCACCCCGTAGAACTTGCCGCCGGACACAATCGGCACCGACAAGGTGGTCAGCCAGACATTCTTGCCCTGGACCACATAGGGAATGGGGTCCAACACACTTTCCTTCAGGGTGTCGCGCGGGCCGCTGTACCAACCGCCCTTCGGCACACCATTGGGGTGACGGTCAGGGGAGTCATACTCCACCAGCGGTTGCACCGCGACATGGCCGTCCGCGCTGCGGGTCCAATAGGGCGTGAAACGTCCGGTCAGCGGATTGTTGCCATCCTGGGCATTTCGAAAAGCGCGATCCTGCCCATCCAATGCATCCGGCTCCCAGCAGGAATACGTGCCATTGAAGTCAGGATTATCCTTGAGGACACTGAGCAATACACTGTTGATCTGATCCCTGCCCAATGCCAGCGGGCTCTGCACGGCCTTGCCGGCGGCAAAGGTATTGGCCATGGTGCGGGCTGCATCCAGCGCGTTTTGCAGCCTGGCCTGAATGGCGTTGGCGCGGGACTCGGCCAGGTTCTGAATTTCCCGAATCGTCGATTTTTCAACCAGTGCCGTCACTTCCGTCGAAACATAATGCTCATTGGCGCGAGCGGTGAAGAGCCCGTAGGCAACCAGGCTGACCGATGAGACAAACAGGCATACGCCCGCCGTGACACAAATACGTGCCTGCAACGACTTGAACTTCATATTGACCCCTGCCTGATTCTATTTATTGCTACCGTCAACAACGACGGCGGCATTTCAACGTGTGCACGACGTGGCGAATAACAATCGATCACCGCTGCTTACGCCGCCTCGAACGAACGCCTTCAAGGACACGGCGATACAGCTGTTTACCAGCATTGAAACGTGGCAAGTGGGGGGAAAGCATTCATCGCTCTATCCACTCGGTAGCGGAAGAGGCGTTCGAATCAGAAACCGGAGGCTTATTTCCAGGAAGGCAAGGGCGATAGGCGGAAAGAATGTAAAGCCTGCTTCTGCTATCACCCAGGATCACCCTTGAATAAAGCCGCAGAATCCATTCAAACCAACAACCACAGCAGCAAATTAACACGGGCAATATTTCTACAACATCAACTTAGGACTTATACAAATCAGTACTTTAGTCGTGACGAGAGCACACTCGGCGACCCAACGTTCGTATCGTTTCAACTCAGCGAACGGGGAGCGCACGCTGACAGGCCCCGCAATGCGCCATTTTAGTGCGGCACGTTTTTAATTAGCATGCTATCGACCTAAAAAATCCCCGCCGCCAAGGTGATAGCTCAACGCCATGGTCTGAATCTTGCCTTATTTTTCGTTATAACGCGGTCCCTTACAAAGGGAACCGAGAATGGGAAGTTTCGCTACAGAGCCCGCGTACAGAGCGATCAGAGCGAATTTTCGAGGCCTTTTAAAAGAACACCTGTTTCAGCATTTGTGTAGAAACGCACAAAAAGAGTGCAAGGGTGTTCAGGGGAGTATGGGCATGCAGGCTTTTCTATCACCGGGCATCGGATTATTGGGACGTTTCGGCTTCGCCGGTAAATTCCAATTGTTGTTCTTGCTCTTCATCCTGCCACTCATGGGCAGTCTGTGGATCATCGGCCAGGACTATCGCGATCAGCTCAGCCTGATTTCCGGGGAACGTGCCGGGGTCCGCCAGTTACTGGCCCTGGACAACCTGGACAACCTGCTCACCGCCCAGCGCAACCGCGCTGCCCGTTGGCGCGCCACGGAAACCAATCGGCAACCTACGCCTGCCACGCTTGCCGCGATGGCGGCTTTCGATGCCGTACAACCGGCCCTCAACCAGGCCGCCGATGACCTGAACGCCACCTTGCAGGCCGAAGGCGCCGAAGCCGATATCCTCGCCCGCTACCAAGCTTTGCAGACCAGCCTCAAGGGCCTGGATTCGAAAAGCCTGGGCGCCGTGGGTTGGTGGCCAGACGGCTATGACCGCTTCACCGCCGCCCTCAGTGCGCTGCAAGCTCTGCGCGAGCAGATCGTGATGGACAATCGCCTGACCCTCGCCTCCTGGCTCGAAACCTATTTGCTGACCCAGATCTCGACCCAGCAGACCCCCGAGCTGATCGAGCGGGTCGGGCGCCTGGCCAGCGTCGGACAAGCCTCGGTGGTGTCGGGCCAGTTCACTCTGCAGAGCCGCCTGCAACTGCGGGACCTGCGCAGTCGCATCGGCGACGCCCGGGATCAATTGCTCAAGACCGGTGGGCTCCTGGAAGCACGCTTGCCCAGCGAACTGCAAACCTGGGCGGGTCAATACCAAGGCAGCCTCAAGCATCTGGATGCCGAACTGAAAGTGCTGGATGACGGCGTGTTCGGCGGCTCCATCAGCCTCAAGCCGGAAGACTTCGAGAAACACCTGGACGCCCTGCTGTCCGATCTGGCCGCCTTGCGCCAGCAATCCCTGGTGGCTCTGGATACGCGGCTGAACCATTATCACGCCACGGCGATCCGCCAGTTCACGCTGGTGGCGACAGTGCTGGGCTGCCTGCTGTTGGCGGCTCTCTACCTGTTTGTCTGCCTGCAAGCGTCCATCCGCCGCAGCGCCAGCGGCATCACCTTGCTGGCCGAAGCCCTGCGTGACGGCAACCTCAGCCTGCAAGTACCGGTGCAAGGCCGCGATGAATTGGCGGCGATCAGCACCGCCCTCAACGTCGCCGTGGTGCAATTGCGCAACAGCCTGCTGGGGGTCGACCACGAGACGTCGCAGGTGAGCAATGCCGTGCGCACCCTCAATACCCATTCCAGCGGCGCCCTGGGAGAAGTCGAAGCCCAACAGATGCAGATCAGCCAGATCGCCGCTGCGGCAACGCAACTGGCCGCGACCTCTCAAGGCGTGGCAAAAAGCTGTGAACAGGCGTCCGACAGCGCCCAACAGACCCGACGCATCGCTACCGATAGCAGTCGCGACAGCCAACGCACGACCGCGAGCATCCAGCAGCTCAACCAGCGCCTCAACGACACCGCCGCCGCCCTGGGCCGCGTGAGCGAACAGGGACAGCAGATCCAACTGGTGGTCGACACCATCCGTGGCGTGGCCGAGCAGACCAACCTGCTGGCCCTCAACGCCGCCATCGAAGCCGCGCGTGCCGGGGAACAGGGGCGCGGTTTCGCGGTGGTGGCTGATGAGGTCCGCAGCCTGTCGCAGCGTACCCAGTCCTCCACCCAGCAGATTGCAGGCACGGTCGACAGCCTGCGCGCTACGGTGAATGAAGCAGTCAGCCTGATGGAAGCTGCCTGCGAGCAGGCACAGACCGATGCCCAAGCCGTCACCAGCCTGGGCGAACGCCTGGGGGAAATCGCCAGCGCCGTGCAAAGCGTGACCGATACCCTGGCGCAGATCGCCACCGCAGTGGACGAACAGGCCAGCACGGCCGACGAGGTCAGCGGCAATATCCAGCAGGTCGATCAAGCCGCCATGCGCTTGCTGGACGGTGCACGAGCAGTGAACCTGGCAGCGGATACCCTGAGCCAGGGAAGCCAGGCGCTGAGCGCGAATACCGGGAGATTTCAACTCGGTTGAGGGGCATTTGTAGCGAGGAAGGATAAGCGGTTGAAAGCGCAGAGAAATATTTCAGATTTACGCTTGACACATCCTCGCTACCGGCGAATAATGCGCGCCACTTGGCTACATAGCTCAGTTGGTTAGAGCATAGCATTCATAATGCTGGGGTCCGGGGTTCAAGTCCCTGTGTAGCCACCAAGTACTAAAAACGGCTTATCGAAAGATAAGCCGTTTTTTTATGCCCTGAAAAAAACCGCCATGATTGCCTGAACCATCGTGGTGGATCCTTCATCGCCTGTCAGCCGTTTCGCCGCTGACTGCCACTCTCACTGTCGTTGCCTGCAAGACCCCGCCCTCTTCCAACACAACCTCTCACATTGCCCATCGCACGTGGGAAATCTGCGCTTCTTTCCTCATGGCTTTCATCGTCCATCCAGGCGCCCCCCACCCAGCCTCCAGTTACATTGATGTCAATCAACATCAAAAGATTGACATTTTAGAGTTCGATCGCAATCATTAGAACCATTCCCACACCAGAAGCTGGAAATCATGTCTGAGAAATCGCTTTTCGAACCCTATCTCCTGGGAGACCTGACGCTCTCTAATCGCATCGTCATGGCACCCCTGACCCGTAACCGTGCGGGCGCCGGCCTGGTCCCGAGCGCATTGAGCGCAACCTATTACGCCCAACGCGCCACGGCCGGCCTGATCATCACCGAAGCCACCCAGGTATCAGCGCAGGCGCAGGGATACCAAGACACCCCGGGGCTGTATACGCCCGCGCAGATCGCCGGCTGGCGGACAGTGACGGACGCTGTGCATGCTGCGGGTGGGCACATTTTTGTGCAGCTCTGGCACGTTGGCCGTGTTTCGCACGTCGACCTGCAACCGGATGGCGCAGCCCCCGTGGCACCGTCGGCGATCCGGGCGCAGACGAAGACTTTCGTCAACAACCATTTCGCCGACGTCTCGGAGCCTCGTGCCCTGCAATTGAGCGAGCTGCCAGGCATCGTCAACGACTTTCGCCAAGCGGCGGCGAACGCCATTGCCGCGGGCTTCGACGGCGTCGAGATCCATGGGGCAAACGGCTATTTGCTTGATCAGTTCATCAAAGACAACGCCAACCAGCGCACGGATGCCTACGGCGGCTCGATAGAAAATCGCGCGCGTCTGCTGATCGAAGTCGTCGCGGCAGTGGTCGACGAAATCGGTGCCGAGCGCACCGGCGTGCGGATCTCGCCGGTCTCGCCGGCCAACGGCGTCTCCAGCAGCGCCCCGCAAGCCCAGTACGAATACATCGTCGAGCAGCTCAATGCGCTGGGGATTGTTTTGCTGCACGTAGTGGAAGGCGCCACTGGCGGCCCACGCGATGTAGCACCGTTCAACTACGACGCATTACGTCAGCGATTCAAGCAGACCTACCTGGCCAACAACGGTTACGACCTGCAATTGGCTACCGCTGCTCTCAACGAGGACAAGGCCGATCTGATTGCCTTCGGCCGTCCGTTCATCAGCAACCCGGACCTGGTTGAACGCTTGAAAACCGCTGCGCCGTTGACACCGCTCGACGGTGCGACGCTCTACGGTGGCGGCGCCGAAGGTTATACCGACTACCCGACACTCGCTGGTTGAAGTTTCCCCACTCATCTTCTTGCACAACACGCCCTCAGGAATTCCAACATGACAACGCTTGCCACTGTTCTGATCACAGGTGCCTCTACCGGCATCGGCGCCACCTATGCCAAACGCTTTGCCAAACGCGGCCATGATCTTGTCCTTGTCGCCCGTGACAAAGAACGCCTGGATGCCCTGGCCACCCGCCTTCATGCGGAACACGGCATTGCTGTTGATGTTATGCAAGCCGACTTGACCGACCCTGCCGATCTCAGTGCGGTCGAAACCCGCCTGCGTGACGACTCGCGCATTGGCGTACTGATCAACAACGCAGGGTTGGCTCAATCCGGTGCTTTCGTCCAACAGAACGCCGAGGCGATCGATCGGCTTGTCTCGCTCAACGTCGTAGCCGTGACGCGGCTCGCCGCTGCGGTAGCTCCCCGCTTTGCACAGTCCGGTGCGGGTTCTATCGTCAACCTGGGGTCGGTGGTGGGCTTGGCGCCTGAATTCGGTATGTCGGTGTATGGCGCTTCGAAAGCGTTCGTGCTGTTCCTGTCCCAAGGGATGCACCTGGAGTTGTCGCCCAAGGGCGTCTATGTCCAGGCAGTATTACCAGCCGCCACCCGCACCGAAATCTGGGAGCGCGCAGGGATAGACGTCAATTCACTGAGTGAAGTGATGGACGTCGAAGAGTTGGTCGATGCCGCACTGATCGGCTTTGATCGCCGCGAGCTGGTCACCATCCCACCGTTACACACCGAGGCACGCTGGACGACGCTGGATCAAGCGCGGCAGGGTTTGCTGTCAGAGATTCGCCAAGCCCACGCCGCTGAGCGCTATCAACCGAAAGCCTGAGTGTTCACGGCGCTCATTCAGTCAATGCAATTGAACGCAAAGCTTCCCTGTGGCCATGTCACGGGGGAGCGAAGTGGCAGCGGCATGTGCAGATCGGAATCAGAGCACTGTGAAAGCACTCACATTCAAGCACTATGGCAAATCGGGTTTAAGCAAGTTGCCCGACCGACAATCGTGCCTGATGAAATGCGCCGCCCTCAAGCCTGGGGATAGCGCTTGAACGATTCGGTTTCTTCCAACCGGGCCGCATGAGCATGCAACACGGGAAAATCATCTGCCCTGACGATATCGGCGACCATCAGTTGAATGAAAGACCAGGCGACGGCACTGGTGAGGGTGGCCTGATCCGGCCTCTCTTGGACAGCCGGCGGAAGGCACGCCAGTTGGGTTTCCCATTCGCGGCAGGCCGCCAGCAACTGCCCGACCACCCGGTCCAGCCAAGGCTGATGACGTTTTTCCTCAGGGCGTAACTGGCGCTCATAGACAATCTGCACCGCCTTGTCGCAAGCAGCCAGCGCCAATCCCAGGATTTGCAGCGAAGTGACCAGGGACATGGCCTGCTGCGGCATCAACTTCTTGTCAGCGGGACTTTGCGCCTCGAAGTAGTCGATGATCAGTGTCGAATCCATCAACACGCTACCGTCATCCAATACCAGGCTGGGGGCCTTTACCACCGGGTTGATCGCGCGAAACGCCTCGAACGAACCGAAGACCGACAGTGCGACGTGTTCGAACGAGACACCCATCAGATCAAGCGAGATCGCCACGCGACGGACATAGGGGGAATCCAGCATGCCAATCAGTTTCATCAGGTCTTTCCTCCGTGATGCGGATCAATCCTAGTTCCGGCTACTGCCGAGAAGCGGGTCCCTGTCGGTTTGCACCCTGCGTCTCGCATCGCTACAGTCCGACTGTATATCCCATGCCACGGATGGAGCAACACGTGCTTACAGACCTCAAACCGAACCTTCATCGCCTGTCAGCTGCTTCATTGCTGGCTGTCGCCCTCACCCTCATTGCCTGCAAGGCTCCACCCTCCTCCTCCACGCCCGCATTACCCACCGCACCGGAAATCACCTCCGGTTACCGCGCGGATCTGCAGTCCCGCCACGCCGACAAGCATATGGCCGCCGCAGCCAACCCTCTGGCAGCCCAGGCCGGGCGGGAGATGTTGCGGCGTGGAGGCTCGGCCATCGACGCGGCGATTGCCATGCAAGCGGTGTTGACCCTGGTGGAACCGCAGTCATCGGGCATTGGCGGCGGTGCATTCATTGTGCTGTGGGATGGCAAGGCCGTGCGTACATATGATGGCCGCGAAACGGCACCGGCCGGTGCTACCGAGCGACTCTTCCTGCAGGCCGATGGCAAGCCCATGCCGTTTACCGCTGCACAGATCGGTGGCCGTTCGGTCGGCACGCCGGGTGTGTTGCGTGCGCTGGAGCTGGCCCACCAAAAACACGGACGCTTGAAATGGGCAACGCTGTTCGAACCGGCCATCAAGCTGGCGGAACAAGGTTTTCCGATCTCGCCTCGGTTGCACTCAATCATTGCCAGCGATCCGTCCCTGCCAGGTTCACCGGACATGGCTGCTTATTTCCTGAATAGCGATGGCAGCCCGAAAGCCGTCGGCACGCTGCTGAAAAATCCAGCCTTGGCCGGTGTGCTCAAGCGCATCGCCAACGAAGGCCCCGACGCGTTGTACGAGGGCCCGGTGGCCCGGGAAATCGTCGCCAAGGTGCAGGGCCACGCCAACCCCGGCAGCCTTTCGCTGAACGACCTGAAAGGCTACGCCGCCCGGGAGCGTGCGCCGCTGTGCACCGACTACAAGCGCTGGCAGCTCTGCGGCATGGCCCCACCCTCCTCCGGCACAATCGCCGTCGCGCAGATTCTCGGGACTTTGCAGGCTTTGGAACAGCGCGACAGCCACTCCGCCCTCGCGCCCTTGAAACCCATCAAGAGCGATAAACCCGCCGGCCTCGAACCCGCGCCGGAAGCTGTGCATCTGATCGCCGAGGCCGAACGCCTGGCCTACGCCGACCGCGCCCAGTATGTCGCCGATTCGGACTTCGTCCCTGTACCGATCCAGGGCCTGGTCGACCCTGGCTACCTGGCCAGCCGCGCCAACCTGATCGGCCCGCGCAGCATGGGTACCGCTAAACCCGGTACGCCGCCGGGCATCCAGGTGGCCTACGCCCCGGACCGTTCGCCACTGCGTATTTCCACCTCGCAAGTGGTGGCAGTGGATGACCAGGGCGGCGCCGTGTCCATGACCACCACGGTGGAATCGGCATTCGGCTCACATGTGATGGTCCAGGGCTTCATGCTCAACAACCAGATGACCGACTTCTCGTTCATCCCCGAAGAAAACGGACAGAAAGTCGCCAACCGCGTCGAACCCGGCAAGCGCCCACGTTCATCGATGGCACCGACGCTGATTTTCGACCGTCAGAACGGTGAGCTGCTGGCCGCTGTCGGATCGCCGGGGGGCTCGCAGATCATCGAATACGTGGCCAAATCGGTGATCGGTCTGTTGGACTGGAACCTGGACCCACAAACCGCCATCAACCTGCCCAACTTCGGCAGCCGCAATGGCCCCACTGAGCTGGAACAAGGACAATTCAGCCCTGCGTTGATCCAGGCGCTGAAAGATAAAGGCCACACGGTGAGCGAGATCGACATGACCAGCGGCACCCAGGCCATCGTCCGGGTGCGCGATGCGCAAGGCAAAACATCACTGGCCGGGGGCGCCGATCCTCGGCGTGAAGGGGAGGCCCTGGGGGACTGAGCGAATATCCGACTCACTCATGACAGCTCGCGCTCTGGTTGATAAATCAGCAGATCGGCGGGCTGACACTGCAGGTAACTGCAAATAGCCTCGAGCGTCGCCAGGCGTATGCCCTTGACCTTTCCCTGCTTCAACAGGGAGAGGTTGGCTTCCGTAATGCCTATGGCGGCGGCCAGGTCCTTGGATTTGACCTTGCGCGTTGCCAGCATCACATCCAGTTGAATCACGATAGGCATGAGTTTCTCAAACGAAAGTTCTGTTTTCTGAGTCGACTTCACTGGCCTGGGACAATATCCGAGCAATGATGGCGATACAGGCGGCAAGGAACAAAGCGACGAAGGACGGAGCGGTGATGCTGATAGTCAGTAATCGCTCGCCCACCGGCGCATTGATCGTGACCAGCAGGCTGAGGAACGGCTCGCACAGGAAATCCAGCAACACCCATAGTGCGACCGCGCGACCTGCGTTTCCAAGATAAACCGCGGCTTCACTGGAAAAATATTGCCCCTGGGCATAGCGCCTGAAGAGCTGCCGCAGGTTGACCAGTCCGACCGCGAGCGCGAGCAGAGGCACGCTGGACAAAAGAATGCCCCCCAGACGCTGCCAGCCCGTCAACCCTACCGCCCCTCCTGCCGGCAGACTGAACAATTGCCGCTCGGTCAGGGAAAAGCCCAACCCGTATTTTGACGCAACATCAGGAAACAGCCAGGCAGCAGCGTTGACGACCATCATCGCGACAATGAAAACAAGCGTGATGGCAGCCATGCGCTGGCTGTACAGGGCGAGACGATTCGAACACATGTCAGGGCTCCAACAGAGTATGGGAGCGCCAAACATAATTACGAAATTATCGTAAAACAATAATTAATATGTAAAAAACAATAACGCCTGCCTCAGCTCGACAGCTGATTGGCAAACTGGCTCACGGCATCGACCACTTTCTTTGCCCCATCCTGGATCTCGACGATCACCGTCCCCGCCTCGGCTGCCAGGGCCAGGCCCTGTTCGGCCTGGTGTTGACCGTCCGTCATCAGCGAGACGGCATTACGCGCCATGTCCTGGTTCTGGCGAACCACGCCGACAATTTCATCGGTGGCCTGGCTGGTACGCGACGCCAGTTGCCGCACTTCATCGGCCACCACCGCAAAGCCTCGGCCCTGTTCGCCGGCACGGGCGGCTTCGATAGCAGCGTTGAGCGCCAGCAGGTTGGTCTGCTCGGCAATACCGCTGATGGTCTTGACGATGGTGCCGATCACCATGGATTGCTCGTTCAGCGCCTCGATACCTTCGCCGGCGGTTTGCATGTGCCGGGCCAGGTCGCGCATCACGTCCACGGCCTGGGTCACCACAGTAGTCCCCCGCTGAGCGCTGCTGTCGGTTTGCAGGGACGTGCTGTAGGCGATGTTGGCGGCCTCGGCGACGGCTTTTTCCTGGTTGACCTGGTCGGTGATGTTGGTGGCGAACTTGACCACTTTGTACAGTCGGTCGTTGGCGTCGACCACCGGGTTGTAGGAAGCCTCCAGCCACACTTCACGACCATTGCTGTCGAGGCGCTTGAAGCGGCCGGCGACGAACTCGCCGCTGTTCAGGCGTTTCCAGAACTGCTGGTAGGCGGGACTGTTGTATTCCTCCGGATCGCAGAAGGTGCGGTGATGCTTGCCCTTGACCTGCGCCAGGCTATAACCCATGGCGTTGAGAAAACGGTCATTGGCTGTCAGTACGTGACCGTCCAGATCAAACTCGATCACCGCCGTTGAACGCACCAACGCACCAATGAGGTTTTCATGCTCGCGAGAACCTTCGATGGTACGGGTCAGGTCATTGGAATACATCGAAAAATAACGAACTCGCCCATCAACTCCTTTTACAGGCTGAAGGATCGAGCGCAGCCAGGCTTCCTTGCCATTGCCCCGCAGCAGGCGCACGGCACCGGAAAAATGCTCACCACGGGTCAATGCCGTCTTGAAGCGAAGCTGGAACTCATTGGACTTCAGATAGGACGGCACCAGGTCTTCCACACCCCGGCCAATGAGGTCCTGGCTCTTGTAGTGCATTTCATCGAGAAACCTCTGATTGACCGTCTGCACCCTCCCCTCGGCATCGAGGGTGAGCGCCAGCATTTCACGGTCCAGGCTTTCCTTCACTTGCATGAGGCTGGACAGTTCTTGGCGCAGGGCCGTCAGCTCCTGCTTCAAGCGTTGATTGAACATAAGCATGCTCCGGGTGGCAGGAGAATTGACAAGCTGTTCTCATGCCATCGGCGCGGCGACTTTTTTCTGAAGAGTGCCATTGGTCGCCCTGGCGTTTTCCAAGAGGCTCGCGAACCCAGGCCCGTCTTTCATGGTCAGTGGATTGTTCTACCGTTGTCGGGGCCTCTCCGCTCCAGATACCCGTCCCCATAAAAGCAATCATAAGAATCGAGGTAATCGCCGTGACCACCGACATCCAAGACAGCCGCTCCGCCCGCTTTGCCTTGCGCTGTTCCAGTTTTGCCGAACGCTGGTTTCCCGACTCCTGGGTCTTTGCCGCGCTGGCAGTGCTGGTGGTCGCCCTGGCGACGCAGTTCATCGGCGCCACGCCTACGGCCGCCGCCATGGCGTTCGGCGATGGCTTCTGGAGCCTGATCCCGTTCACCATGCAAATGGCCTTCGTCGTGATCGGTGGCTACGTGGTCGCCAGCTCGCCACCCGCCGTCAGGTTGATCGATCGCCTGGCGCGCATCCCAAGGAATGGGCGTTCCGCAGTGGCCTGGGTGGCGTTGATCTCCATGGTCGCCTCGTTACTCAATTGGGGTCTGTCGCTGGTCTTCGGCGGCCTGCTGGTACGCGCCCTCGCCCGCCGCACCGATCTGAAAATGGACTATCGCGCCGCTGGCGCCGCCGCTTACCTGGGCCTCGGCGCGGTGTGGGCCTTGGGGTTATCGTCGTCGGCCGCGCAATTGCAAGCCAACCCGGCCAGCCTACCGCCGTCGATCCTGTCGATCACCGGCGTCATTCCATTCACCCAGACCATCTTCCTCTGGCAGTCCGGCGTGATGTTGCTGGCGCTGATCGTCATTTCACTGCTGGTTGCCTATGCGACCGCCCCAGGGCCAAACAGCGCCCGTGACGCCGCCGCTTGCGGGATCGATCCCAGCTTCAGCATGCCGGCCCTGCAACCCCGTACCCGTCCTGGGGAATGGCTGGAGCACAGCCCGCTGCTGACCATCGCGCTGGTGCTGCTGGCCGCCGGCTGGCTGTTCCACGAGTTTTCGACCAAGCCGGCGATCAGCGCGATTTCGGGGCTCAACACCTATAACTTCCTGTTCCTGATGCTCGGCGCCTTGCTGCACTGGCGCCCGCGCAGTTTTCTCGATGCGGTGGCCCGCGCAGTACCGACCACTACCGGCGTACTGATCCAGTTCCCGCTATACGGCTCCATCGCCGCGCTGCTGACCACGGTCAAGGGCAGCGATGCCCAGACACTCGCCCACCATATCTCGACCTTTTTCGTACAGATCGCTTCCCACGACACCTACGCCTTGTTGATGGGGGTCTACTCGGCGATCCTGGGGTTCTTCATTCCTTCCGGTGGAGGCAAGTGGATCATTGAAGCCCCTTACGTGATGCAGGTGGCCAATGACCTGAATTACCACCTCGGTTGGGCGGTGCAGATCTACAACGCCGCCGAAGCGTTGCCGAACCTCATCAACCCCTTCTACATGCTGCCGCTGCTGGGTGTATTGGGGCTGAAAGCCAGGGACTTGATCGGCTTTTCCTTCGTGCAACTGTTGGTGCACACCCCCTTGGTGTTGGTGCTGCTATGGGCGCTCGGGACAACATTGGCCTATTTGCCGCCAGTGATGCCATAAAGCCATAAAAAAGGGCCGATATTTACGTCGGCCCACTTCTTCTTCGGCTCGGTCTGTTTCAGTATGGGGGCGCCCTGTTCGAAGGGCTCAAACGCTGAAAAGGATCTGAGCATGTCTAAACTCGCAGTATTTCCCCTTGCCGCCCTGGCCCTGAGTGCCACCGTTCACGGGGCCGACATCGATGTACAGCTTGGCAGTACCGAACGCGTCACTCGCCTCTTCGCTTACCCCAACAACTGCAACGTCATCTGCTTCCGCAACTGGACGCTGGAACAGACCGTCGAGCACTACCTGACCCAGAGCGTTCAACGTGACGGCTACGGCGCGGCCAAGGTCAGCGTCAAACGCGACAACGGCAAGGTCTACGCCCACATCAGCGGCGTGCCGAAAGCCTACGGCCAACCCTTGAGCAAACTGCTCGATGCCGGTGACCTGGCGTACAAGGGAGCCACGAAGCTTAACGACGACAAGAAATGGGCCTACAACTGGTACCTGTTCCTGCCGCTGGGCATGGCCCTGGAAAACCGCAAGAGTGTCGAACTGCTGCACTTCCCGCCTGATTATTCCCTGACCCAGGCCCAGGACTACCTGGAATCAGCCACCACCGATCGCTGGGCCACCCTGCTGACGGCCAACGGCATTGCCGCCGACCAGACGCCGGCTTACCAGACCATCATCGACATCGCCCCCATCGCGGCTCCGTCCACTGCCGGCGCGACGCTGGAGGGTGTCTACGATTACTTCAACGACTACCAGACCACCATGGTCAAGCAAGTCAGCCAGAGCGCCAGCGGAACCGCGCTGCCAATGGTGGCCTTTGGTGCCCCCGTGCGGAACTGGATCAAGACCCAATACGGCCAGACCGTGGCGGTGCTCGGCCTGGCGACCATCTCTCCCGCCGCTGGCGTCAAGGTTCCAGTCCTGGGCTCCAACCACCCAAGCTACATCTGGTACGCCGCCGACCCGGAAAGCTATGGCGGCGACGAAGCCAAGGCGGACGCGGCAGGCCTGAAAGTCATGGGCCAGGACCTGAGCGCTGCCTGCTGGCAAGCCGGCATGGGCAGCAAGCCGAGCAGCGACCCGACGACTCAATTGAACCAGTGCACGCAGACCTGGCAGGTCACGCAAAAGGAAAAAACCTGCGAGTTGTTCTACACCTCGATTCGCAAGCTGTCGCCAGAAGACGCGGCGAAAAAATGCGAAACGCCGGCGATCAAGTCGCAACTTCCGCAGTTGAAGGTGCCCATGCCGCTGCCATCCGAGCCGGTATAACCCCTGAAGGCCTTGTGGTGAGGGGACATATGCCCTCGCCACGGGTCCACTTTCCTTTGTAAGCCTTCGCTCACACAGGAAAGCGCCTTTGGCGCCTGTCAGAGTTGACAGTAGATGTCCCACCGGACTTGGAGGAAGCTACCCAGGTCACTCACGACCGTTGGCAGGACGCCAACGGCAGCAAGTCGGCCTGTACCGACAAGGACTGTCATGACCATCTTCGTTGCAGATAAAGCCTTTTCACAGGACCGGGGCTGCATTTACCCGGAAAAAGCACTCAGCCTCCGCCTGGGTTATCCGTCTGCCCGCGATTTCGAAGTGCTACGCACCCCCAACGGCCGCGGCAATGCCGTTATCGCCCGGAAAAGGTTCGCCCCCATGGAGCGGATGTGCAGGGTATCGGGGCTGCTGGTGGGGCGGCGCCGCCCGCATACCGTACAGGTCCTGCCGGACATCCATATGTATGACCCGCACTTCGCCGGATTGCTGCTGCATTCCTGCAACCCGAATGTCTTTCTCGACATGAGCGAACTGTGGTTATGGGCGCTGACGCCCATCCACGCAGGCGACTGCCTGACGATGGATCACGCCAGCACGGAACAGAAGCTCTACCGGCAGTTTGCCTGTCGGTGCGGTTCGTCCAATTGCCATGGTTGGATCACTGGCTATGACGAACCGCCCAACGAACAGGGCATGAAGTTCCTGAAGCACTGGCGCCGCCGCTGTCACCGCGACTGACGCCAGTCAGATCAGGGGGCGCCCACCGGACGCAAGCGATACTGCGGCGGCAATTGCTCGAAACCGCTGATCGTGGTGTCCAGGCTTTTCCAACGCCCGTCCTTGATGCCATAGATGCAACCATGGATCGACAACTTCTGTCCGCGATGCCAGGCGTTCTGCACGATGCTGGTGTGGCCGACGTTGGCCACCTGTTGAATCACGTTGAGTTCGCACAGGCGATCCACACGTTCCTCTTCGGTCGGCAGTTGCGCCAACGCTTCGCGATGCTCGTAATACAGGTCGCGAATGGAGCGCAGCCAGCCATCGATCAGACCCAGCTGGCGATCCTGCATCGAGGCCCGCACGCCACCACAGCCATAATGGCCGGTGACCAGGATGTGTTTGACCTTGAGCACGTCCACTGCATACTGGATCACCGACAGGCAATTGAGGTCGGTGTGCAGCACCACGTTGGCCACGTTGCGGTGCACGAACAGATCGCCCGGCAGCATGCCGACGATCTCGTTGGCCGGCACCCGCGCATCGGAACAGCCGATCCACAGGTATTCAGGGGTTTGCTGACGAGCCAGCTTGGCGAAGAAGTCAGGATCCTCCTGCTTGATCGCATCGGCCCAGCGCGCGTTGTTATCAATCAGATCTTGTAGTTCGTTCATGCTGTCTTGCCCTCGAGAACAGTGCGCATCTTTGACAACGGAGCGGCTGTCGAGGTCACTTCGTCAATGCCGTTGGAATTCTCGACACGGCTACCGGTCCATCCAGTAAGGCCCAAAGTAGGAGAGTTGCCATGAATGATTCACGACGTCCTTTCGATGCGGCGCAACCGGAGCCCATCGATGACAACGAAGACCGCATGGGTTCGATGCATGAACTGGAATTCGATGAAGACGAGCCCAGCGCGAAGATTGGTGACGAGTTGCCGGAAAACGAACGCGAACATTTGATGCCCCGTGAGCGCGTCCGCGAGGCCGGCATGACCGGCGCCTCGACGGATGATCATCAACCGACCGACGATGACATGAGCCCCGAGACACTGATCCGGGAAGACGGTGCCCGGGATGCCCACGAAGCCGGCGACGACGAGCAGGCCGATTGGGACCTGAGCGTGGTGGATGAAAATGACATTGGCGGGGGCGATGGATTGGACGAGGCCGAGATGGCGGATATCGACCCACTGGATGGCAAGCGCTGAGTGAAACGCAGCCCTCCAGGCTGCCTATACGCCTGTGGGAGCATGGCTTGCCCGTTATGAGGCCAGGACAGTCGATAGCTCGACAACTGACCCATCGCTATCGCGGGCAAGCCTTGCTCCCACAGGAGCCTTCTATGCTGGCTTCAATCCACCAGCGTACAAGCCATGACCACTGCGTCTTCACGTCCACCCACGGCCGGATAGTAATCCCGCCGCCGGCCGATTTCATTGAAGCCATAGCGCTCGTACAACCGGAACGCCGTGCGGTTACTGTCGCGCACCTCCAGGAAGCACTCCCGGGCCTCGGCCTTGTAGGCAATCGACATGAGGTGTTCCAGCAGGCGCAAGCCCAGCCCCCGGCCCTGGTTTTCCGGCTTGACGGTAATGTTGAGCAGGTGCGCCTCGTCAAGAATGATCTGCACCACACCGTGCCCCACTTGCTGCTGGCCTTCGAACATCAGCCAGATCTGGTACTTGCCCAGACCGTCGAGAAATATCCCCCGGGTCCAAGGGTGGCTGTAGGCCGCGTATTCGATTTTCAGTACAGCGTCGAGGTCCGCCTCGGTCATCGGGCGAAACGAAACAGCATCACTCATTCGATTCTTTCCAGCGCGCCATCAGCCGGCGCATGGCTTGCCAGACTTCAGCCTTGTGCTGTGGCGTTTCCATTAACAGTTCCAGGCCCGGTAATGCCCAGGCCACCCCCAGCCCTTCGATCTGCAGCTCGCGATTGAACGCTTGCGCGTCCGCTTCGCCAGCAAACTTCACCGCCGGCAGGCCGACCAACCACAAACACGCGCAGGGCGCGTCTTCGAGCCGCGCCGCTACAAAACCCTGGACGAACTCCCGTGCAGCTTCCGGCCCCTGGTCCATCGTCCCGCGAGACAACAGCGGCCAGCGCACCGGTTCACCCACGATCTGTGGACTGTCTGGCAGACCGGCGGCACGCAACATGTCCTTGAGTAGCAGGTACGCGGGATCGCGGCTCTGGAATGGCTCGCCGGTGGGCAGTTCCACCAGCAGCAGGCAGCGTCCGGCACGCAGCAATTGCAGGGCGAAGCGCGGTGGCGGGACCGGGGCGACCCTGGCAGGGGCCGGCACCTCCGGCGCGTCCTCCACCGGTTTGGCGCCGGTGCGGGTCGAGGCCAGGCTAGGCCGTGGCACTTCGATTTTCGGCCGTTCGGCCACAGGCGCTGCCGGCTCGGCCACGGTCCGGGCCACGGGGGCCGCAACCACCGGCGCGACCTCTGCCGGCTCGGGCATTTCCAACAGCTCAGGCCGCGACGGGGCGGCGAACGGCAATTCGGTGCGCGGCAGCCAATTGACCACCTGCATGGCGGTCAGATAGGCGCGGCGACGGGACTCGATAAGCAAGGGTCGGCCACTTGTGGATAACTGAAAGTGGAAGGGATTCTACCGCCCTTCGACGCGGATCGCTTCCTTGTTGAGTCAATAGTTGGGCAATACAGACGACAGTCCGTCTCGGGGGTGAATCGCAACCGGCCCGATGCAGTACAATCGCCCCTTTTAATTGCCAACCCGACGGCCATTGCGATGATCGAACCCAAGCGCGTCTTGCGCGCCCTCGCTGAACACTGGGCATTGCTGGAACCTTTGTGCGAGCACTTCGACCAGGGCACCCTGAGCCTCAACGAATTGCGTTCACAACTGGCCGCCCAACAGCTGGACAGCACGCCCCAGGACATTACCAACCTGCTGGACGTGTGGATCCGCCTGGACATCCTCGTGCCGGTGGCAAAAAGCCCGAACCGTTTCGAGCTGAATGCCCAGATCCATGACTTCCTCGCCTACCTGCGCCGCGAACACCGCCTGGGCCTGTGCCTGGAGATCGAAGCCTACCTGCGCCACCTCGAACGTCTGGCCGGCTATATCCAGGACGCCTTCGACGTGCGCGACGGCAACGACCTGGCCCGCCAGTTGCGCCTGCTCGACATGCGCGTGCGGGACGTCCTGAAGAAACTTGCCAACGATGAGCAGGCCCTGGTGGCCGTGGCCGAACGGGCCAAGACCAGCGACCGGCAGATCCCGCTGCGCCAACGTTACGCTGAAGTGCTGGCGACCTGGGACGAGTACGTCGAACCGATGATCCAGTTGGTTAACGCCGACGGAGCGTTCGAGCAAGGCGTGCGCAAGGTCGAGAATGTGTTGTTGCGCATGCTCACCGAACAACAGCGCCTCGGCCACCTGGTGGACGATGACATGCTGCTGCGTACCCACGCACGCATTCTCGAGATGCAGACCAGCGCCCAGCTGACCCTGCGCCATGCCCGCGAATTGCTCCTGCCGCTGCGCGAAGAGGCCCGTCGTCACAACGCCGTGACCCGTGGCGCAGCCCTGGCCCTGGCTGCCATCCGTCGCAAAGGCATCGATGCCGTGCCGCAGGCGGCCATGCCGTTGTTCACCCGGCCGCAAAGCACCTTCCTCGGCAGCGCCAGCCAGGTTGAAGCCTATGTCTACGCCCTGGCCCGTTTCGAGCCGAAACCGGCGCGCTTCCCCAAGTCTCACAAAACCCACAAGGGCGGCGATGCCCCGCGGGCGCCGCGCACCGTGCGCGAGATGGTCGAGCGTTGCGAAGATGCCCTGCCGCTGCCGGATCTGATGGTCTGGCTGCTGGAGCAGGAGCCGGACGGCGCCACCGACGAATTGCTGTACTGGTTCTCGCGCCTGTCGCGGGAAAAACGCTTCAAGCGCGAGCGCCTGGAACGCCGCGAATACCACACTCACGAGCATCAGGTCAGCCTGCGCTCCTTCGCCCTGCTCTCGGCCCGCGACGCTGCCGAGGATTCTGCGAGCATCCCCCATGCATCTTGATCTATCCGAACTGTCCCAGCTGGCGCCGATCTTTCGCGAGCTGTTCAAGGGTTACCACGTCAGCCGCCGCGACCCGGAGCTGTACGCGCAACTGTCGAATTTCCAGGACCAGTACCGCACGCTGTTCAAGGCCCTGGGTTTTGAACTGGTGTGCGATACCCGTGGTTTCTACTACTTCGTGCCGGACCTGGCCGCTGCGGCGGTGAACAAGACCGCCCAGCGCCTGGCGCTGTTCACCTTCATCCTCGTCGAGCACCTGGCCGACCAGGGCCGCGACCCGATTGCCGTGCTCGACGGTGGCAGCCTGGGCCGCGATGAGCTGCCTTCGCTGCTGGAAAAGTACCGCGACCTGTTCATCCAGGCCGAGGTGCAGACCCAGGAAGAGCTGGAAGAAAAAATCATGCGCCGCATGACCCAACTGGGCTTCGCCAGTGAAGACAACGGCGTGTACCGCTTCCTGCCGCCGATGCACCGTTTCCTCGATGTCTGCCTGTCGGTCCAGCAGGACCGCGACCTGGCGGCCAGCGTGCACAGCGTGCTGCCGTTGCCGGCGCCGGTACTGATCGACGAAGACAGTGATGAGAAGCTGCTGCAAACCGACGATCCGCTCGACCTGGCACCGTTTGAAGACGAAAGCGAAGAAGACGCACTGGCCCGCGCCATTGCCGAAGGACAGGAGACCGACGCATGAGCCAGGAACGCTACGGCATCCGCCGCTTTGCCCTTTTGAACACCGCCGGCTACAGCCTCGGCCTGTTCCCGCTGGAAGAACCGCTGTCGGTGTATGGCGCGAACAACCTCGGTAAATCCGCCTCGATCAACGCCTTGCAGTTCCCGATCCTGGCGCGTATGTCGGACATGAGCTTCGGCAAGTACAGCCTGGAGCAATCCCGGCGTTTCTACTTCGCCTCGGACACCAGCTACATCCTGGTGGAAGTCGCCCTGCCCCACGGTCCTCATGTGATCGGCGTGGTCGGTCGCGGCCCCGGCGGCGGTTTCGGTCACCAGTTCTTTGCCTACGCAGGCAAACTGGACCTGGCCCACTATCAGAAAAACGACACCTGCCTGCGTCAGAAAGAGCTGTTCACCAACCTGGAGCGCGAAGGCCTCAAGGCTTACGAACTCAAGCCCGATGAACTGCGGCGCCTGCTGGTGGGTGGTCACACCTCGATTCCCCTGGACCTGACGCTGATCCCGCTGCGTTCCACCAGCGAGCAAAGCCTCAAGACTTTCCGGGCGCTGTTCATCAACCTGCTGCACATGCGCGAAATCACCGCGGCCAAGCTCAAGCAGCTGTTTCTCGATGCCTTCGAGCACAGCCTGCGTTCCGGGAGCGTGGACTACATCGCCGCGTGCGAAGAAGCCTTCCGCGACGTGCGACGCATGGAGCAGGACTACAACTCCCTGGTGGCCGCGGGTCCGTTGGTGGAAGCCCTGGCCAATGGCGTGAAGCAGCGCGATATCCTGCGCGGCAAACTGCATCGCCTGTCGCCCTTGCTCGACTCGTTGCTGGGTACCTGGTCGGACTACGCCGGTGCACGCAAGGAAGAGCTGACCATCCAGGCCGAGCACTACCGCAACGAACAGGATTCGCTGCAGAACGACCAGCGCGGCAGCACCCAGGAGCTGATGCGCCTGGAGCGGGAAATCACGGGGATCCAGCGCTGGCTCGGTGAGCTGTCGGTGCTCAAGCATCGCTTCGCCCTGGTGGATGACGTCAAGGTCCTGGAGCAGCAACTGCTCGCCGCCAAGGATGCCCACGATGAACTGGCCGGCGCCCTGGCCCAGTCCCGGCAGTTCAGCGCCGAAGACCTGGAAGAGCGTCTGCGGGATCTGGAAAAACGCCTGAAGTCGGTCAAGCAGCAACTCGATCACGCCGACAACAACAGCTACGCCCGCCTGCGAGAGGAGTTTTCGCAGCAGGACGTCGAGCGCCTGATGCGCCTGTTCAACAGCGCCCTGTTCAGCCTACCGCTGGGCGAGCATGGCATCGCGCTGGACGAGAACGGCGAATGGGTCAAATCCATGGAGTTGATCCTCGACGGCTTCAAGGGCGAGCGTTTCGAAGTGCCGGGCCTGTCCATCGACCTGTCCCACATCGAGCCACCGGCCCTGCAAGCCCTGGCCGACCGCGCCGCGTTGCGGGACCAGAAAGAGCGCCTGGAGAAAGAACTCAAGCAACTCAAGACCCAACAGGCCGTGGCCGCCGACCGTGCGGCGAGCAAGACCCAGACCGAAGCGCTGTACCAGCAGGTACTGGACGCGCAAAAGGCCCTGGAAGACTTCCGTCGCAGCCAGACCCTGAGCGCCGAAGAAGGCGAAAAGCTCGAGCAACTGGCACAGATGGAAGCCGCCCAGGACGAACTCAAGCGCTCCAGCGACGCCTTCACCGAGCGTGTCCAGCAGCTTTCCGCCAAACTGCAACTGGTGGGCCGGCAGATTGCCGATATGGAAGCCAAGCAGCGCACCCTCGACGACGCCTTGCGCCGCCGTCAACTGCTACCGGCGGACTTGCCGTTCGGCACGCCGTTCATGGACCCGGTCGACGACTCCATGGACAACCTGCTGCCGCTGCTCAATGACTATCAGGACAGCTGGCAAGGCTTGCTGCGGGTGGACGGCCAGATCGAGGCACTGTACGCCCAGGTGCGCCTCAAGGGCGTCGCCAAGTTCGACAGCGAAGACGACATGGAGCGCCGCCTGCAACTGCTGATCAACGCCTATGCCCACCGTACCGACGAAGCCCTGACGTTGGGCAAGGCTCGCCGTGCGGCAGTGACTGACATCGCCCGAACCCTGCGCAACATCCGCAGCGACTACGACAGCCTCGAGCACCAACTGGCGTTGTTCAACCGCGAGATCAACAAGCGCCAGGTGTCCAACCTGCAGAGCTTCCGCATCGTCCTGGCGCCGAACAAGGAAGCGCTCAAGCACATCGACCAGATCATCCACAGCGCCGGTCAATACGAGGAAGGCGAGACCCTCTCGGTGTTTGACCTCAGCCAGAGCGCCGAGCAGGACAACAAGAACGAAGAAGCCAAGGAATACCTGGCGCGCCTGGTGGCGGCGAACCACAACCAGCTCGGCCTCAAGGACCTGTTCGAACTGGCCTTCGAGATCACCAAGGTCAACGGCCAGCCCGTGATCCATACTGACATCGATGGCGCGGCCTCCAACGGCACCACCATGACCATCAAGGCGCTGACCAACATGTACCTGTTGCTGCATTTGATGGACCGCGAGCAGGCCGGTCGCGTGCGCCTGCCGTACTACTTGGATGAGGCGGCGGACATCGATGAAAAGAACCAGGCAGCGTTGCTGGAAACCAGTCTGCAACTGGGCTTCGTGCCGATCCTGGCGAGTGTGAAGCCGCAGGTCTGTGCCAGTGTCGCCATCGACCTGGAAGGCGGCAGCGGCCCGAACGGTATCTACATCGACGAAGCGGACTGGAAGTACATCCGCCGCCATGATGTGGTGAAAGCCACGGTGAATGTAGAGACCGATGAGCCGGAGCTGGATCCGGTGTGAGGTAATTCTCGGAAAATGAAAAAGGCCGCGATCCATTGGATCGCGGCCTTTTTTTTGAAGCACTTGTATCGACTGTCCCGCCGTCATCGCGAGCAGGCTCGCTCCCACAGGGGATTCGTGTCAGGCACAGGAGCTGTGTTTGCAACGGATCATTGTGGGAGCGAGCCTGCTCGCGATGACGTCGGAACAGGCCATCACTTGACCCGTTATTTACCGAGCTTGATCTTCGGCGCCCAGGTCAGCCACTCATCCTCGAATTTATCGAACAACGGGAAGGTCTGCTCCGGCCGCGCCGGGCTGCCCATGCTCTCGCCATCCGGTGTCGCGAAAGCGACGCCCCCTTGGATCAACGTCTCCAACGACTCGGTCCGCACTGTGGCGCCTTTGAACAGGCCGAAGTCCATGTCGAAACCGCTGGTGTTCCAGAATCGCGTACCACTGCGTACCAGCGGCGCGTATTTGGGTTCGATCAGGATGTGGATCAGCACCCGGTCCGCAGTCTGGCCCAGTTCATAACCGGTGACCTTGCCCACGGTGATCTCTCGGTACGTCACCGGAACGCCCGTCTTCAACGAACCACGGCGGGCAGCGCTCAACACCAGGCTCAAACCGGCTTCGGGCACGGCACTTTCCGGTGGACTGGCAAGGGCCACGAAGTTCTTCTGTGGTCCGAGGTTTTTCACCGAGGGCTGCACTTCGAGGTACTGACCGGTCACCAGTGTTTCCAGGTTCGAGGTCTTGATCAGCCCCAGTTCGGGTTTGACGACCCAGAACTGACTGCCAACCCGGGCGATACGCTCCGGTACTTCAGTGATGCGAGCAGTGAGCAGCACCGACTGTAGATCGGCGCTGAGATCAACGTCCTCGACCTTGCCCACATCCAACCCTTTGTAGCGAATCGGTGTCCCGCTGCGCAAACCGTCGGCACGATCGACCTTGATCGTCACCACGGTGCCGTTCTGTTGCGCGGCTTCGCGGTTCTCGAACAGGCGGAAGCGGGGGACACGTCTCTTCAACGGTACATTGGGCACCGGCGTTTCGAAGGCGATACCGCCAGCCATCAGGCTTTGCAGCGATTCACTCTTGACCTGGATTCCCCCCGTCAGACCTCCCGTGAGGGTAATGCCGCTGGCGTTCCAGAACCGCGTCGAACCGTTGACCAGCCCTTCGTATTCCTTCTCGATGTGCACACCGACGATCAACTGCTTTTTCTTGCGGGAGAATTGGTAGCTCTGCACCGAGCCGACCTTGACCTGCTTGTAGAGGATCGGGCTGCCGACCTCCAGCGATCCGAGGTTTTCAGTCAACAGCACCAGATGCAGGCCGGGCGAACGCAAGTCCAGCGGCGGCGCCTTCGCCCTGGCTTCGAACTCACGCTGGGGGGCCGCGCCCTTGTCGCCGGGTCGCACGGCAATGTAGTTGCCCTTGACCAGCGCTTCCAGGCCGGTGATCCCCGCCAGGGAAATCGACGGCTTGACGACCCAGAACTGAGTGCCGGTTACCAGGTAATCTTCGGCCAGTGGGTCCATGGTCAGTTCAGCCGTAGCGCTGGACAGGTCAGAGTCAATCTTGAGGTTCTTCAGGCTGCCGACCTGGATGCCCTTGTACATCACCGGTGTACGGCCGGCCTGCAAACCTTCAAAGTCGCTGAGTTTGACCTTCACGCGAATACCGGCAGCCGCGGCGTCAAAGTCTTCGTAAAGACGAAACGGCAAGCTGGGGTCCGTCGGCGGACTGTCCTTGCGGCTTTCCGGCGTGGCGAATGCAATACCACCGGCCACGATGCTCGCCAGGGACTCGCTGCGGACTTTGACTCCTGAGAGATTGGCATCGATGCTGATGCCGCTGGCATTCCAGAAACGCGTGTGTTTACGCACCAGGCTGGCGTAGGTCGGTTCGATGAAAACCTTGATCTCCACCGTGTTCTGATCTTCAGAGAGCTGGTAGCTCTTCACCTGCCCGACCTGGATCTGCTTGTAGAATACCGGGCTGCCCCGATCCAGCGAACCCAACCGGTCAGCCTTGATGGTCAGGTGTAAACCCGGCTTGGCGTCCGACAGTGGCGGCTCTTGGGACAAGGCCTTGAACTTGCGACTGGACTCTCCGTCACCCGGGCTGATTGCCACGTAGTTGCCCGATACCAGGGTTTCCAGACCCGTGATCCCGGCCAGGCTCACGCTTGGCTTGACCAGCCAGAAACGCGTTCCGGTCTTGAGGTATTGTTCCACGTCCTTGTTCATCTCAACGGTCGCGACCACCCCCTTCGAGCTGCCTTCGTCGTCCAGAGTAAGGGCTTTCACTTTACCGACCGGCATACCCTTGTAGACCACCTCGGTCTTGTTGATCTGGATACCCTCGCCGCTCTCGAAGCGCACGCTGATCTCGATCCCGGTCTCGTTATAAGCCCGCCAGCCGAGCCATCCCCCGATGATCAAGGCAATCAACGGCAGGACCCAGATGGCCGACCAGTTAGAGGCCGGTCGGGTTTTAGCGGTAGGCAAATCAGTCATGGTCGTTATCCGACTCCGTGTTATCCCAAATCAGTCGGGGATCGAAGGTTACTGCGGCAATCATTGTCAAAATCACTACGCTGGCAAAGGCAATCGCGCCGAGACCGGCTTCGACACTGGCGAGTCGTCCAAAATTCACCACCGCCACCAGAATCGCGATCACGAAAATATCCAGCATCGACCAGCGACCAATGAATTCGATGAAACGGTACATAAGGATGCGTTGCCTTGCAGACATGGGCTGATGCCGCTGCACGGAAAACAACAGCAAGGCAATACCCACCAGTTTGAAGGTCGGCACCAGGATACTGGCGATGAACACCACGGCGGCAATCGGTAACATGCCGTGCTGCACCAACTCGATGACACCGGCCATGATGGTGCTGGGGGCACCATGGCCCAGGGAATTGATCGTCATGATCGGTAGCATGTTGGCCGGGATGTAAAGAATTGCGGCGGTGACCAACAACGCCCAGGTACGCATCAAGCTGTTCGGGCGACGGGGATGAATCCGCGCTCCGCAGCGGGTACAGGCTTGCGCGTCGGCGTCAGCATCCAGCCGATTCAATTCATGGCATTCGGTACAGATCAGAATGCCCGCATCAATCGCCCGCATGGGCATCCTCTCCTGATAACGCTTGCCAGATCTGATGCGGCGACATCACCACCTCCAACCAGACCTGAACCAGCAGCAAACTGATGAAACACACCAACCCCAGACCCACGGTGATGGCGGCCATGTCTGCCAACTTGACGATGGCCACCAACACGCCCATGAGATAGACCTCAAGCATTCCCCAATCTCGCAGGTGGTGATAAATGCGATACAGCAACAAGCCGTAGCTGCGGCCGACGTTCCAGCGAATGGTCAACAATACAGCCAACTGACAAAGGAGCTTGAGCAGCGGCACACCCATGCTGCACAGGAACACCACCACCGCGATGCCTTGCATGCCGCTATCGAACAGGCCGACCACGCCACTCCACACGGTGTCCTGGGAAGATTGACCGAGCAGGTTGAGCTGCATGATGGGTAGAAAGTTCGCGGGTACATACAACAGCAGGGCAGCGATGACCAAGGCAAGGCTACGCTCGACGACATTGGGCCGGTGGGCGTAGAGCTCATATCCACAACGGGGGCATTCGGCTTTCTCGCCATGGGACAGTCGAGGCTTGCGCATCAACAGGTCGCACTCATGGCACGCTACCAGTTCGCCTAAAGGCAGTTCTGACAGCCGATGGGTGTCCAACGGGTCGGGCATAAACAACTCTGACTCAACTGAGGTGGGGCTATTCTAGTGCTCCAGCTCAAAAATAACTGTGCAAATTTATTTCGAGCTTTCGCAGGTTTTTCCTGCGGACAAAACAAAACCCCTACCTGCATCAGCAGATAGGGGTTTCGGAATTTAATCTTGACGATGACCTACTCTCACATGGG
>NZ_JBMDKO010000022.1:0-96616 GCF_057809755.1 Pseudomonas sp. FG13
GCTCGCGATGGCGGCGACACAGCCAACATCGCCGCAAGCTGACACGCCGCTATCGCGAGCAGGCTCGCTCCCACAGAGAGCCAGGTCGCCAATGCCTCAACCGGTGACACAGCCCTGCGGCACTTTCCCGGCAAAACTGTCCACCAGGCTCGCCACCACCATTTCCCCCATTCGCGTGCGGGTCTGCCGGGTTGCGCTGGCGCGGTGGGGTTGCAGGACCACCTGCTCGTTGCCAAACAAGGCGTCGGGAACATTCGGTTCATCGACGAACACATCCAGCCCCGCCCCCGCAATGTCACCAGCGGCCAGCGCCGCCACCAGATCGGCTTCGTTGACCAGCTTGCCCCGGGCCACGTTGATCAGGTAACCGCCCTTGCCCAGGGCACGCAGTACGTGAGCATCGATGATGGCTTCGGCCTGGTCGGCGGCGGCGGCCAGGATCAAGGCATCGCTGGCGCTGGCCAGTTGCTTGAGATCGGCGATGAAAGTGTGAGCCACATCGTTCATCGGCTGCAGGTCGGTGTAGCTGATCGTGCAACCGAACGCCGCCAGTCGTGTTGCCACGGCCCGGCCGACGCGCCCCATGCCGACGATGCCGACGCGCATGCCGGACACTTGACGGGCCAGCGGCAACGGCGCCAACGGCGTCGCGCTGTGGGGCCATTGGCCCGAACGCACGTAGCGATCGCCGGTGCACAGGCCACGACACACGGCAATCAATAGGCCGACGGCCAGATCGGCAACGTCTTCGGTCAGTGCACCGATGGTGGCGGTCACGCGGATCCCGCGATCCCGGGCGTAGGCCAGGTCCACCGCATCGGTGCCCACACCGTTGACCGCCACCACTTCCAATTTAGGCAGCTGTGCCATGAGCGCCTGGCTGATGCCGGTATGTCCGCCGGTGATCACACCGCGAATGTGAGCGCCGTGTTCCTGCAGATAGGCCTGTTTGTCGGCCTGTTCAAAATAGCGCCTGACCGTAAACAACTCATTGAGCCGGGTGTTGATTTCAGGAATCAGGATCGGACTGAGTTGCAGGACTTCTGGTTTCATGTGGACCTCGTGGAGCGAAAGAGTAGATCGATTCAAGCGTATTGCTGCCCGCTTACGGCGTAGCGAATGCCTGTGTTCAGGCTCAACCGCGACCGGCAAAAGGCATGGCCGTGGCCATGACGGTCATGTTCAGGACGTTGGCCGACAACGGCAGGCCAGCGATGTAGCGCACTGCGTCGGCCACATGCTTGACGTCCACCATCGGCTCTACCGCGATGCTGCCGTTGGCCTGGCGCACCCCCTTGGTCATGCGCACCGACATCTCCGTCAGGGCATTGCCGATGTCGATCTGGCTGCAGGCGATGTTGAATTCCCGGCCGTCCAGGGCCAGGGATTTGGTCAGCCCCAACACCGCATGCTTGCTGGCGGTGTAGGCGCTGCTGAGCGGCCGCGGGGTATGAGCGGAGATCGAACCGTTATTGATGATGCGCCCGCCCTGCGGCTGTTGTCGGCGCATCAGCCCGAAGGCCCCACGGGCACACAGGAAAACCCCGTTGAGGTTGGTGTCGATCACGTTGCGCCATTGCTCGAACGTCAATTCATCCAACGGTACGGCCGGAGCGTTGACCCCGGCGTTGTTGAACACGACGTCCAGGCGTCCGAATGTCACGGTGATGGTTGCAAACAGCGCCTCGACGCTGGCCTGATCGCGCACATCGGTGGGCACCGCCAACGCTTCCCGCCCCTCGCTGGCGGCCAGCTCGACCAATGCCTGCAAAGGCTCGGGACGGCGTCCAGCCAATACCAAGGTGTACCCGTCTTCCATCAGGCCCAGGGCCACGGCGCGGCCGATGCCACTGCCGGCGCCGGTAACCAGGGCCACTTTCAATGGGTTGGACATACTGTCATTTCCTTTTCAAATCCATAGGACACGTACCGCGCTCAAGGTCGCTGGCCGACCCGCATTTCCAGTTGGCCGATGCCGTCGATGCCGGCGCTGATGAGGTCGCCGGGGCGCAGCTCGTCGACGCCTGCCGGGCTGCCGGTCATGATCAGATCCCCAGCCCTGAGCGCCACCGATTGCGAGATTCGGCTGATCACTTCACTGACCGACCAGATCTGGCTGCCAAGGCTGTCGCGCTGACGCTCCTGGCCGTTCACGCTCAGCCACAAGTCACCCTCGGGATGCCCCGCCTTCGCGACCGGCACGATGGCGGTCATCGGCGCAGCACCGTCGAACACCTTGGCGCCCTCCCACGGCAAACCGTCGCGTTTGGCCTGGCGCTGGACATCACGGCGCGTCAGGTCAAGACCGGTGGCGTAGCCCCACACATAAGCCAACGCCTGGCTCTCGGGAATATTCGCGCCGCCCTCGCCAATGGCCACCACCAATTCGATTTCATGGACAAACTCTTCGGTCACCGACGGAAACGGTACTTCACCGACCGCATCCATCACGCAGCTGGCAGGCTTCATGAAGAACACCGGTGGCTGGCGGTTCTGCCCCTGGGCATCGGGCCATGGGTAATTGCGACCGACACAAAACACCCGGCCGACGGGAAAACGCTGTGGGGTGCCGACAACCGGCAGAGTCACTGGCAGGTCTGGAGTAAAGACATACTCGGTCATGTTCATCCTGGTAAAAGTCCTTGTAGAAACGTCAGCGTACGGCGGCAGTCTTTGGCAAAGTTGGACAAAAACCGCCTCGTCTTGGAGAAAAACAGGTTTCAGGCCCGGGTCTTGAGTTCTATGCGATACAACCGCCCAAGCAGAAACGAGTAGGACAAGGTGCCCACCAGCGCCACGCCGCCAATGAACCAGAAGGCCAAGGCAAACGAGCCGGTCTTGTGGACAATCGCACCGATCACGATAGGGGTGACGATGCCGCCGATGTTGGCGGCCAGGCTGGTGATCCCTCCGGTAAGCCCGATGAGCTCCTTGGGCGCGACCTCCGACACCGCAGCCCAAGAAGACGAAGCAATGCCCTGGGCGAAGAAGGCGATGGTCAGGATGGCAATGCAGATGACGTTCGAGTCGGTGAAATTCACCAGGACAATAGACATGCCCAGCATCGAACCCACCACCAGTGGCAACTTGCGGGCAAAGGACAGCGAATAGCCACGGCGAATCAGCAGGTCGGAAATAATCCCGGCGAGCAGAATACCCACCGTCGCCCCCACGAACGGCAGCACGGCGAAGATCCCGGCCTTGATCATGGTCAGTTGACGCTCTTCGATCAGGTACGTCGGGAACCAGGTGAGGAAGAAGTACAGCGCCGAAGTGCTGGCGAACTTGCCGATGCAGATCGCCCAGACCTGCCGATAGCTGAACAGCTCGGCGATCTGCCGCCAGTTGAAGCGGGTACGCTCCTGGCTGCTCTTGACCAGCCCTCCCCCGGCCTCGATGTATTTCAGCTCTTCCTTGCTGACTTTCTTGCAGTTCATGGGATCGCGGTACAGGTACAACCAGAGCACACCGAACACAATGCCCAATGCGCCGGTGCTGTAGAACACATGCCGCCAGTCGTAGGTGGTTGCCAGCCAGAGCAGCGCACCGGTAAACAACGCCGTGCCCAGGTACTGGCCGCAGACGTAGATGCTGCTCGCCAGGCCCCGCTCCCGCGCCGGAAACCAGACCGTGACCGCCCGGCTATTGGCCGGAAACGCCGGCGCTTCCATCGCACCAACCGCCAGGCGCAGACCAAACAGCGAAGCGAATCCGGTGGCAAGCCCCTGGCAAACGGTGACTGTCGACCAACTGATCAACGACACCCCGTAAGTGAACCGCGAACCGAAGCGATCAGCGATGAACCCGGCGGGCACCAATGCGATGGCATAGGTCCAGGCAAAGGCGGAAAAGATCAGGCCCATTTCGATCTTGTCCAGGCCCAGGTCCTTGGCCAGGAATGGGGCCGCAATCGAGATGTTCACCCGATCGATGTAGTTGATGATCGTCGCAATCAACAGCAACGACAGCATGAACCAACGTCGACGGGACGGCCGCCGGGCCGGCACGGCGGCGTCCAGGGCGCTGGCCGCCAGTGGCGGAGCGGTGGTCTGGGAGGTGTGGGAATTCGACATGGGTGACCCTTCATTATTGTTAGACGAATCGAAGTACTTGCCAGCAGCACACCTTGATTGGCCTTGGTAGCCAGGGGCTGCATGGCCGCCAATGTGGTCGTACAACCATGTGAAATCAATTGAAGCGTTAGATCGTTTTTTTCCAGGAAAACGGCGATTGATGAGGCTGTCCAAAAAAATCGGCGCTGAAAAATGTGCGAAAATTTTCTAAAAATTTATGTAACCTTCTGTTTTAAAAGAAAAATATATATAGCCGACGCTTATCGTGTCTTGGACAAGCCCCGTCCTCCTTTGAGCCGATAAATTCCATGCAGACCCGATGTCATCGTATGACTTGTTGAAATGCAGCGGATGACACCCCCACAATCACAACGACCAAACCGCTGTCGAGGATCACCTGGAGATGTCATCACCGAGCCAAGTCCCCACCTATTTCATGCAGCAACGCTGCGAATTGACGGACTTCTACATCCGCGACAAGAAGGGCCGGCGCGCCGAAACCAGCCCCCATCGCCACGAGTACTTCCAGATCCAGATCAACCTCGGCGGCGACACCGTGCAGCACATCGGTCATGTCGAGCGTCCGTTCCCGCGAAACACCCTGGCGTTCATCCTGCCCCATCGCGTGCATGTGATTCCGCACCCGGCGGACAGCAATTTCATGGTGATCAACTTTTCCCAGACCTTCCTGCTGCCCCATCTGCAGTGCGACCCGATGGATCTGGAAGAAGTCTCGATTCTGCTGGCACCCGAGTTATCGCCATTCCGTTTCCAGGAGCACCTGGATTTCATTCTGGGCCAAGAGGATTTCGCCAAAGTCTGCGGACTGATCGAGCAGATGCGTGTCCTGGACAGGAACCGCCAGTTCGGCACCCGAGAGGTCCTCAAGGGGTTGTTGCTGCAACTGATCGGCAGCGTCTGCGCCTTATATGCCGAGCCGCTCAAGCAGTTGGCCGAAGAGAACGCAGCCGAAATCAGCCGACGCGATGCATTGGGCAGGATGTCCGAATACCTGCGCAGGAATATTGCCGACCCCGACCTCAACCTGATCAAGGTAGCCGCTGCAACCTACCTGTCGCCGACCTACCTGACCCACTGGCTGCGCAAGGAAATCGGCAAGACATTTACCGAGCTGGTGCTCGAGCGCAGGATGCACGCGGCGCGCAACTACCTGCTCAATGGCACCCGCCCGGTGGGCGAAGTGGCGAGGCTGTGCGGGTTCGCCGACGAAGCTTATTTTTCACGACGTTTCCGCCAGATCCATGGGCTGCCGCCCGGACAGTTCAGGCGCACGCAACTGGATCCGGACCGGCCGCAGTTGGCGTTGAATACGTGACCCTACCGAGGGCATCGGTTCAACCCACGGCCCGCTTCTGGGTCACGAGCCAATCGAGCACTTCATCCCAGAGCGGCTCTGCCGACGGCCGGAAATATCCCATGTGGCCGATCGGCTGCTTTTTCGTCTCGGGGTGGAGATCACGTACCCGAAACGGAGCATTGCGATAACCCTTGATAAAGGCGTCCCGCGAGGCAGGCGGCGCCCAAGGATCATCCACCGCATTGGCGAACACGCAGGGGGTACGCACCTGCGCGTAAAGCGCGGCGACATCCGCCATCGAAGGGTCGTCGAAGAAGTAATGGGGATAGACACACCAGCGCCGCCAGTCCTTATAGACCCCGAGCGGCAGGTCGTCGCCCATGCCCAGCATGCTCCAGGCCATGTAGCCCTTGTACGCCACGATCAGCGGCAAGACGCACCGCCACAGCAAGCGAACCTTGAACGCCTCCAGCCTGGGCATCCACCCGGCCCACCCGGCGCCGGTACCGAAGCAATAGGCCGCCGTGAGCTTGTGGTGATTGGGCAGCAATCCCAATGCATGCCCTCCAAAGGAGTGACCGACCCAGTACAGCGGGCTGTGGCCATCGTCCATGTACTCAACGGCCGCTGCCAGGTCACGCAGCCCCCAGTCCAGGTAGGTCATTTCAAAACCTTTCAAGGAATCCGGCCCGGAGGCCCCGACGCCTCGATAGTCAATCGTCAGGACGTTGAAACCTTGAGAACTGACACCCTCGGCGAAACGGCGGTAGAACCGCTGTTGCACGCCGGTCGCGCCAGCCATGATGAGATTGCCCTTCAATGGCCCCCGGGCCGAATAACGGGTGGCGGCCAGCCGATAACCATCGTCGGCCACCAACGTCACTTGCTCGATCACGGCCAGATCCGTTCTGGATGTACAGGGTAAATTGCGCGCCCCCAATGGCGCCTGGTGCTGCTGCATCGTTTGCTCTGCCCTTGAATTAACGGCCTTTGAACACCGGTTCACGCTTTTGCATCATTGCCATGACGCCTTCACGCACGTCTTCGCTCTTGATCAGTGTGAATAGCAGCTCGTTGAGCTTGGAGAGCGCCGCGTCGTCACCCTCGTCACGGGCCTGGAAGGCCGATTGCAAGGTGGCCTTGATTGCCAGAGGCGCCGCCCTGGCAATGCGTTCGGCGTATTCGATGGCGCGGGCCAGTGCCTGGCCGGGCTCCACCACTTCCGTCAGCAGGCGCATGCGCAAGGCAGCGTCAGCATTGAATTCCTCGCCAGTCAGCATGTAACGCATGGCGTTGGTCCAACCGGCAGCCTGGGTGAAACGCACGGTGGAGCCGCCGGACGGTGAAATACCGCGCAGCACTTCCAGGTGAGCGAAACGCGCGTCACTGGCGGCAATCGCAATATCGGCGTTGAGCAGCAGCTCGATGCCGGCCGTCCAGCAAGTGCCTTGCACCGCAACAACCAGCGGTTTGCTGCGCCGTGGCTTCGATACGCCCCATGGGTCGATGCCTTCATCCGGGTATTTGAAAGCCCCCGAAGCCAGCTTCGGTGTCAGCTCCATCAGATCGAGGCCGGCAGTGAAATGCTCGCCGTGAGCAAATATGACAGCGCAGCGTATCTCACTGTCGCGCTCGTATTCGCCCAAAGCCAAAGCAAGGTCGGTCAACATCGCGCTGTCGAACGCATTGCGCTTGCCGGCCCGATCCAGGCCGATGAGGAACAGATGTCCGCGCCGCTCCCGGGTAACACGACCCGGGCCGCTGTTTGCTTCGCTCATGGAAAACTCTCCTGGCTTCATGAGGGTGAGCCTGAACAATCAGGCTTGCCTTCGTTACTTACCGAACGTTCGGTTTTTCAAAACTAAACAAACATTCGGTAACCGTCAAATTGAGAGCCCCAGGCTTATGACGTAGAATCAATTTGCATGATTGATGGCAGGAGTAACCCCGTGCGCCCACCGAAAATCCCACGCGACGAGCTTCTGCTGCGCTGTGCCAATACCTTCAAGCGTCTCGGCTACCACGGCACCACTATGGATGAGCTGTCGTCCGCCTGCGGTCTGACCAAGGCGTCCTTCTACCACCACTACCCCAACAAGGAAGCGCTGTTACGGGATGTGCTGGACTGGACACATGAAGGCTTGAAACAGTCGCTATTCAGCATTGCCTTCGATGAGGACCTGTCTGCGCAGGAACGCCTCACCCGCATGGGGCGCAAGGCCAAGCGGCTTTTCCAGGACGATTCGATTGGTTGCCTGATGGGTGTCATCGCGGTCGATGCCACGTATGGAAAGGTGGAGCTCATGGCGCCAATCCGACGCTTCCTGGATGACTGGACCGCGGCGTTTACTGAGCTCTATCGCGCGGCCTATAGCCAGGCCGAAGCACAGAGCCTGGCGCGACAATTGGTGGCCGATTTCGAGGGCGCGATCCTGTTGGCCCGGATCTATGGTGATCCGAGTTATATCGATGCCGTGACCGAGCGCGGTTTACGCCAGCTGTAGCTCGCCAGGGTCAGCGCTTAGAGTTCCCGTTCGAAGCTTAGCTTCAGTTCTTGCCAGATAAGCTCCAGCGGTGTCGAGCTCCGTGCGGCTCGGCACAGGGCCACCGAGCCCTCGATGGAAGCAATCGCCAATAATGCCAGGCTGTGGGCACGCACCTCAGCCACGCCCGCCAATTGCAGTGCCTTGGCGACGATCTCTCGCCATTGCCCGAAAATGGCTTCGGCTTGATCCAAGAGCTGTTGCTGAATCTGGAGTTCCAGTTCAGGTGCAGACTCGCCGCGCTGTTCGGACACGTACTGCTCAACCGACACGGCCAATACCGCACAGCCAGCCTGGAAAGCCGACTCTTCGAGGGTCTTGCGCCATTGCCCAACGAATAGCTCCATGCCTTTCACCGGACCATATTTGCCCAGCAGCAGTGTCAGCGGCTCGCTGACCTCACGACCGGCATAGTCGACCGCGGCTTCAAGCAACTGACGCTTACCACCAGGAAAATGATGAGCGATGGATCCGCGCGGTGTCTGGGAGTGCCGAACCACCTCACGCATGCTCGTCGCAGTCATGCCTTTGCGGCGCAAGAGATCCGCCGCCCCCTCAATCATTCGGTCACGCGTGGAAGAACTCATAAAAAACTATGTCATCCGTCATATTGTGGTGTAGCCTCGATCTCGACTATGCCATCTGTCATAGACGCTATCCAACCCTTTCGGTACGAGGTACAAGAAAAATGACAACTCGCCCCACCCTGCCCAATCCCGTCGACTCCGTAGCCCTCGCATCGCTGGACACTCCCGACGGCTGGCTCGAATACCCATTGGGGAAGGATGTGATCGAAGGCAACCCTGACACCCGGATGAAGCTTCTACGGACTGTCGGTGTGAAAACCCCATACAAAGCCGTGGCGTTTTTCACTTCGCAACCTTCGACATTCGACTGGCGCTTCGACAACGATGAAGCCTTCGTGCTGATCGAAGGCCGCATCGCCATTACCCTGGACACCGGCGAACGCTTCGAGATGAAGGCCGGTGATGCGGTGTCTGTTCCGGCAGGTCATACCGGCGTGTGTGAAGTGTTGGAGTTCAGCCGCAAGTTCACGGTGGTGACCAGCGGCAGCGTGGAGTGATCAACCCGCCGCCTCCCAGTCGATCTTGCAACGGCTCGTGATTCAACGAGCCGTTTTCACGCGCGGCCCAGATCGCATTCCACAGGCTGGGCCATTGGGCCCGTCAGCGGCGCCATGCTAGCGAGCAGGTTGCACGCGTAGCATGAGATCGTTCAGCACATAGGTATCCAGGAACGCCTTGACCTCAACGACCTGCCCTTCCTTGAACGTCATGTGCCATAGGTATGTATTGTCATAGGATTTGCGATCCCGAGCGATGGCCTTCCCTTTCCAGAGCACGACCACCACATCGCCCTCGGCAATAATGCTCTGGACAATGGGAGCAATGGGCGTCGCCAGCCGAGCGCTGATGGGGCGTACAGCCCGCTCCATCAACTCCGCCTTGCTGTTGTACACCGCTGAAACCGGGCTGGATCCCGCAACGGTCCATTTGGCATCAGGCGCCAGCAGATCGAACACCGTGCCTTTGCCTTGTTGCCAGTTCGTGAATGCCTGGCGTACCAAGTGTGTATTGGCACGCTGGAGCGATGTCGACGCAGCCGAAACAGTACTGATCGACAGTACCAGGCACAGTGCAACCATCTGGAGACGCAACGCCAAACTCATCCATGGGCCCATGATGTTCTCCTGCTGTGGATGGATCTCAGGAGAACCTTAACGGTACGCGCCCGGAAGCTTTTGCTCGATGCTGCTGCGAACTTGCCCGATGCTATTTGGCAAACTCGAAGGGAGCCCAAGATGAGCACGTCCCGATCGAGTTCCACTTCGCCGCCTATTGCTGAGCGTATTTGGACAAGGTCGCCTTAAGCGCGTCGGAAGCGAGCGAAACCAGGATGGGTTGGGCATTGGCTTGCATGTAGCGACCAATTCCGGCTTGCCGCTCTTTCACTTCTGGCGCATATCGTGAAGCGCGACCTTGCGAAACGAGCGATGACAACTCTTCCTCGGAGAAGGACTTCTCATAAGCCCTGGCTAGTTTCTCATCCCATTTGGGCTGGTATTGCGGCAGCAGCGCATTGATCTCGTCGGATAACGCGCTGTTCGCACTGGCGTTTCCAAGCTTATCGGCGATCGTCGCGTAGGTCGACGTGCTCTTCGCCGTCAGCAGCGCAAGGGAGGAGAGCTTCTTGCCCAGCCCGGCCTGGGCGACGAGTACACGAGCCTCGTTAAGCGAAGCTGCGTCAGCTTGAACGGTGGTCGAGCAGGCGATGAACAACGTCAATGCGACAACTGTCGATGAGATCCTTTTCATTTTTTCCGTTTCCAATCGAGAAGCAATGGGTTTCAGGATAGTTTCATCCCTCAAGCCATGCCACCGGGAGATACCACGTATCACTTGGCACTGGAACGCTCGCCTTTGAGCAGCAAGCGCCATAGCTCGTAACGCTCCTCGCCGGGCGAGACCGCCCCAGCGAAGTGCTGGCTCAGGTTGCTCGCGGTGAATACCAGGGCGCCGTCGGGTGCGATTGCCGGTGTATCCGGCCAGTGCACCCCTTCGTCGGAAGCGATCAGCGCCATCTTCTTCGTAGTGGGGTCGTACTGGACGATGCCGTTATGGGTGACATCGGTGATATAGAGCCTGCCATTTGCGCCGGTGACGATGCCGTCCGTGTTGCCGCCCACATCGCCAAGATCGCGAACGGCGGCTGCCAACGTTGCCGCGCTGGCACGTGGATCACGTAACCCACGGGTGGCGATCGCGTGGGCGTGTTTGCCCGTGGTCACCGTCCAATACAGGGTGCGCCCGTCGGGAGATAAGGCAATGCCATTGATGCCCAGCAATAGCGGCTTGCCGGGCCAGACTTCCATGCCGTGTGAAACCACTTTCACGCCCGGCTCCACCTGCGGGCCGGGGTGATTGTCCAGCACGCGGCGCGCCTGGCCCGAGGCGTAATCCACCACGATCAGGCCGACCTGGTTGGCTGGCGCGCTGCGCCGGCCACTGTCGGAGATGTAGGCAACCTTGCGCCGCTCGTCGACCACGATGTCGTTGAGGAAGCTGCCCTTGCGGTCAGCTACCGCGTCCAGCCCAATGCGCTTGACCAACCGGCCGCTCTTCAGGTCGTACACCATGACCTTCTGCGCCCCTTCCGGCGCCTCGTTCTCACCGGCGACAAAGCCCTGGTCCAGTGCCCATAACCAGCCATTGCGATGGTCGATGTAGAACCCCAGCACATTGCGCAGGTGTTGGTCCGGCACACCTGCCACGGCATTACTCTCGACGGAGGGGAAAGCCGTCAAGCGTGCCGGCCCGGAGGCCGCACTCGTGTCCAGGATACTCAGCGTTGCGGGTGCGGCGGCGGACACCAGGCGCGGCGTGCTGACGAAGGCCCGGCCCTGGGGATCGAAATGGATACCCGCGATCGGCGCATTGACCGATTGGGCATAGGCCACGAGGGTTCCATCGCCCTGGGGCTGGGCCCAGGTGACGCCCGTGTAGCTGCGCCAGCGTTCGAGCGATGAGCTGCTGGCCGGCTGGGCCGCCATGGCGGAGGTGATACCTGCGGCCGCCAGCACGATGGCGGTCAAGGTGGAGAGGTAACGGTTCATTGTGGACCTGCAACTGAGAAGTGGAAACGAAAGGAAACGCCGACTTTGTCAGAGGATCGAGGAGAATTTGCCGAGCAACAGGTCACGCATCGCTGCACCCACGCCAGCCGCGGACTGTGGGTTCTGCCCGGTGACGAGGCGTCCGTCCACCACCACCTTGGCCGTCCACTCCGGCGCAGGATGGTGTTTTGCGCCCCGCTGCATCAGTGTGCTGGCGAGCAGGAACGGCACCACACGGTCGAGTTGGACCGCGCGCTCTTCATCGTCGGTGAAGGCACTGACGTTCTTGCCGGAAACGAGATAGGTACCATCGGAGAGTGTGACGTTGACCAATGCGGCCGGGCCGTGGCACACCGCGCCGACCAGGCCGCCGGCTTCGTAGATCGCACGTGTTACGCGCGGTACGTCGGGGCTCTTGGGAAAGTCCCACATCGCACCATGGCCACCGGCGAAGAAGATCGCCGAATACTTCGAGGGATCGGCGTCCCCCAGGCGCTGCGTATGACCCACGGCCTCGCGGAATTGCGGGTTGTTCCAGTAGCGGGCATTGATCGGGTCGTTGAGTTCCAGCCCATCCACTGGCGGCTCACCGCCCTGGATCGACGCGAACTCCACCTGGAGGCCTGCTTCCTCCAGCTCCGCCAACGGGTGCGTGACTTCCCCCAGGTAATAGCCGGTAGGCTGGCCAGTGTCACCCTTGGTGCCATGGCTGGTCAGGACGAACAGCACAGGTTTGATATCGGAACGGAGCGTCGTGGTTTTCATGGTGTCGGTACCTTCTTGGAGAGGAGTATCAGGGGCTTTCCCATGGGCGAATGCGGCGATGGCAAACAACAAAAGCGCTGGCAATGCATGCGTCGGTTTCATGGGCGCCTCTTGGCCTGTGGTCGTGTACCGAACTGTATTGATCACACCAGGAGAGATAAACTATCCAAAAAGACATTCATTTATTCCCAAGGCGACAAGATGAGCCGTCGATTCGATTACCTGGATGACGTCGAAGCCTTTTTGGCTGTGGCTGAGAACGGTTCCTTCACGACGGGGGCCGTGGTTCTGTCGACCACTCCCTCGGTCCTGAGCCGCGCCGTCATGCGCCTGGAGGCGCGGCTCGGCAACCAGCTTTTGCGCCGGACGACGCGCCGGGTCAGCCTGACCGAGGCGGGCCGGCTTTATTTGGAGCAGGCACGCGTGGCCTTCACGCTGCTCGACGACGCTGAGCGCGAAATCCAGGGGCAAGAGGGTGAACTGAAAGGACGCGTGCGGTTGAGTGTGCCAACCACGTATGGCCATTACCGCTTGCCACCGTTGCTGGCACGCTTCGCTCGGCAGTATCCAGGCGTCCAGGTCGAATTGAGCATCACGAACCGGAATGTGGATCTGGTGGCCGAGGGTTTCGATCTGGCGATTCGTCTCGGGCACTTCCCCGACAGCGGGCTGGTGGCGCGCAAACTGGAAGACGCGACCCTATGCCTGGTCGCCTCACCCCGCTACCTGGAGCACGCCGGCACACCGCAGACACTGGAAGACCTGCGAAATCATGTCTGCCTACCGTTCGTCATGCCCAGCACCGGCCGCATCGCGCCGTGGGTGTTCAAGGAGGGTGAGAACGACATTGATTGGCTGCCTACATCCACCATCGAAGTCTCCGACGATGTGCTCGGCGTGGTGTCCCTGGCCGACCAGGGTATGGGGATCTGTCAAAGCTACGACTTCATCGTTCGTGACTCTGTCGAAAGGGGCCGATTGGTTGAACTGTTGCCGCAGTTACGCGGCCGCACCCGCCCTTTCTCGGTCATCTACGTGCCGCATCGGCGCCAGTCGGCGGCAGCGCGTGCATTGATCGACGTGCTGACTGCTCAACCCAGCCAACCTCACTGAAGTGAACTACGTTCACTAATTTTATTCCGTTCTCCCGCCTTATAGTTTGAATGCATCTGCCGGACACGTCTTCTGCCGTTCGCATCCGTATAAGGCGCTCTGCAGCGATGCGCTGCAGCGACCTTTCATTGCGTTTTTCCCGGATCGTTGGCTGCATAAAAGCGTAGCGAAGGACTCACACGCTCCACCAGGAAATCAATGAACACCCGTACCCTTGGTGGCATATAGCGCTGATTGCTGAATATGGCGTGAATCTCTTCCTTGTCGCCTGGGTTGAATTCACTGAGCACTTCTTCCAGACGACCCGCACGAAGATCTTCGGCCACATGAAACATGCCCAAACGGCTGATACCCATGCCCGCGATCGTTAGTTGGCGCATGGTTTCACCGTTGTTGGTGAGCATGCCGCCGTCCACAGGAAGGTGAATAACCTGACCTTCTACCCGGAAGGGCCATTCATCCAATGATCGACGGAAGTTGAAATTCAAACAGCGATGCTGGTTCAACTCTCCTGGTGTTTTCGGACGACCAAACGCGACCAGGTAATTGGGCGACGCCACCACTGCACGCCGGCTTTCACCGAGGCTGCGGGCACGGAACGAGGCGTCAGCCAAGGGGCCCATGCGTACCGCCACATCGATGCGTTCGCGGTGCATGTCGACCATCGCGTCGGTCAGCGACAGGTCGAGAACAATCTGCGGATAACGAGCGCTGAACTCGGCAAGAATCGGCAAAATCTGATGCGTTCCGAAGGGTAAGGACACATTCACCCGCACCACACCATGGGGCACTTCCAAACCCTGGGCCAGGGACTGCTCGGCCTCTTCAATGTCATCCAGAATCCGCACACAACTGTCGTAGAACTGCTTGCCCTCGGCGGTGATCAGCATCTGTCGCGTGGAACGCTGAATCAATAATACGCCGAGGCGCTCTTCAATCCGGGTAATCAACTTGCTCACCGCCGAGGGCGTGAGGTTGAGCAGCTTCGCCGCATTGGAAAAACTGCCTGTCTCAACCACTTTGGCAAACACCTGCATTTCGCCGCTTCGACTGTCCATGACCTGCTCACTTGTGAATTATTATCACCAATCCTATTCCATTACCCTTAATTATCAAGATCCACGAGCCGCCTCATACTTTGCCTTACCTGCCCATCAGGGCATTCATTGAACAACGCGTGAGGAAAATCATGGATCTCAAACTCAACGGTAAACTTGCCCTGGTCAGCGCTTCGACTTCAGGTATCGGCCACGCGATTGCCACGCAGCTTTTGCAAGAGGGTGCCAACGTCATCGTCAATGGCCGTAATAGCGAAGTCGTCGGCACCGTTGTGGCCGCTTTCAATCAGCGCTTCGGTGCGGGTCGAGCCATGCCGCTGGTGGCCGACATGAGCGTGGCTGGCGGCGAGCTGGTGGCAAAGAACGCTTACCCGGACATCGACATTCTGGTGAATAACTTGGGGACTTATCAGTTGAGCGACTTCTTCGCCACCATTGATGCCGACTGGCAACAGATGTTCGACACCAACGTGTGGAGTGGCGTGCGCCTGGCGCGGACGTACATGAAGGCAATGCTTGAGCGTGGTCACGGACGAGTCATTTTCCTCTCCAGTGAGGTGGCCCTGACGCCAATGGCCTCCATGGCCCATTACAGCGCGAGCAAGGCCACGCAACTGTCCATCTCCCGCAGCCTGGCAGAGCTGACCAAGGGCACCGCGGTAACCGTTAATTCGGTGCTGCCTGGCCCGACGGAAACTGAAAGTCTGAAGGCGTTTATCGAGTCGGTTAATCCAGACCTTTCCTATGCGCAGGCAGAGCAGAAATTCATGGAGGAGAACCGTCCTTCGTCGTTGATCCACAGGCTGGCCAAACCTGCAGAAGTGGCCAACGTGGTGACGTTCCTGGCCAGCGAACAGGCCGCGTTGATCAACGGTGCCGCGATTCGTGCCGAAGGTGGCACGGTACAAACCATCGCCTGAATAGTGCGGGCCGGCCTGGCACCGGCCCGCCGCACCAACCATTCGAACATCAGCTGAAGCGTTTCCCCATGGAGGATTGTCGATGACTACTCGTACTTTTCTTATCACTGGCGCCAGCAAGGGCATTGGTCGGGCACTGGCCGAACACCTGGGCGCGGAGGGTCACCGGGTGGTGGGAATTGCCCGCAGTGGCGACACCGAGGACTTTCCCGGTCACTTGGTGCAGTTGGACCTGGCCGACCGGGAAAGCACCGCGATGACCTTGCGGCGCTTGACCGAAGAGTACGTTTTCGATGGTTTGGTCAACAACGTCGGGCTGGTCAAGCCCCAGGCCTTGGGTAGCGTCGATCTGAGCGATTACGACGCAGTGATGGACCTCAACCTGCGCCCCGCCCTCCAGGCCACCCAGGCGCTGTTGCCGCAGATGAAGGCCAATGGCTGGGGGCGGATCGTCAATGTTTCCAGCCTGACCATTCTCGGTGTAGCCCAGCGTACTGCCTATGCTGCCGCCAAGGCCGCACTGGTGAGTTTTACCCGCACTTGGGCCCTGGAGTTGGCGCGCACCGGCGTCACCGTGAACGCCATCGCTCCCGGGCCGACGGAAACCGAACTGTTCCGCGCCAACAATCCACCGGGGAGTGTCGGGGAAGCAACCTATCTGGCCGGCATCCCCATGGGCCGTTTGGGCCAGCCCCAGGAAATTGCCGCGACCATGGCATTTCTGTTGTCGGAGCACAGCGGGTTTATTACCGGGCAGACCCTGTTTGTCGATGGCGGCGCATCGATTGGTAAGTCTGGGTTTTGACCAGTTGGTTTCCAGGTAGGGAACAAAGCCTGGCAGGAGTTTTTTACTGAAACGCAGATACGAAAAAGCCCTGAATAATCAGGGCTTTTTCGTATAAATGTGGCGGTGAAGGAGAGATTCGAACTCTCGATACAGTTTCCTGTATACACACTTTCCAGGCGTGCTCCTTAAGCCACTCGGACACTTCACCGTGTCTCGGCAAACTGTTCAGTCTGTCGAGGCGCGCTAATGTAGTCGAAAGCCTTTCCGATGGCAAAGGTTTTTTTCAGAATTTTCATGCGGTTAAGGTGTTCCGGCATTTCAAACGCGACGGAACAGGGCAAACCGGCCAATCTCCGGGTTGGCATGTACACCGCTCCACGGATACAGACACGGCCGACTGGGCGGGACAGACTGTTATTACGGCTCGGAGCTGACCGGTGAGTCAGTCATGACGCTTTACCTGATCCGCGACGGTGGGTAACGTTTGAGCCACTTCTCTTACAAGGAATGCGTCATGAGCGACCTGATTGCCTACCATCTCGAAGACGGTATCGCGACCCTGACCTTGAACAACGGCAAGGTCAATGCCATCTCACCGGACGTCATTGCCGCGTTCAACGCTGCACTGGATCAGGCGACGGAAGATCGGGCAGTCGTGATCATCACCGGGCAACCGGGGATCTTGTCGGGGGGTTATGATTTGAAGGTGATGACGGCCGGCCCCAAGGAAGCGGTAGGCCTGGTCACCGCCGGCTCGACCCTGGCCCGTCGCCTGTTGTCACACCCCTTCCCCGTCATTGTCGCTTGCCCTGGCCACGCCGTGGCGAAAGGTGCATTCCTGCTGCTTTCGGCAGACTACCGCATCGGTGTGGACGGGCCGTTCAGCATTGGCCTGAACGAAGTGCAGATCGGCATGACCATGCATCACGCCGGTATCGAGCTGGCCCGTGATCGCTTGCGCAAATCCGCGTTTCATCGCTCGGTCATCAATGGCGAGATGTTCAACCCGCAGAGCGCCGTGGACGCTGGCTTCCTCGATAAAGTGGTGTCGGCCCAGGAACTGCGGGATGCGGCGCTGGAAGCGGCGCGTCAGTTGCAGAAAATCAACATGAAGGCGCACAAGAACACCAAGTTGAAAGTGCGCAAGGCACTGCTGGAAACCCTGGACACTGCGATCCTGCTGGACCAGGAATACCAGGGTTAATCCCTGTTTATCCAGGACACACTTTTGTGGGAGCGAGCCTGCTCGCGATAGCGGTACATCAGCAACGTATCTATTGAATGTACCTTTGCCATCGCGAGCAGGCTCGCTCCCACAAAAGCCGAGGCCCTCTAGCCTGCGGCTCTCCCTCCGTTGAACACATGCGCTCGAACATCGCCCGTCTCCTTCCTCCTAGGGGCAATTGCCGAAACCAGTGCACACTCGTACACTGAACCACCTTTTTTGTCCCGGTGGGCCTGTGGATGTTGTTCGTATTGCGTATGTCGCTGATGGGTCTGCATTTTCTTGTAGCGGGTGTGTTGGGTGTGATCCTGGGTCTGTGCCGTCCCTTCAACCCGGACAACAGCCGTTTATGCGCAAGGTTGTATGCGTGGCCCGCCATGTGGATTATGGGTTTACGGGTCAAGGCCGATATCGAGACGTTGGTAGGTAAATCCCAGAGTTGCGTGATCATCGCCAACCACCAATCCAACTATGACTTGTTCGTATTCGGCAACGTGGTGCCCCACCGCACTGTGTGCATCGGCAAAAAGAGCCTGAAGTGGGTACCCCTGTTCGGACAGTTGTTTTGGCTGGCGGGAAACGTGTTGATTGACCGTGGCAACGCGATCAAGGCGCGCCGCGCCATGCAGACCACGACCCACACGCTGCAGCATGAACAGACGTCCATCTGGGTCTTCCCGGAGGGCACCCGCAATCTAGGCGGGGATTTGCTGCCGTTCAAGAAAGGCGCCTTTCAGATGGCGATCGCCGCCGGGGTGCCGATTGTTCCGGTGTGCGTCAGCCGCTACATCAAGCACATGCGCCTGAACCGTTGGCACAGCGGTGACATTCTCATACAGTCACTGCCGGCGATTCCTACGCAAGGTCTGACCCTGGACGACATGCCCCGCCTCATCGCCCAGTGCCGAGAACAGATGCAGACGTGCATCGCGGCGATGGACAGCCAATTGCAGGCCGGCTGAGCGCAGCCTATACCCACGACGGGTCTTTCTATTGGAGAACTCAGCGGATTTTGCCGACTCTCAAGCAACAGGGCGCGCTAAGCTGCACGGTGCCTGCCACTGCCATTTTCCAATAAGAAGTGAATCACCATCATGGGTAGAGTCGTTGCTGCTGCGGTCTACAGCGCCGGTAAGAAAGTCACCAATATCACCCTCGACGAAGGCAGCGCCTGGGCTGCAAAACCAGGGCATTTTGTGTGGATCGGCCTCGAAGAACCCAGTGTCCAGGAGCTGACCAATCTGCAGCGTCAATTCAACCTGCACGAACTGGCGATTGAAGACGCCATGGAGAAGCACAGCCGTCCCAAGCTTGAGACTTTCGGTGATGCGCTGTTCATCGTCACGTATTCGCCGATACGCAAGGACGGCAAGCTGCAGTTCATCGAAACCCATATCTTCGCCGGCAAGGGCTACATCATCACCGCCCGTAATGGGCATTCGGCCTCCTACGCCCATGTCCGACAACGCTGTGAGGCACGTCCACTCCTGCTAGAGCATGGGGAAGATTTCGTACTCTATGCCATCCTCGATTTCGTGATTGAAAACTATCAGCCGATGGGTGAAGCCATTCATAACGAGATCGATGAACTGGAGCACCATGTGCTGTGCAGTGCCTTGAACGAACGAGACATCCAGAACCTGCACAGCTTGCGTCGCGACGTGCTGCGCCTGCGCCGCTACGCAGCGCCGATGGTGGAAATCAGCGAGGAACTGCAAAAGCTGAACTTCCCTTTTATCGACAAGAACATGCGTCCGTATTTCCGCGATGTGCAGATTCATGTCACGCGGCAGATGGAAGATCTGACGACCCTGGCGGACATAGCCAGCCAGACCATCGAAGTCGGCGTGCTGCTCGAAGCGTCACGCCAGAGCGTGGTGCAGCGCAAGTTCGCAGCATGGGCGGCGATCCTGGCGTTTCCGACGGCGGTGGCCGGGATCTACGGGATGAACTTCCAGGACATGCCGGAGCTGAGTTGGCACTACGGCTATTTCACGGTATTGGGAGTGATTACCGTGGGATGCACCGCGTTATGGGCCAGCTTCAAGCGGTCGGGGTGGTTGTAGGCAGGCCTTCTCCCCATTTGCCCCAGGTACACATAACCCTGTGGGAGCGAGCCTGCTCGCGATAGCGGTGGATCAGCCAACAACAGCGCTGACTGGTAAACAGCTATCGCGAGCAGGCTCGCTCCCACATGAAAGTCTTCAGCGCTGGGTCGTTTCTGCCTGGGGTTTGTGCGCGACGAAACGCATCATCCACTCGGCCACGGTCGTGCCGTGATGTTCCTGTTCCAGGCTCGCCACGCCCTGGCTGTAGACCTGCTCGCCAAGGTGTTGCTGGCGCAGCTCCAGCAGTGCACGGGAATAATCGTGGATGAATTCGGGATGGCCCTGGAAGCACAGCACCTGATCATTGATGTGGTAGGCAGCGTACGGGCAGAAATCGCTGGAGGCGATGACCGTAGCGTTTTCGGGCAACTGAGTGACCTGGTCCTGATGACTGATCAGCAGGGTCAACTCCTCCATCACCGGACTCATCCAGGGGGCCTTGGCCGCGAGCTTGTAGCGGTGCGTGCCAACACCCCAGCCCTGGGTCGCGCGTTCGGTCTTGCCGCCCAGTAACAGCGCCAACAACTGGTGGCCAAAGCAAACGCCCAGCAGTTTGTCGCCACGCTGGTAACGGTCCAGCAGATACTTCTTGAGGGTTTGAATCCAGGGATCGGTACCAAAGGAATCGGCCTTGCTACCGGTCACCAGGTAAGCGTCGAACACCTCATCATCGCTCGGGTACTGCCCCTCCATGACGTTGTACACGACGAAATCGGCCGCGACCGGCTGTTGTGAAAACAGACGCTGGAACATCTGCCCGTAACCCTGATATTGATCGACCAGCTCCGGGCGCAGGATATCGGTTTCGAGAATGCAGATGCGTAGGGACATAAAAAATACCTGACACGGTGATGGGAATATTGCACACCCCAGAGCCTGCCTTGAAACCCCCCTCAAGGCAAGCCCCCCGCGATCAGAACAAGGCCTGCCTGGCGGCTTTTTCCAGCAACAGGGCCGGCGGCGAAAAACGTTCGCCATACTGCTCGGACAGGTACTGGGCCCGAGCGACGAAGTCCCGTGGGCCATACTGGTTGATGAACTGCAACGCACCGCCGGTCCAGCTCGCGAAGCCGATCCCGAAGATCGAGCCAACGTTGGCATCGGCCGTCGACATGAGCACGACCTCCTCCACACAACGCACGGTTTCCAGGGCCTGGATAAACAGCAAGCGATCGCGGATGTCCTGGGGCGGAATCTGTCGGTCGGCATCTTCGAAACGACGTTTGAGCTCCGGCCACAAATGTTTTTGTCCGCCGGCTGGGTATTCATAGAAACCGGCCCCGGCCGCTTTGCCCGGTCGCTGGTATTCCTTGAGCAACAAGTCAATCACGGCGAACGCCGGGTGCTCAATCGGCGCTTTCCCTTCTGCTTGAAGGTCCTTCGCGGTTTCGTCACGGATATGGCTGATCAAGCTGAGGGAAACTTCGTCAGACGCCGCCAGAGGCCCGACGGGCATCCCGGCCTTGCGGGCCTCGGTCTCGATCATCGGCGCACTCACCCCTTCACCGAGCATGGCGATGCCCTCATGGATAAAGGCGCCGAATACCCGCGACGTGAAGAAACCGCGACCGTCATTGACCACAATCGGTGTCTTGTTGATCTGCAGGACGAAATCGACACCACGAGCCAGGGTTACCTCGCTGGTGTGGGCACCTTTGACGATCTCCACCAAGGGCATTTTTTCCACTGGGCTGAAGAAATGCAGGCCGATGAACTTCGTCGGGTCCGTAATTGCAGCAGCCAGGCCAGTGATGGGCAACGTCGAGGTGTTGGAGGCAATCACCGCATCCGGTCCCACCACCGCCTGGGCGGCCGCCGACACCTTGGCTTTCAGGGCACGATCCTCGAACACCGCTTCGATGATCAGATCGCAACCGGACAGGTCCGCATCGTTATCGGTGGTATGAACCCGCGCCAGCGTGGTTTCGCGTTGCTGCACGGTGATCTGCTGGCGGGCGACTTGCTTGTCCAGCAGCGCGGCCAAACGGGCCTTGCCCTTTTCAGCTGCGGCCAAGTGGATATCCTTCAGGACCACCTCGATGTCGGCCAGGGCGCTGACGCAGGCAATGCCGGCCCCCATCATGCCAGCGCCAAGCACACCGACTTTTTTGGTCAGATACGGCGCAAACCCTTGTGGGCGCGAGCCTCCGGCCTTGATCTCGTTGAGCTGGAACCAGAAGGTACCGATCAGGTTCTTGGCGATCTGGCCGGTGGCCAGCTCAGTGAAATAGCGGGTTTCGATCAGGTGAGCCGCGTCAAAACCCACCTGTGCACCTTCCACCGCGGCACAAAGGATTTTCTCCGGTGCCGGCAAGCAACCCTGGGTCTTGGCGCGCAGAATCGAAGGGGCAATCGCCAGCGTCTGCATGACGTTCGGATCGGACGGCGTCCCCCCGGGAATCCGATAGCCCTTTACGTCCCAAGGCTGCACCGCGTCCGGGTTGGCGAGAATCCAGGCCCGCGCCTTGGCCAGCAGTTCCTCACGATCGACCGCCAACTCATCGATCAACCCGGCCTGCATCGCTTGTAGAGGGTCAACCCGCTTGCCTTCGAGCAGATACGGCAAGGCCTTCTCCAAACCAAGCAGGCGCACCATCCGGACTAACCCACCGCCGCCCGGCAACAGGCCCAGGGTGACTTCCGGCAGCCCGATCTGCACCGACGGATGATCCAGCGCGATGCGATGATGACAGGCCAGGCAGATCTCCCAGCCACCGCCCAGCGCTGCGCCATTGATGGCAGCCACCACCGGCTTGCCCAGCGTCTCAAGGGCGCGCAACTGCGCCTTGAGCCCCAGGATCATCTCGTAGAAGGCCTTGGCCTCGGACTTGCCGACCGCAACCAGCTCGTTGAGATCGCCGCCGGCGAAAAAGGTCTTCTTGGCCGAGGTGATGATCACGCCGGCGATCGAGTCTCTTTCGGCAACCAGACGGGCAACGCAGACGGCCATGGCCTCACGGTACACCGCGTTCATGGTATTGGCGCTCTGGCCAGGCAGGTCCATGGTCAGGACGACGATCCGGTCGTGGCCGGTTTCGTAACGAATGGCAGCGGTCATTGAGAATGTCCTTCAGAGGCGTTCGATCACAGTGGCAATGCCCATTCCGCCACCCACACACAAGGTCGCCAGGCCATAGCGCAGACGACGCACCTCCAACTCATCGAGCAGGGTGCCGAGAATGGCGCACCCCGTTGCTCCCAAGGGGTGCCCCATGGCGATGGAGCCGCCGTTGACGTTGACCCTGGCGGGGTCGATGGCCATGTCCTTGATGAACTTGAGCACCACCGAGGCGAAGGCTTCGTTGACCTCGAACAGGTCGATGTCCTCCACCCGCAACCCGGCCTTGGCCAAGGCTTTGCGCGTGGCCGGTGCCGGACCGGTGAGCATGATGGTCGGATCGGTGCTGGTGACGGCCGTAGCGATGATCCGCGCCCGAGGCCGCAAGCCCAGGGCGCGCCCCTTGGCTTCGGAGCCGATCAGCATCAGCGCCGCACCGTCGACAATCCCGGAGCTGTTGCCGGGTGTGTGCACATGATCGATCCGTTCGACATGGCTGTAGACCCTCAGCGCCGTGGCGTCGAAGCCCATCTGGCCCATGGCTTCGAAACTCGGCTTGAGCCTGCCCAGGCCTTCAAGGGTGGAGTCGACCCGGATGAATTCGTCGTGGTCCAGCAGTACGATGCCGTTCTGATCCCGCACCGCCACCAGGGACCTCTCGAAAGAACCATCAGCCCGGGCCCGCCCGGCTTTTTTCTGGGAGTGCAGCGCATAGGTATCGACGTCTTCGCGGCTGAAGCCTTCCAATGTGGCGATCAGGTCGGCACCAATGCCTTGAGGAACGAAGTGCCCCTGCAGGTTGGATTGCGGATCCAACGCCCAGGCGCCGCCGTCGCTGCCCATTGGCACCCGGGACATCGACTCGACCCCACCGGCCACCACCAGGTCCTCGAACCCCGAGCGCACTTTCATGGCGGCCAGGTTCACCGCTTCAAGGCCCGAGGCGCAGAACCGATTGAGCTGGAGACCCGCAACGCTGACATCCCAGCCGGCCACCAGGGCGGCGGTCTTGGCAATGTCGGCCCCTTGTTCGCCTACGGGCGTTACGCAACCAAGCACGACGTCATCGACCTGGCGGGTGTCCAGGTCCATGCGCTGCTGCAAGGCCTGGAGCAACCCTCCCACCAGATTCACCGGCTTGATACTGTACAAGGCGCCGTCCGCCCTGCCCTTGCCACGGGGCGTGCGCAAGGCATCGAAAATCAACGCTTGGGTCATGACATCCTCGAACCACGACGGATAACGCAATGCCTCCAACCATAAGCCCAGCGGTGCCGGATTCAATGACCCGAGTGCTCAACCGCATTGACGACCACGGTCAGACGAACGGTAGCGTGCTATCGGGTTAACCGATTCAGGAACGCAAGCTGTCTAGCTAAAGGACCCGCAAGAAGGTGGCAATAGGCCTCATTCCTTTTTTATAGCAACACGTTTGAACCTGATACGAATTGGATCTAAGCCAAAGCGGCTGCGGCCCCTAATGTAATCCTTGTACAAGAATGTCGTCGGGTTTTGCCGAGGCGCTTGTCAGACAGGAAGTGCAACGCCAGCCATCATGGAGTTATGCAGGCTGGCCTCAGGAAATAACAAAAAAGGCGGGTCAGCCATGTTCAAACATTCGAAAGTTCGTCAAGCCGGACTCATTCTCTTCGCCACCACGCTGCTGTTGATTTTGCCGAATATTCCCAAAATGATCGGCTGAGTATTGCGTGCGGGCGCCTGCATCAACAGTGATGCGGTATCGCCATCCATTGTGTCGCCAAAAAATGTGACGGGTTCGTTGTTCGAGCGGCGTTGGCTGTGCCAACCTTGCGCCACTCTCTCGACATGGAAGGCGATCCATTGAAAGCTCTCATCCTGTTCGGGGCGTTGCTGCTCAGCACGCCCCTGTATGCCGCTCAACTGGTGCTGGAGTTGGGTGCGACTGCGCGTACCTGGCAAACCGAAGAACTGCTCAAGCATCCTGAAGCTCGAACGATCCAGATACCCGACGACGTTTCCTACAAAAAACCGATGAGCTATCGCGCCGTACCGCTGACGTCGCTGCTGACCGGTGTCCAGCCGGATGATCATCTGCAGGCCGTGGCCCTGGACGGTTTCGCCGCCGAAATGTCCGCCGCGCCATTACTCAACAAGAACGGCGCACGCGCCTGGCTGGCCATCGAAGACCCGGCCGCCCCTTGGCCCTCCCTGGGAGAGGGCAAGTCCAGTGCCGGACCTTTCTATCTTGTCTGGACCGATCCTCAAGCGGGCCATATCAGCCCGGAACAGTGGCCGTACGCGGTGGCGAGCATCAAGCGCATGTCAGCCGTGGCCGAGCGCTTCCCCGCCCTGCTGCCGGCGTCCACCCTGTCCAAGGACGATCCGGTCAACAAGGGCTTCGAGCTGTTCCAGAAAAATTGCCTGGCATGCCATCGGCTCAATGGCGCAGGCGACGCACAGTTTGGCCCGGACCTGAACATTCCCTTCAATCCCACGGAATATTTCTCGGGCGACTTCCTCAAGCGTTATATCCGGGATCCGCAAGGACTGCGCCACTGGCCCCAGGGCAAGATGCCGGCGTTTTCAGCGGCCGTGCTGCCAGACCCTGAACTGGATCTGTTGGTGGGGTATCTGAAGCATATGGCCGGGCGTAAACAGCCGTTGGGCCAATAAGACCTTCCCTTGGCGAGGGAGCAAGCTCCCTCGCCACCGCTCCACGTCATTGCTGCTGCACTGTGATCACCGGTGCCGGCGTCGCGGCCACCCTGGCCCGCATCTGCTCACCGCCACCACGACGCAGGCCACGTACCGGGCAAGCATCCAGGTAGTCCAGGCCAACGGCCAGTTTCAGGTGTCGTTCCGGACGAGACAACTGGTGGGTCACGTCGAAGCTGTACCAGGCGTCCTCGAGCCAGGCTTCGGCCCAGGCGTGGCTGGCCAGGTGTTCATTGTCCCCGCTGTACACGTAGCCCGACACATAGCGTGCCGGTATGCCCAGGCTGCGGGCGCAGGCCAGGAATACGTGGGCATGGTCCTGGCACACACCGGTACGGCCGGCGAATGCCTGGGCCGCGCTGGTTTCCACTTCAGTGGAACCGGGGGCGTAGGTCATGTGCTGGTTCACCCCGTGCATCAGGTCGATCAGCGCCGTGCGGTCGCGACGTTGCTTGCATTGCTCCCGAGCGAAGGCGCGGAGCGCCTCGTCTGCCTCGGTCAGCCGGGTGAAGCGCAGGAACGGCAAGGCTGACTGCTCCTCGTGTTCGGCCTCGCGTAGCGGGTCGATGTCCACCTGGCCCCGTGCGCCGATGATGATCGTTTCGTGGGGTTCCTCCAGGGTAAGGACGTGGAGGATGTTGCCGAACGGGTCCAATTGCGCGTGCACCGGCCTCGGCAAATCGAGCTGCCAGCTCAGCACATGCTGGCGTTCGGTGTCGTGGGGCGTCAGGCGCAGGTACTGGATACTGGCGCGAACCTGCTGCTCGTAGTGGTAGGCCGTTTCGTGGCTGATCGAGAGTCTCATATGATCTCCAGGTAGGAACTGTGGATGGCGTCGCCCAGTTCCCGAACCAGCGGGATGAATTCGGTGAGCCAGGCATGCAGGCCACCGTCGAGGATTTCGTTGATACCGGTGTAGCGCAGGCGTGCATCCATTTCCGCCGCCAGACGTTGTGCCAGTCGTCCGTTGGTGCCCGACAGGCTGGCGAGGATCTGGTCGATTTCCTCGGTGCAGGCCCGCAGCGAGCGCGGCACGTCGGCACGCAACAGCAACAACTCGGCCACAGGGCGAGCCCCGGGAGCCTCACGGTAGAGTTGCGTATAGGCCTCGAAGGATGACAAGGCTCGCAACAACGCGCTCCATTGGTAATACGCGTGGGCCGTGCCGTCGCTGACGGTGGCAGCCTGATCGCCAGCCATTTCGTAGCGGGCGTCAAGTAAGCGTAGTGTGTTGTCGGCCCTTTCGATAAACGTTCCCAGACGAATGAACCTGAATGCATCGTTACGCATGATGGTGCCGAAGGTGGCCCCTCGAAACAGGTGGGATCGTTCCTTGATCCACTCACAGAAGCGGCTCAGGCCGTAATGCCCCAGGCCCTGCCCGGCGATGTCGCGAACCTCCAGCCAGGTGGCATTGGTGTTTTCCCACATGTCAGCGGTGATTCGCCCACGCACCGCATGGGCACAGGCCCGCGCGGCGCCCAGGCAACTGTAGATGCTGGCCGGGTTGGCAGCGTCAAGGGCGAAGAAGTTCAGCAGACGCTCGGCGTGCAGGCCGCCGTGCCGTTCCCGGTAATCGTCCAGGGTGCCGGTGATCATCAAAGGCATGGCCAGTTCGTGCAAGCCATCGCCGCGACCATCCTGGGGCATCAATGACAGCGAATAGCTCACATCGAGCATCCGCGCGAGGTTTTCCGCCCGCTCCAGGTAACGCGCCATCCAGTACAGGTTCGAGGCGGTCCGACTCAACATGGCCATCCGTCCTTCAATCCCTCGACCACCCAAGTGTCCCTTTGGTAATACTCCCAAGCATAGTCATGGAAGACAGACATGGCCTCTACTCGACACAACCAGGTACAAAGCCTGTTCGGGATAGATCAGTCAGGTTCATGGCGATGGATGGTGTGACGCAGCATCTGTCAGCGCTCGGCTACAGACTGCACACACGAAAACGGCCAACCCGAAGGTCAGCCGTTGTGGTGTGGCAGGGCACGGATATCAGGCCTGGAGACGCCGGATCTCCTGCTTCACCCCCCAACCTTCGATGATGCCGCCCAAGGGCTCCACCACCGCTTCGAAGTCTTGCTCGAAATCTCCAATGTCATCGTAAGTGGCATACATCACCCGGCTCAGTTCCAATGACCAGGCACCGTCGTCCCGTGCGCTGATCTGTGCGTTCAATGACTCACCCCGAAAATGACCCGCCGCCCTGCGCGCCCGCTCCTCGTCCGGGAAAATGGCGTAGAACTCGATAGGATGGAATCGTGAGAAATCGAACCCGCCTTCTTTCATGCGGCGCAACACACTGGTGCTGATGTCTTCTTGATAGGCTGTGCTCATGAAACGTCCTCCTCAGATCGATGGATAGACTTTCCGTCTTCCCACGCGGGCAACCCGTGGATTGCAAGCGATACGGCATCAAATGACCGTCGGGACACAAGCATGTAGCTGACAAGACCGGACCTTGGCGATCCTTTCGCTGATCTCCATTGCAGAGTAGCCTCAAGTGATAGCCACTGCCAAGCGGGGCCAGGCCACGAACTTCATGAAATCGGTGTAATGCTGATGATTTCGATGCTGTGCTGGGATTTGAGATTCTTGACCGTTGGCTCGGCAGTTCGCCCTTCCAGGTCATTGAGGTCCAACTTGGCGGGCACCGGGAGCAATCTTTCACGAATCAACTGTGCCGCCTGCTCCATGGTGGGCTCCTGGTCATAGTCGAACTGCTCGGCGATCGCTTCGCCGTGGTCATCAACGAACGTGATTTCCCACTTATGCATTAGTGTCTCCTCGATCAAATCATGGCCGGGCTTACCTCTATCTCGACCTTTGGGTGTGAATAATCGTTCCGCTGATTACCTGGACGGCACAAACGAAAAGACCGCCTGGCAGGCGGTCTCCGTGTGGGCATCCATCAAGCCTGACGATTATTTCTCGGCACGTTCCCTCAAGGCCTTCAAGGTGTTGAACGGTGCATCCACCACGAATTTGTTGGCCAGCCAGGACGGTACATCACCACCGGGTTCGGTGTGGACCTGATAGGTCACCTCGATCTGGTCCGCGCCCTTGGGCGTGAATTTCCAGAAGCCATCGACCTGGGCCACTCGCACAAACCCCTTCTCTTCCGGCAGGTAGGTCGGTACACCCTTGAGGTTGCGGGTCAGGCTGCCATCGGCGCCTTCGACGGTGGTGACTTGCAACACCGAATCCCGGGACGTGACCGGCCATGGCGTATTGAACTGGGTGTAGGTCCAGCTCTGGTTGCCTTCGTGCTTGAGCAGCTTCTGGGTTTTGCACTCATGAATCCAGGCACAGGCACCCGGGACATCTTCCTGCAGGGCCCGCAACTTCGTCATGCTGGTTTTCATGACCGTCACGCCGCGGTAGGCCTTGTACTTGGAGCCGGCCACTTCACTGAGAGAAACCTTGATACCGTCCTGCTCCTTGACGACCTGCCAGTCTTCCGCCTGCGCAGTTGCGGTTGCCAAAAATGCACTCAAGCCACACAACACAGCCATACGATGCAGCGAACCCATAGTTTTTTTCCTTATTGTCGAAGTCCGGTCAGTTGAGTTTCGTCATTGGGCTTCACCATCAGCCCAGTCCATTGACCCATTACACCGCAGTGGCCTGCTCCCACCACCCGATCAGCCGGATGGCTTCCTCACGGCTGTTGCCGCAGACCTCAATGTCGGCCGCGAAACCCGAGCACACCGCCGGACGTTCCGGCTGGCCGAAGATCCGGCACAAGTTATCGACCGACAATTGCACACAACGTTCTCCCGCCGGCTTGCCATGGGGCATGCCGGGGATCGACGAACTGATGGAAGGGGCAATGCAACAGGCGCCACAGCCTTCACGGCATTTCATGACGACAACATCCTCTCGGGTAATGGCCCAATAACGGAACACAGAGTAGCGGCTTAAACACTCGTTTTAAATTACCGTCTGCGTGTTTTTTCACCCAACGGAAGATGACCGGGCAGTCAGCGTCGAATTGTATTCACCGAAGATTTATCGCTTGAATTCGAAATCCAGGGCCGCACCTTCCACTTCCCGGCGCTCCGAATTACGCAGTGGCAGCTGCATTTCGTTATTCAGCAGGCGGCCATTGAGCTGGAACGGGTCCGGCTTCTGCTCGAACATCGACGGTAGCAACGACTCACGCTTGGGCAGCGGCACCTTCCCGGGTGGTTGCAGCTGCTGAACCATGTCATGGGGCAGGCTCAGATCCAGGTTGGCCGGTGGTAATGGAGTCTTGGCAACCTCATGGGCGGATTTGCTCTTCGAGGCAATAGGGGCCCGTTTCTTCTGCGAGGAAGCCGTTTTTTTAGCGACTTTCTTCTTCGCCGCCGGTGGCTTTTTCGACGCATTTTGGGTGGCGCTGGCGACCGGTTTTTCTTGCACCGAAGCCGCCACGACGCCTGCGGCATGGAAGGCAGTCAGCAGGCCGATCAAAACCCAGGAGGCAGGAGCAATGGCTTTCATAAAGACAACGGCACTTACGGCAGAGAAGTACATGCTCGCCTGATAATCCGACGCTGACAAGCCCGCTGATACCTACAGGAAACCGCTGGCGGTCTCCTGGCACAATTGCGTGGCCAACAGCCCCAATGTCATCAACGCCCGTTCCGCCTCGCGGTTCCAGGGTATGCCGCAGTTCAGGCGAATGCAGTGGTTGAACTGCTCGGTGTTACTGAAGATCAACCCCGGCGCGATACTGATCCCCTGTTGCAACGCCCGGACGTGCAGCTCCTGGGTATTGACCCGCCCCGGCAAGCTGACCCACAGGATGAAGCCACCGGTGGGACGACTCATTTGCGTGCCTTCGGGGAAGTACTGTTGCACCGCCAGCTGGAAGGCACTGAGGTTCTTGCGGTACTCCTGGCGGATATAGCGCAGATGGCGGTCATAGCCGCCATTTTCCAGATAGGCCGCGATGCCCATCTGCGTGACGCTGCACGCCGAGTGTGTACTGAACGTCTGCAGTCGCTGGATCTCCTGCTGGAATTTACCGGCGATCATCCAGCCGATGCGTACGCCCGGCGACAACGTCTTGGAAAAGCTCGAACAGTAGATGACCCGGTCTAGCCGGTCATAGGCCTTGAGCGCCTTGGTCCGCCCCTGCTCGAACATCAACTCGCCGTAGATGTCATCCTCGACCACCTGAATGTCGAAGTCCGAAGCCAGGCGCAACAGTTGCTTCTGCCGCTCCTCAGGCATGGTACCGCCGAGGGGATTGCTCAGCCGCGTGGTCAGCACCAGCGCCTTGATCGACCACTGGTTGGCCGCCAGTTGCAGGGCCTCCAGGCTCATGCCGGTCACCGGGTCGCTGGGGATCTCGATGACCTTGAGGCCCAACAGATCCGCCAGTTGCAGCAAACCATAGTAAGTGGGCGATTCGGCGGCAATCAGATCCCCCGGCCGAGTCAGTACTCGCAGGGACATTTGCAGCGCATCGACACAACCGTGGGTAATCACCACTTCGGAAGGGTCCACCACGACACCGGCATCGCGCATGCGAATCGCCACCTGACGACGCAACGGTTCGAAGCCGGGGCTGAACATGTAGCTGAACGCCCGCGGGCTGTGGAAGCGCGTGACCTTGGCCAACTGCTGATGCAGTGCCCGTACAGGCAGGTAATCCACACTCGGCACCGCCGCGCCCAACGGAAATACCCCTTCGCGACGGGACTCGACCAATACCTGTTGGATGATACTGCTGCGAGTCACCAACCCCGGACGCTCTACCCGGGCGATATCCGGGGTCGGCGCCGTAAGCGCCGGCGTCTGATGCACGTAGTAACCCGATTGCGGCCGCGCACGAATCAGCCCCTGGTCCTCAAGGTTGGCATAGGCCTGCAACACCGTCGCGTGACTGACGTTGAGCTGCGAACTCATCTTGCGCACCGACGGCACGCGTTCACCGGGCTGATACACACCCCGGCGGATGTCTTCGGCCAGTTGCTGAGCAATACGTTGGTAGAGCAGGAGGTTGGTCATGACGCAGCACTCGATTTCACGGGCATGTTGTTCTTGTAGGAAACGATACCGGAACAGTTTAGAAGTGTACGGGGACAGTTGCCAGATTACTCGACCGTACAGTGCAGTGACAGCCCCAACTGTGTGCGAATGTGCGAACTACAAGCACAAAAAAACCCGGCGCCCCTGGGGGGCCGGGTTTTCCAGTGACGCGGCCCTTTAGCGGGCAGCGCCGAGCTGGCCCTTCTCGTCGGAGAACACAATTTCAACCCGACGGTTCTGCGCCCGGCCACGCTCGGTGGCGTTGACGTCCACCGGGAACTCGTCGCCGTAGCCTTCGACCTGGATGCGCTTGTCATCAATCCCCAGGTCTACCAGCACGTCCGCCACCGCCTGTGCGCGGTCTCGGGACAGCTTGAGGTTTTCCTGCTTGCCGCCGGTGCTGTCGGTATAGCCTTCGATGCGCACCACTCGCTTGGGGTTGAGCTGCAGGAACTGCACGATCTTGAGCACCACCCGGTTGGCCGAGTTCTTCAATTCAGCCTCGCCGGTGTCGAACAACACATCGCCGAGGGTCATCACCAGGCCCCGATCGGTCTGGGTGGTGGTCATCTCCATGATCTGCTCTTCCAGCCATTTGCCTTGCTGCTGGACACTGAGCAACTTGGATTCGCGCAAGGCCAACTGCAGACGCTGGCGCTCCAGTTCGAGCTTTGCCGCGCGCTCTTCGTTGAGCACCTGGTTACTGTGTTCCCGGGCGATTTCACTGTAGCGCTGGCTGAGGTAGGCGTAATGCAGTACATCCTCACCGCTGCCCCAGTAACTGGACAGGCGATCGGCCCGAGCCAGCGACTCACCGGCGCGAATCACGTCCCTGGGCGCTGCGCGCAAGACGTTGGCGTCTTCCTTCACCTTCTGGAAATCGGTACTGGCTTTTTCCAGTGCCACTTCACTGCGTTGACCCGCGCAGCCGTACAAGCTGGCCAGGCCCGCCAGGATCAAACCGCCAAACACATGGGAGTGCTTCATTGGGCATCCTCCCTCAGTTGCTTGCGCAAGCGCTTGATGCGGGTGTCGAGCACGTTCAGTTGCTCCTGGCTCTTGAGGGTCAGCACCTTCGCTTCGGCCAGACGTGCGTCCAGCTCGGCCTGCTCGGCACGCATGCGCGCTTTCTTGTACGACGCGTCGGCCATGTTGGATTTGGCGCGGGCGAACTTGTCTTCGGCGAGTTTCAGTTCCGGCACTTCATCGGCAGTGGCACCCACCGCCCGGGCTTGCTCCAGTGCCTGTTCAGTCAGGCGGATCTGTTCATTCGGCGCCGGATCGGCTGCGCAGCCCGCCAGAGCCAGAACGGCCAGGGCAGCGAAAAGAGGTCGAATAGTCACTAATGTTCCCTACTGTTTTGGGGCACCGACAGGTGGCTGCAACTGTGTGTTCCAACGTTCGAGATTGCGTTGCAACACAGCCTCCGTCAGGCCGGACGCGGCCAATTCTGTCATCTTTTGCGCCAGCTGTCCGCGCAACCATGGCTCGTTGCAGGCAGAGTCATGGGAAACCGCGAGGAACAGCCCCGGTTTATCCACCGGTTGTGGAGCCGCTTGCAGGTCGTTCGCCATGCCCAGTGTCTGCGCCATCGCCAGGCCCGAGTAGCGCCCGGCGAGGACATATCCCACCTCTCCCAGCAGCAATTTCTGAAAGGCCTGGGTCAGGTTGGAGGTGCGGACCAGGGACAATCTCTGCTCGGCGAAGAGGCTGAATTCCTGAGTCATGCGAGCCTTTTCCGACAAGGCGCCGGGATGACCGTGTAGATCCTCGGGCCCGTTGACGACCAGCTTGGAATCCTTGCGGGTCCAGACCAGGTAATCGTTGTCCAGCACGGGAGGATGGACATAGTCCAGGAAATCAAGCCCGGTCGGCGTCAACGGGGCGTCGGCAAGTAGATCCATGCGCCCGCTGCGCACCTCGTCCAGTGCCTGGGCGCGCTTGCCAGCATAGAGCAATTCGACCTTGATGCCCAATTCTCCCGCCACCTGGGTCAGCAAGTCGGCACTGGCACCGATCAAGTGCTTGGGATCCTGAGGGTCTTGCCAGAGATAAGGCGGCGCATCCGGGCTGCCAGTGGCGATCATCCGCTCGCACTTGCCGGCGGCGACAGACAGACCCGGCACGCCCGCCAGCGCCCACAGCAACGACCAGCCGGCCAAACGGCGAAGATCCATGGCGTTACGCTCCCCTTGAAAATGCAGACAATAAAAAGCCCGGCCAGGACCGTATTGCGCTCATTCAAGGACTCAGAAGAACCTTAAATGAGCTGCACTACGGTCAAAGCCGGGCTCTTTATAAGTGAAGAGGCCGGATTAGACCAGCTTCTCCAACTCAGGGACTGCTTCGAACAGATCCGCCACCAGGCCGTAATCGGCCACTTGGAAGATCGGTGCTTCTTCGTCCTTGTTGATCGCAACGATCACCTTGGAGTCCTTCATACCGGCCAGATGCTGGATCGCGCCGGAGATACCGACGGCGATGTACAGCTGTGGCGCAACGATCTTGCCGGTCTGGCCGACCTGCATGTCGTTGGGTACGAAACCTGCGTCGACCGCTGCGCGGGAAGCGCCGACGGCAGCGCCCAGCTTGTCGGCCAGGGCGTACAGGTGCTTGAAGTTGTCACCGTTCTGCATGCCGCGGCCGCCGGAAACGACGATCTTGGCAGCGGTCAGTTCAGGACGATCGGACTTGGCCAATTCTTCGTTGACGAAGCTGGAAATACCGGCGTCGTGGGCAGCGCCTACGGCTTCGACGGCGGCCGAGCCACCTTCGGCTGCAACCGGGTCGAAGCCGGTGGCACGCACGGTGATGACCTTGACCGAAGCGCTCGATTGCACGGTGGCAATGGCGTTACCGGCATAGATCGGACGCTGGAAGGTGTCGGCGCTTTCCACCGAGATGATCTCGGAGATCTGGTCGACGTCCAGGGCAGCGGCAACCCGCGGCAGGATGTTTTTGCCGTTCGAAGTAGCGGCAGCCAGGATGTGGCTATAGCCCTTGCCCAACTCGGCTACCAGTGGAGCAACGTTTTCCGGCAACTGGTGCGCATAGGCGGCGTTGTCGGCCGACAGCACTTTTGCCACACCAGCGATTTTCGCGGCGGCTTCGGCCACGGCGCCAGCGCCCTGACCGGCTACCAGAACGTGGATATCGCCACCGATTTTGGCAGCGGCAGCAACGGTGTTCAGCGTGGCCGGAGCCAGCGCCTTGTTGTCGTGTTCGGCGATTACCAAGATAGTCATAGTTAGATTACCTTCGCTTCGTTTTTCAGTTTCTCGACCAGTTCAGCCACCGACTTGACCTTGATGCCCGCGCTGCGTGCAGCCGGCGCTTCGACTTTCAGGGTCTTGTTGGTGGAGGCGGTGGAAACGCCCAAAGCGTCAGGAGTCAGCACTTCAAGCGGCTTCTTCTTGGCTTTCATGATGTTTGGCAGGGACGCGTAGCGCGGCTCGTTCAAACGCAGGTCGGTGGTGACGATGGCCGGCAGCTTCAGGGAAACGGTCTGCGCGCCGCCGTCGATTTCGCGGGTCACGGCAACGCTGTCGCCGGACACTTCGACCTTGGAGGCGAAGGTGCCCTGACCGTAGCCGCTCAATGCGGCGAGCATCTGGCCGGTCTGGTTGTTATCGCTGTCGATGGCTTGTTTGCCGAGGATCACCAGCTGTGGCTGTTCCTTGTCGACAACGGCCTTGAGCAGCTTGGCCACGGCCAGGGAAGTCAGCTCTTCGGCGGATTCGACGAGAATGGCGCGATCGGCACCCAGCGCCAGCGCAGTGCGCAGTTGCTCCTGGGCGGTGGTCGGACCGATGGAGACGACGACGATCTCGGTCGCCACACCTTTTTCTTTCAGGCGTACGGCTTCTTCCACGGCGATTTCGCAGAAAGGGTTCATCGACATCTTGACGTTGGCGAGGTCGACGCCGGAGTTGTCCGCCTTGACGCGAACCTTGACGTTATAGTCGACCACTCGTTTGACAGCTACAAGAACCTTCATGGATTCCTCGTTACTCTCCGGTGAAAAGAAAGTCGCCTAGGCGAACCTGGCGGTTGATGCTCATGGGCGCAAGGGCACCTCTAAAAACGCCGGCATGAACCACACATGACCTTGCTCACGGGAGTGAAGACCGTCCGTCAGTGATGACCGATGAGTCATTCATTATCGCGGCGTGTAAACTGCGCGTTCGAACACGCAATACGTCACTTTGTGCTGCCTTCGCCCTGTCTTTAGAGGTGCTCTTGAAACCAACAGTCAGCCTACGGCGAGCGCAAAACCGCCCGTATCTTGACCGGAACGCCTATTCCGGTCAATACGGCAAAATGGCCAGTCATAAGCCGCACGTCGGTGATTTATCTGGCCTGCGGCTATTTCAAACAAACGTTTGTATTGGACCTTGAGAGTGGTGTAGATATAATGCGCCGCCAAGAGAGAACCGCGGGTCATCCATTGTCACTTTCGTCGTTTTCCCCGAAGGAAACAATGGATGCAACGCCCAACCTCCAATTAGAAAAACCGTGAGCCTTGAGAGTAGGAGATAGCCTGTGGAACGCGAATACATGGAATTCGACGTGGTCATCGTCGGTGCCGGCCCCGCTGGCCTGTCTGCCGCCTGCCGCCTGAAGCAGAAGGCCGCCGAAGCCGGTAAGGAAATCAGCGTCTGCGTGGTGGAAAAAGGCTCCGAAGTGGGTGCGCACATCCTTTCCGGCGCGGTGTTCGAGCCCCGCGCCCTGAATGAACTGTTCCCGGACTGGAAAGAACTCGGCGCTCCGCTGAACACGCCAGTCAAGCGCGATGACATTTATGTCCTGAGGAACGCCGACACTGCGAACAAAATCCCTGACTTCTTCGTGCCCAAGACCATGCACAACGAAGGCAACTATATTATTTCCCTCGGCAATCTTTGCCGTTGGCTGGCCCAGCAGGCCGAGAACCTCGGCGTGGAAATCTACCCGGGCTTCGCCGCCCAGGAAGCGCTGTTCGACGAAAACGGCGTGGTTCGCGGGATCATCACTGGCGATCTGGGTGTTGACCGTGAAGGCCACCCGAAGGAAGGTCTCTACACGCCTGGCATGGAACTGCGCGGCAAGTACACGCTGTTCGCCGAAGGCTGCCGTGGCCATATCGGCAAGCAACTGATCAAGCGCTTCAACCTGGACAGCGACGCCGATGCCCAGCACTACGGCATCGGCTTGAAGGAAATCTGGGAAATCGACCCGGCCAAGCATCAACCCGGCCTGGTGGTGCACACCGCCGGCTGGCCGCTGGACATCATGGGCACCGAGAACACCGGCGGCTCCTTCCTTTATCACTTGGAAAACAACCAGGTGGTCGTGGGCCTGATCGTCGACCTGTCCTACAGCAACACCTACCTGTCGCCGTTCGACGAATTCCAGCGCCTCAAGCATCACCCGGTGCTCGAGCAGTACCTGGAAGGCGGCAAGCGCGTCAGCTACGGCGCCCGTGCCATCTGCAAGGGCGGCCTGAACTCGCTGCCGAAAATGGTCTTCAAGGGCGGCGCGCTGATCGGTTGCGACCTCGGCACGCTGAACTTCGCCAAGATCAAGGGCAGCCACACCGCCATGAAGTCCGGCATGCTCGCCGCCGATGCCGTGGCCGATCGCCTGTTCGCCGAATCCGAAGGCGGTGATGAACTGACCGCTTACGTTGACAGCTTCAAGAACAGCTGGCTGTACGAAGAGCTGTTCGCCAGCCGCAACTTCGGCGCAGCGATCCACAAGTACGGCGCAATCGTCGGTGGCGGCTTCAACTGGCTCGACCAGAACATCTTCGGCGGCAAGCTGCCGTTCACCCTGCACGACAACAAGCCCGACTACGCCTGCCTGAAGCTGGCGGCCGATTGCAAGAAGATCGACTACCCGAAACCGGACGGCAAGATCAGTTTCGACAAACTCAGCTCGGTGTTCATCTCCGGTACCAACCACGAAGAAGAGCAGCCCTGCCACCTGAAGCTGACCGACCCGAGCATCCCGATCGGCAAGAACCTGCCACTGTACGACGAACCGGCCCAACGCTACTGCCCGGCCGGTGTGTATGAGGTGGTGACCAAGGAAGACGGCGAGAAGCGCTTCCAGATCAACGCCCAGAACTGCGTGCACTGCAAGACCTGCGACATCAAGGACCCAGCCCAGAACATCACCTGGGTATCGCCGGAAGGCGCCGGTGGGCCGACTTACCCGAACATGTAAGCCGATTCGCTGAACATCAAGGCTCCCGCAATGGGGGCCTTTTTGTTGCCTGCGATTAATGGAGTGTCGCCCCCCCCTGTGGGAGCGAGCCTGCTCGCGATAGCAGTGTGTCAGCCAGTAAAGATGCCGACAGGTGAACCGCTATCGCGAGCAGGCTCGCTCCCACAGGTGATCTGCAGCGGTTCAGGCAGCGCGCTCTTCCCCGGGGTTGCGCTCGAAGTAGCGCTTGTACTCCCGGCTGAACTGCGACGAGCTCTGGTAACCCACCTGATGTGCGACCTGGGCCACGCCCATGCCCTCGCTGAGCAACAGCCGCTGCGCCTTGAGCAAGCGCAATCGCTTGAGGTACTGCACCGGCGACAGCAACGTACTGCGCTTGAAATGCTCATGGAAAGTCGAGGCGCTCATGTTCGCGCAGTTGGCCAGGGTCTCGACGTTCAGCGGCTCGGTGAAGTGCGCGTGTAAGTGGCTCAATGCGGCAGCGATCCGAGCGAACTGCCCTTGCTGCTCCACCAACGCCCGCAACACATCGGCCTGGGGCCCGCGCAACGCCGCGAAGAGCAATTCCCGCAACCGCGCCTGGCCCATGACCTGGCATTCCAGTGGGTCGTGCAAGCATTGCAACAGACGCTCGACGCATCCGCGCATGGCGTCATCGAGCACGGCGCTGGTCATGGATTCCGGTGTCTGCGGCGGCAGGTTCCGTCCCGGCGTCAATCCCATGGTCAGCACCAACTCGCCCAACAGCGCCCGATCGATCGCAACGGAAATCCCGAGCAGCGGAGCATCGGGCATGGCGTAGGTTTCGCACTCGAACGGTACCGGCAGCGCCTGGATCAGGTAGTGCCCGGCGCCGTACTCCAGCGTGCGCGGTCCCAGGTACGCCAGTTTACTGCCTTGGGCAATGATCACCAGGCTCGGCTCGTAGAGCTGCGGGCCACGGGCGATGTCTTCGCTGCACCGCAGTACTTGCACGCCAGGCAGCTGTGTAGGAATAAAGCCGTCACGGGTCGCCAGAGGTTCGATCAGCGAAACCAGCGCCGCGTTGGCATCGAGATAGCGGGTCAGCAACATGGGAAAAACTTCACGGAAAAAGGGATGGGAACATCATCGCAGGTCTGGCGCTCCATAGGATCAATCTACGGTCAAGGCCGGAGGATTAGGCATGACACCCGTAGGAATCGCCATCGCGGGATGCCGCCATGGCTCCCAGAATAGATCGCCTGACTGTTCATTGTTTAGCGAGGTTCAATATGTACACTGCCATCGGATACGCCGCTCAATCGTCCACCGCGCCCCTCGCCCCCATGAAGTTCGAGCGGCGCAGCCCGCAGGCCGACGACGTGGCAATCGACATTCTCTACTGTGGCGTCTGCCACTCCGATATCCACCAGGCTCGCAACGAATGGGGCATCGCTGTCTACCCGCTGATGCCCGGCCACGAGATCGTAGGGAAGGTTACCGCCGTCGGTGCAAATGTCACCCGCTATAAGATCGGCGACTTGGTGGGTGTTGGCTGCATGGTCGATTCCTGCCGCGAGTGCGAAGCCTGCCATGCTGACCTGGAGCAATACTGCTACCAGGGCATGACCCAGACCTATGCCAGCCCGGACCGTATCAGCGGCGGCCATACCATGGGTGGCTACTCCGACAGCATCGTGGTCAACGAACATTTCGTATTGCGTATCCCCGCCGCACTCGACCCGGCCAGCGCCGCACCGATTCTCTGCGCCGGCATCACGACCTACTCCCCCCTCAAGCACTATGGCGTGAAGGCCGGTGACAAGGTCGGCGTGCTCGGCATGGGCGGCCTCGGCCACATGGGTATCAAGTTCGCCAAGGCCATGGGCGCCGAAGTGACGTTGTTCACCCGCTCCGCGAGCAAGGCGGAGGAAGCCCGTCGCCAGGGCGCAGACCATGTGATCGTGTCCACCGACGCCAAGCAGATGGCCGCTGCCGCCGGACGCTTCCACTTCCTGTTGGACACGATTCCGGTACAGCACGACCTCAATCCCTACCTGGGGACGTTGCGTTTCGACGGCGTACATATTCTGGTGGGCCTGGTCGAGCCGATCGATCCGCCGGTCCATGCCGCCAATTTGATCATGGGCCGTCGTGTATTGGCCGGTTCGTTGATCGGTGGCATCGCAGAAACCCAGGAAGTGCTGGATTTCTGCGCCGAGCACAACATCAGTTGCGACGTTGAAATGCTCGACATCCGCCAGATCAACGAAGCCTACAGCCGCATGATCGCCGGAGACGTCAAGTACCGCTTTGTCATCGACATGGCGACGCTCAAGGCCTGACGCAGTGGGTTTTGAGAGCATGAGTTAGCCACACAGGCCACTAATCAGACCTTGGCACCCAGCTCCGCCGACAGCCGAGCTGTGACCCCTTTGACCAGGGGAATCAGCTCGGCCATTTTTTCCAACGGCATGTACGGCACGGTGCTGGCAATGCTGATACCGGCGACAATCCGCTTGCCGGCGTCCCGGATCGGCGCCGCCACGCAACGAATCGACGGTTCATTGTCCTCCAGGTCGAAGGCATAGCCTCCCGCCACATACTCCACCATCCGCTGCTGGAACTGTTCCCAGGACTGCTCCTGGTGCTGGGGCCAGAACTGATTCTTCCCAGCGGCCGGAAGACTGATTTCATACAGCCGCCGCCAATTGTCCTCGGGATCATCGAGCATCAGGGCCTTGCCAATCCCCGTGCGCGCCAACGGCATGCGATGGCCCACCCGCGAACGCATTTCCGGACCGTTTCGCCCCGGATTCTTCAGCAGGTACAGAACCTCGTCACCCTCGCGAATCGCCAGGTGAACGGTGTCGCCGGTCAATGCCGACAACTCGTCCAGATACGGTCCTGCCAGGCTCACCAGCGGTAGCTCTTCCCGGGCCTGGAAACCCAGTTCGATCAACTTCGGCCCCAGCAGATACCCCACCTGCGGCACCACGCGCAGGTAACGCTCGTCCACCAGGCAACTGGCCAGGCGATGGGTGGTGCTGCGGGTCGTGCCAATCAGCCGGGCGATTTCCTTCAGGTCACGGGCACCGCTGGCGACCGCCTGAACCACACCCAGGCCGCGCAGCAATGTCTGGGTGCCTGTAGGCGCTGCGTCCTTGGTGATTTTTGGATCGTCTTGCTGCATATCCGACCTTCAACAGTGAGCGGGGAACGGGGCGGCATTATGGTCGCCCGCCCCGTCGGACTACAACTCGATGCGCTCGACCTTCCCGACCAGCAGGATGTAGGACAACGCGCCCACCAGCGCCAGAACGGCGATATAGGTAATGGCCGGGGCAAACGAATCGCCGCTGGCAAGGAAACCAATGACAATCGGCGTGGCGATGGCCGCCAGGTTGCCGATGAAGTTGAACACCCCACCCGTCAGCCCGAGCAGCCGCGCCGGCGCCAGGGTCGACACCAGCGACCAGGTGATCGACGCCAGGCCATTGCCGAAGAAGGCCAGCGCCAGGAACGCGATCACCAGCGGTGTCGATTCAACGAAGTTGGCACCGATGATCGAGGTCGAGATCAGCAAGCCGCCAATGATCGGCAGCTTTCGGGCGAACCCGACCGTGGCGCCGCGCCGGATCAGCCAGTCGGAAAAGAACCCGGAGCACAACACGCCGACAAACGCCGCGAGAAAGGGCAACGATGCCAGCAGGCCAGACTTGATGAAGTCCATGCCACGATATTTCACCAGGTAGGTCGGGAACCACGTCAGGAAAAACCACAGCGTGGAGTTCAGGCAGAACTGGCCCAGATAGATGCCCCACAGCTTGCGCCGGGTCAGCACGACACCCAGGTCGGTCCAGCTGAATTTCGCCTTGGCCTTGGCCGCCTCGGCCTGGATGTCCACCAGCCCGCCGCCCTCGCGAATCAAATCGATTTCAGCAGCGTTGGCGCCCTTGAAATCCCGCGGCTCGCGATACACCGCGTACCAGATCACCGCCCAGAGAATGCCGACCGCGCCGGTCACCACGAAGACCATGTGCCAACCAAACGTGTGCTGCAGCCAGGCCAGCACCGGCGTCAGGAAAGCCAGGCCAACGAATTGTCCGGAAGTGTAGAAACCAATGGCCGTGGCCCGCTCGCGCTCAGGGAACCAGGTGGTCACTACACGGCTGTTGATCGGATAGGCCGGCGCCTCCAGGGCCCCGACCGCCATGCGCAGCACGAACAAAGCGATGAAGCTGGCGGCGAAACCGAGCATCACCGTGGCCACCGACCACAACAGCAACGCGACGCTGTACAGAATCCGCGGCGGCACGCGGTCCACCAGCCAGCCGCCGGGAATCTGCATGGCGGCGTAGGTCCAGCCGAACGCCGAGAAGATCAGCCCGACATGGATCGGATCGATGCCCAGTTCACTGGTCAGCGCGGGGGCGGCAATCGACAGGTTGCTGCGGTCCAGGTAGTTGATCACCACGGTGATGAACAGCAGGACCATGATGAAAAAACGCTTGCGGCTGGGCGTCACCAACGACGCCTGCGCGCTCAGGGTGTGCGCTTGCATGTGAGGTGCCTCTTTTTATATTTGTCGAATATGGCAAAGGTGGAGGAAGTCCCTGTGGGAGCAAGGCTTGCCCGCGACGCAGACGATGCGTTTTCCAGTCGGAGCGCGTCATCGTTCATCGCGGGCAAGCCTTGCTCCCACAAGATTCCATGGCTCGCACAGTGTGATCAGGCCTCAATCACCACTCGGCAAAACTGCCATCGGCATGGCGCCAGATCGGATTGCGCCAGCGGTGGCCGACGGCGGCGCGTTCGATGACGTACTCCTCGTTGATCTCAATGCCCAGGCCCGGGCCGTTGGGGATCTTCACGAAGCCTTTGTCGTAGTCGAACACCCGCGCATCCTTGACGTAATCCAGCAGGTCGTTGCTCTCGTTGTAGTGGATGCCCAGGCTCTGCTCCTGGATGAACGCGTTGTAGCAAGCCGCATCCAGTTGCAGGCACGCCGCCAGGGCGATCGGGCCCAGCGGGCAGTGCAGCGCCAGCGCCACGTCGTAGGCCTCGGCCATGTTGGCGATCTTGCGGGTTTCGGTGATACCACCGGCGTGGGACGCATCCGGCTGGATGATGTCCACGTAACCTTCGCTGAGCACCCGCTTGAAATCCCAGCGGGAAAACAGGCGCTCACCCAAGGCAATCGGCGTGCTGGTCAGCGGCGCCAGTTCCTTGAGGGCTTCGTAGTTTTCGCTGAGCACCGGCTCTTCGATGAACATCAGCTTGTACGGGTCGAGTTCCTTCATCAGCACCTTGGCCATCGGCTTGTGAACCCGGCCATGGAAGTCGACGCCGATGCCGACGTTCGGCCCTACCGCGTCCCGCACCGCTGCCACGTTGGCGAGGGCCAGGTCGACTTTCTCGAAGGTGTCGAGAAACTGCAGCTCTTCAGTGCCGTTCATTTTCACCGCCGTGAAGCCCCGTCCCACGGCTTCTTTCGCTGCGCGGGCGGTGTCCGCCGGCCGGTCGCCGCCGATCCAGGAATAGACGCGGATCTTGTCGCGCACCTGGCCGCCCAGCAGTTCGCTGACCGACACCCCCAGGGCCTTGCCCTTGATGTCCCACAGCGCCTGGTCGATACCGGCCAGGGCGCTCATGTGCACGGCGCCACCGCGATAGAAGCCGCCGCGATACAGCACGGTCCAGATGTCTTCGATATTGCGCGGGTCTTTGCCGATCAGGTAGTCGGACAATTCCTCGACGGCGGCCGCCACCGTATGGGCACGGCCCTCGACCACCGGCTCGCCCCAGCCAGTCACACCCTCGTCGGTTTCGACCTTGAGGAAGCACCAGCGCGGCGGAACAATGAAGGTGGTCAGTTTGGTGATTTTCATCTTGTTGCCTCTCTTGTCAGATGCAGCGCACGCAGCGCTGGAAAAGTCTTCAGTTCAAGGCATTCCATGCGGCCACGTAAGCCTTGGCGCGCACCGCGACTTCGTCTGCCGTCATGCCCGGCTTGAACAACCCGGAGCCCAGGCCGAACCCCTTGACGCCCGCCTCGAGGAACACCGCCATGTTGTCCGGCGTGATCCCACCCACCGGCACCAGCACGGTCCCGGCCGGCAACACCGCGAGCCAGGCCTTGACCACCGCAGGGCCCATTTGCTCGGCAGGAAACAGTTTCAACACATGGGCGCCTTCGGCCAGCGCGGCAAATGCCTCGGTAGGCGTGGCGACCCCGGGCGAGAGGTAGAGCCCCGCCGCTTTCGCCGCCCGCAACACCTTCGGATCGCTGTGGGGCATGACGATCACCTGGCCGCCGGCAGCCTTCACCTGCTCCACCTGCTCCGGCGTCAGCACGGTGCCAGCGCCGATCAGGCAGTCGGCGGGCAAGGTATTGCGCAGGATGCGGATACTTTCGTACGGCTCGGGGGAATTGAGCGGTACTTCGATGACGCGAAATCCGGCGCTGTACAGGACTTCGCCGATGGCTGTCGCCTCTTCGGGACGCAGACCGCGCAAGATCGCGATCAGCCCGTTGTGCGCCAGTGCTTGTGTGAGCATGTCAGACCTCCAGTCAGGTTTAACGCGATGCGCTGGATTCGAGCAGCCCGGCCGCCACGGCCAGTTGCCACAAACCTCGTTCGGTAGCCTGTTCGGCTAGGGTCACCCGGGCAAAGCCGCAGGCGTCGAGAGCCCGCTGATAACGGGCGCAGAGTTGGGAATTGCCGATCAAGACCACCGTCGGCAAATGCACGCTGTTGCGCCGATGCCGCTGTGCGGCGGCCAGCGCCGTCAGCTCGTGGCCAATCAACAAGCCAGAGAGATAGTCGGCCTGGGCGCTCGCGCCAAGTTCACCGGTCAGCCCCAGGCTGCGAGCGCTGAACACGGTGGACAGCGGACCGACCTGTCCGTCCGTCGACAGCGCCACCTGCACACCCCGATCGAAGGCCACGCCATCGAACGCAGCACCGCGCTGTTGGGTACGGCCGAGAATGCTGTGGTCGCTGAGCACGGCGAAGATTTCACCGGTCATGAAAGTGTCGAAATGCACGATGCAACCGTCGGCCACTTCCACCCACTTCGAGTGGCTGCCAGGCAGGCCGATCAGCACCGCTTCGTTCGGCAAGCTGTGCAAGGCGCCCAGTACCTGGGTTTCTTCGCCGCGCATGACATTGGGCAACCGCGAGCGCTGGATCACCCCTGGCACGATGTGCACATCGACACCGCGAAGGCTCCGAACGGTTTGTAGGGAATGTCCGAGATTGGCGACGTTAGCCGGTGTGTCGCAGTAAGGCGCTTCGCACCAACCCTGGGCGCTGCCGACCATGCCGCAGGCAATGACGGGCAGGCCCGGCTGCGCGTCCAACCAATCACCGCAGGCCTCGTCGAACGCCAGCTCGAAACCGTCGGTGCATTCCCGACCGGCCACGGTCCGCGGCCCGGAGGGCAACTGCATGATCCCCGACGACAGCGAGCGCTGTTCGAGCACCTCGCCTCCCGCGGCGAGTTTGTAAGCCCGTAGTGAGGTCGTCCCCCAATCGAGCGCGATCAATTGCGCCTGCATCCGCTTCACCTGTTCTGTTTTTTGGCAGTGAGTGGCACGGACTATAAACCTGAGCGCGACAAAATCTCAATATATAAATATCACTCCCATATATTGGGATTACCACGAAGAGATCTCCACCTATCGCTATCCACCCACGACCCTGCTACGTTTCCTGTCCGGATGCCTTTAACCCTCAGGGATAACGAAATGGGACAACTGCTGAAAATCCTCGGCCGCACTTCCTCGATCAATGTCAGGAAAGTGCTATGGACTTGCCGGGAATTGGACATTTCCTACGAGCGCGAAGATTGGGGCCTTGGCTTCAACTCAACCCACGACCCTGCGTTCCTGGCGCTTAACCCAAACGCCCAGGTACCGGTGATTATCGATGAGAACGGTGTGCTCTGGGAGTCGAACACCATCTGCCGTTATTTGGTGGGCAAGCATGGCGCCAGCGACCTGCTGCCGGTCGAGCCGGCGGCCAGGGCCCGGATCGAGCAGTGGATGGATTGGCAGGCGACGGAACTCAACCCGTCATGGGGTTATGCGTTTCACGCGCTGGTGCGCAAGAATCCGACTATGCAGGACCCCCACTCCATCGCCGCCGGCATCAAAGGCTGGAACGAGAAGATGGGGTTGCTGGAGCAGCAGTTGAATCACACCGGCGCCTACGTTGCCGGGGCGGACTTCTCTCTGGCAGACGTGCTCATCGGCCTGTCCGTGCACCGCTGGCGCCAGACGCCCATGGAACGGCCGGACTACCCGGCCGTGGCGGCGTACTGCAAGCGTCTGGAGCTGCGGCCCGGATTTGCCGAATGGGCGTCCGCCGACCACAACTGAGCCGTTCAATTGCCTTGGGCGAAATCCCGTAGCACCTTGCCGTCCATCCGGTAGCGCACCCATTCTTCCTGGGGTTGCGCGCCGAGGGATTTGTAGAACTCGATCGCCGGTGTGTTCCAGTCCAGGACGCTCCATTCGAAACGACCGCAATCGTTGTCGCAGGCGACCTTGGCCAGGTGACGCAACAACGTCTTGCCCGCCCCACCGCCGCGCTGTTCGGGGGTGATGTACAGGTCTTCCAGATACAGGCAGTTACTGCCCAACCAGGTGGAGTAGCTGAAAAAGAACACCGCAAAACCAATCGGTACGCCATCACGCAGGCAGATCAGGCCATGGGCCGTCGCGCCTTCGCTGAACAGGCTGCGCTCGATGTCGGCCACACTGGCGATGACTTCGTGACGGGCCTTTTCGTAGTCGGCCAGCTCGGTGATGAAGGCAAGGATTTGAGGCGCATCGCTGGGTTGCGCGGGACGGATCTCGATCGACATGAACGGGCCTTGTAGCCAATGGAAAGCGCCATACTAAGCCGCTACGCAGCGCTCGTCACATGCCAATCCAAAATGATTATGCTCCGCAAAAAGCGCCATTCGTCGCCCCCGAGGCACCAACCCCGATCCCGCACGGCCCAAGATCAGGCAAGCATCTGAAAAATGGAGGCGACACCATGATCACTTCAAGGCTGACTGCGTTCACATTTGCCGCACTGCTGTCTTCGGTGGCCTTCGCGGCGACCACCTCCGGTACCGGACCGACCGACCCGGTGGAGGCACCCAACTCGCCGGCCACCCAGGGCATGCCCAAGTTGAACACCGATGGCACCGGCGGCGGCACCTTGAACAATGGCCAGCCACCCGCCACAGGTACCGATCCGCGTGTGCAGGGCAATGACATGGGCCGCCAGGGCGGCATGAACACACCGGACTCTACAGCGCCCGATAACGCCGGAACCGGCGTGGGCTCGAAAACCACCACCGGTGGTTCGGGCTCCGAAGGTGGCGCCAGCCAGTAGCCTCTGCTCACACATTTGAGGAGGAGAATCCCATGCCTCGTGGAAGCAAAGACAAATACACCGCCGAGCAAAAGCGCAAGGCCGAGCACATCGAAAAAAGCTACGAGAAGAAAGGCCTGTCCGAGGACACGGCCGAGGCACGCGCTTGGGCGACGGTGAACAAACAGTCCGGCGGCGGCGAACGTTCCGGCGGCTCAGGGAAGCACAAACCGGCCGCGGAAAAGAAAACCGACCGCAAGGAATCGGCTCGTCGTGCAGCCAAGACCCGGGAAGGCCATCCGCGCAGCAGCAAGGCTTCCCATGAAACCCAGACGGTCGACAGCCTGATGAAAGAAGCCCGGGCGAAAAACATTCCCGGGCGTTCGAAGATGCGCAAGCAGGAGTTGATCGAGGCGCTGCGCAAAGCGGCCTGATCGGCCGCCATCGCGAGCAGGCTCGCTCCCACATGCGGTCTGCGGCGTCTGCGGGCTTCGCGACAGACAAAAAACCTGTGGGAGCGAGCCTGCTCGCGATAGCACCAGATCAGCCAACATTGATATTGAATATGCCGACGCCTTCGCGAGCAAGCCCGCTCCCACATGCGGTCTGGGCGGGCGCTGGTTTTGTGGCTGACACAAGACCCGTGGGAGCCGGGCTTGCCCGCGATGGGGCCCGCCCGGTCGAAGCAGGTTTCAGCGCTGTTTCATGCGGTCGATGACCACCGCGAGCAACAGGATCGAGCCACGGATGACGTATTGGTAGAAGGTGTCGATGTTCTTCAGGTTCATCGCGTTCTCGATGATCGCCAGAATCAACACCCCGGCAATCACATGACGGATCATGCCGATCCCACCGCTCAACGAGACTCCACCCAGGACGCAGGCCGAGATCACCGTCAGTTCGAAACCCTGGCCGATCATTGGTTGGCCAGAGGTCATGCGCGAGGCCAGGATCACCCCCGCCAGCGCGCCGATCACGCCATGCACGGCGAAGATGATGATCTTGGTGCGATCGACGTTCACCCCCGCCAGCAACGCGGCTTCCTGGTTACCACCGATGGCCATGGTGTTGCGCCCATACGTGGTGTAGTTCAGCAACCAGCCGAAAAACAGAAAGCAGACGATGGTGATCAGGATCGGCACCGGCACCCCGAACAACTGGCCGTTGCCGTACACGAAGAACGATTCCTGGGACACGCCCACTGCCTTGCCATTGGCAAAGATGTAGGCCAGGCCGCGAACGATCTGCATGGTCGCCAACGTGGTAATCAAGGCATTGACCCGCAGCTTGGCAATGACGATGCCGTTGATCAGGCCAACGATCAGCCCCATCACCAGCGCCGCGCTGACACCCAGGAACACGCTGTTGGTATCGCGCATCACCACCGCCGCGACCACGCCGGCGCAGGCAATCACCGAGCCGACGGACAAGTCGAAGTGCCCGGATGCCAGGCAATACAGCATGGTACAGGCGGCAATGCCGGTGGTGGAAATTGCCAGGCCCAGGCCCCGCATGTTCAGCGGCGACAGGAAGTTGTCGATCAACAGGGTGCAGAGCACGAAGATGCCGATGGCCGCCAGCAGCATGACCCAGTCGTCCAGGAACCGACGCATGTCCAGGGGTTTGCGTGCCGTTGGCAGTGCATTGTTTTGAATGGTCATGATTTACCTCTCAGTTCGCCGCGTCGGCAACGCGTTGGCGTGGCAGCGCCAGTTGCAGCAGGTTGGATTCGTTGGCCTCGGCACGCGGCAGCTCGCCGCGCATGGCCCCTTCGCACAGCACCAGGATCCGGTCGGAAATGCCCATCACTTCCATCAGGTCGCTGGAGACCACAATCACCGCGATGCCCTCGGCCGCCAGGTTGTGGATGATCTGGTAGATCTCCGCCTTCGCACCGATGTCGATGCCGCGGGTGGGCTCGTCCAGCAACAGGACTTTCATCGGCATCGACAGCCATCGACCGAGGATCGCCTTCTGCTGGTTGCCGCCGGACAGGAACATGATTTTCTGCCCCGCCGTCGGCGTCTTCACTTTCAACGCCTTGATCTGCTTGTCGGCATTGCCCTTTTCCCAATCGCCGCGCAACAGGCAGCCGAGGGTGGAATGGGCACTGCGGGCGCTGATGTTGATGTTCTCGCCGACGCTGGCCAGGGGCATGATGCCTTCCTTCTTGCGGTCTTCCGGGCAGAGCAGTACGCCAGCGGCGATGGCATCCCGGGGCGAACGCAGTTTCAACGCTTCGCCGTGCAGGACCAGGCTCCCTTCGGTCTGGCGTTCCAGGCCGCTGAGCAATCGCAGCAATTCGGTGCGTCCGGCCCCCACCAGCCCGAACAAGCCGAGGATTTCACCTTTGTGCACTTGGAAACTCACCGGCTCACGCAGCCCCGGACCGAGCAGGCGATCGACCTGCAGCGCCACTTCACCGCGCTCACGGGCACGGTAATCGTAGATGTCCTGGATATCGCGACCGACCATGCAGGTGACCAACTGATCGTGGGTCAACTCGCTCATGTTGTCGAAGGTGCGCACGTAGCGGCCATCCTTGAACACCGTCACCGCGTCACAGATGCGGAACACCTCTTCCATGCGGTGACTCACATACAGCACCACTTTGCCCTCGTCCCGCAGGCGGGCGATGATCGCCATCAAGCGGTCGATTTCCCGTGCAGAGAGGCTGCTGGTGGGTTCATCGAAGGCAATCACATGGGCGCCCCGGGACAAGGCCTTGGCGATTTCCACCAGTTGGCGCTGGCCGAGGGACAGGCGACCGACTTTTTCCTGGGGATCGATTTCGTCGGCCAGGCCCTTGAGCAGCGCCAACGCCTGCTGGCGCAACACGCCACGATTGACCAGGCCGAAACGGGCCGGCAGGTGGCCCAGGAACAGGTTCTCGGCCACCGTCATTTCCGGCACCAGATGCAGCTCCTGGTGAATCACCGCCACGCCGCTGGCGATGCTGTCGGCCGTGCACTTGAAGGCCATCGTCTGCTCGCCGATCTGCAGCTCGCCGCTGCTCGGGATGTAGGCCCCACCCAGAATCTTCAGCAACGTGGACTTGCCCGCGCCGTTTTCCCCCATCAAGGCATGAACCTGGCCTGGATGGGCGACAAAACTGATATTGGCCAACGCCTGCACGCCGGGAAAGGCTTTGCCGATTCCGTTGAATCGCAAGCTGGCGCCGATGTTGTGTTGCTGTGTCGCTGTTTGCGCTTGCATAACCACCTCGAACTCACAGAGATCAAGCGGCCCCAAGACACCAGGGCCGCTTTTGAATCAACCGGCCGTCAATTCCACAGGCCGATCTTTTCCAGCTCCTGCTTGAAGTTCTCCCGAGTGATCAGCGTCACCTCGTCCATGGCGGTGTACTTCGGTGGTTCCTTGCCGGTGGTGACCCACTCGAACATCATCTCGGCGGTCTTGTAGCCTTCGATGTGCGGGCTAGGCAGCATCGAACCGAAGAAACCGCTGTGGGGTTTTTTCAGCTCGCCGATGGCGTCGGTGCCGTTGATGCCGATCCCGACCACGTTGTCTGCCTTGAAGCCGGCGCTTTCAGTCGCGCGCACGCCCCCCAGCACGGTGTTGTCATTCATGCCGCCGATGATCAGGTTCTTCGCGCCGCTGGGCAGTTTCACCAGGGCGGAGTTGGTGGAGTCCATGCTCCCCGGTACATCGAGGGTCTTGAGCGCCGTGGTGAGGATGTGGTCGTCCGGCATACCGGCTTTCTTGAGGGCGTCCATCGAACCGTCGGTACGTTTCTTGCCGGTGTCCAACTCGTTGAAGGTGTTGATCACCGCGTAGGTGTCTTTCCAGTCCCAGCCACGTTTTTTGGCTTCAGTAGCCATTGCGGCACCCTGCTTCTGGCCCACTTCGAACGCGGCCATGCCGAGGTACGGCACGTCTTCCATGAACTTGCCGCTGGCATCGACGAAACGGTCATCGACGGCGATGACTTTCATGTCGTTGAGTTTGGCCTTGGCCATGATGGCCGGGCCCAGGGACACGTCCGGCGGGCAGATCACGAAGCCCTTGGCGCCGTTGGCCGCGAGGCTGTCAATGGCCGAGAGGGTCTTCTCGCCATCGGGCACGGCAATCTTGATGACCTTGAAGCCCTTGTCCTTGCCCGCTTTTTCAGCGAACGCCCATTCGGTCTGGAACCAGGGCTCCTCGGCCTGCTTGACCAGAAAACCGATCTTCACTTCTTCAGCCGCCAGCAAGGTACTGCTGAGACCGACCGCGGCAACTGCCAAGGCAACGCGGCACAGGGAACGGATCCCACGACGATGATTCATAGTTGACTCCTTGTTTTTTTTATTGAAAGCCAAACGTCCAGGGTCTGCTCCACCATCGGTGGCAAAGCGCAGGCTGGGCGGTCACAGCAAGTTGCTACAGCATAGATCCAAATAGTCATATCGTATGATGATTGGATTACAGGCAAAGTTTCAGACTGCAATCCGGAATGTTCAGTCGTGGTACATGACCGAACGTCCACCATCAATGGTGATGCATGAAGCGTTGATGAAAGGTGCTTCATCACTGGCCAGGAACACGGCCGTCATTGCCACTTCGATCGGTTGCCCGATGCGGCGTGGCGGGTGCAGATCCAGCGCACGCTGGCGTTCGGCATGAGGATCGGCAAAACCGTTCCAGTAGTCGACGTTCAGTTGGGTTTCGATGTAGCCCGGTGCGATGGCGTTGACGCGTACGCCCTTGGGTGCGTATTCGATGCCCAGGGCGCGAGTCAGGCCGAGCAAGCCATGCTTGGCCACCGGATAAGGAAAACAGCCGGGGATGATGTGGGACGAATGGGTCGAAGCAATATTGATGATGCTGCCCACGCCCTGCTCGATCATCTGCGGCAACACAGCCTTGCAGCCATACCAGGCACCGTCCAGGTCGATGGCGAAGCAGCGGCGCCAATCTTCCTCGGTCATTTCCAACGGGTCGCGGAACACGTTGACGCCGGCGCAATTCACCAGCACATCGATCCGGCCGTGCAGTTCAACGGCACGGCGGGCCATGGCCTGCAGGTCCTGCGGGTTCGACACATCGGCTTGCAACGCTTGCACGTCCGCCCCGCGTTCACGCCAATCAGCGGCAACCTGTTCGACTTTGCCGGCCTGGATGTCGCTGATCACCAGGCGCGCCTGTTGCGAAGCGAACGCAGCGACGATGGCCTCGCCAATACCCTGGGCGGCACCGGTCAGCAACACCACCTTGTTCTTCAGCCGCTCGCCCTTGGGGGGCTCGGGCACTGGCGGCAAGGAAAGCGCTTCAGCCATGGCTCACGACTCCGCTATCCGCATCCGCAGCCACGACAAAAACCGGGCATCCAGGGATGACCGGCCGAAGGCGCTGGGAGGACAGTGGGTCACGTACGCCACCGGGGCGTACGGGGATGGATCGTTGCATCGCTTCACCTGTTTTGTTTTTTTAGTGTGAATGCATGTTGCTGATGGAGCCGACTATAAACCCGGCCACCAAACAATCTCAATATATATATTTACATCCCATATTTTGGGATTTAACCCGCAAACCGCGTACAGCTCACACCCGGCACATCGACCCGCATGGACAGCAGCGCGCCGTCCAGCGGATGCGCCAACGGACTGGCTGCGCTGGTGATGTACAGAGTCTTGAGATCCTCTCCCCCGAACACACAGCTGGTGGGACGACTGACCGGCAGTTCGATCACCCGGTCGACCTGTCCATCAGGGTTGATTCGCAGCAGGCAGCTGCCATCCCAGCGGGCGTTCCAGACATAACCCCGGGCATCCATCGCCGAGCCGTCCGGGCCGCCGCGCGAATGAGGGCCAAACCAGACTTCGGCGGGCGCCAGGCTGCCATCGGGATGGATGAAATGCCGGTACAACGTGCCGTCGAGGCTTTCACCGAAATACACCGTGGTGCCATCAGTGCTCCACAACAGCGTGTTGGGAATGCCCCGTCCGCGCAGCAACGGCATGACCCGGCCATCGGCGCCCACGCGAAACAAGCCGCCGGAGCGGTGTTCCAGGGGCAGATCCTCACCGTTTTCCCCAATGTTGTTCTGCATGGTCCCGAGCCACAGCTGGCCCAGGGCATCGCAACGGGCTTCGTTGGCGCGGTTACCGGGTTGGGGATCGGCCATGCACAGCAGCGTCAGGCGCGGCTCCAGGCCCGGCGAGTCCAGATCCAACCGGTAGACACCGCTGCTCAATGTCACCAGCGCATCACCACTCTGTGTGGGGATGAAGGCCGACACATGCTCGGGCATCTGCCAGATCTGTACATTGGCACCGATCAACCGCAGCGCCTGTTTGCCGGCGATGTCGACCCAATACAGCGCCTGGGTCGGCTCGTCCCAGAAAGGCCCCTCGCCCAGTTTCGCCCGGTGCTCCGTTACCGCCTTCCACATCATTGAAACCTCCTGTTTCCGGCTTGCCCGGCAATGTCTGTACGACCCGCCATCACATGAGGGTAGAAGCGCTTGATGGCCAGGTCAGCGTTGTCGATCAGGGTCATGCAGGCCCAGACGCCCCGTGTCGCGTCGCGGGACGCGATAGCTTCGGCGATGTCCTTGTGGATGGGCAAGGTGCGGCGCAGTTCATCCGGATCGGCAGCCGATACCTCGAACGACACCGCCAGCAACGCGCCCAGGGCCGGGACCATTTGTTCTATGAATTGATTGTGGCTGGCGGCGAGGATGCACTCGTGGAAAAACTGGTCGGCCCGGTTGTAGTCGACGCCGCTGTCCACGGCCCGCTCCAGCGCATGGTAGGCCAGGCGGATCGCCTGAACCTGCTCGACCGTCGCCCGCTCGCAGGCCCAGCGCACCGCCATTGGCTCGATGGTGCGGCGCAGATCCAACAGGTCATCGACAAAGTTCTCTGGCAAACCGCTGCGTGACAGCCAGCCGACCACCTGGGGATCGAACAGGTTCCAGCGCCGTACCGGCAGCACCCGCGTCCCCACTTTTGGCCCGACCTCGAGCATGCCTTTGGCCACCAGGGTCTTGATCGCCTCGCGAATCACCGTGCGACTGACCCCCAGTTGCTCGCCCAGGTCCGCCTCGACCTTGATGGTCTGCCCAGGCTTGACCTGGCCGGCGGCAATCCAACCGCCGAGCCAATCGACGGTCGATGCGTGAAAACTGCTGGACATGAAAACCCCGCGGGCCACTCTTATTGGTGGCTCACGCTAATCATCATATGATTGGCTGTCAATTGAATTCGTTCTGGGCACACATGTGGCAGCGAAGCTTGCTCGCGAAGGCGTAGTGTCAGCCAACATCCGCGCTGGCAGTGTTATCGCGAGCAAGCTTTGCTCCCACAGGCTCGCCCCACAGGGTTACGGTTCCAGGCCAATGGGGAAGAACACCCCGCCACTCCACACCCCCAACCAGCGCTGCCCGTCGATCTCACGACTCACCGCCAGCTCCACCAACTGGTAGAACACATTTCGGTGGATCAACGCTTCGAGGTTGCTGCGCACATGCACGTAGGGCGCCGGTTCCTGGGTGTGCGGATCGATCACGACCCGCATCGGATGATCAGGGCCGGCCTCGGTGGTTTCATCGACGTGGGTGGTGAAGCGCAATAACTGCCCTTCGCCATGGCCCTCGACCTCCAGGGTCACGGCCACGAACGGCGCATCATCGACCTGGATGCCGACTTTTTCCACGGGGGTAATCAGGAAGTAGTCATCGCCGTCGCGGCGGATGATGGTGGAGAACAGCTTGACCATCGGCTTGCGGCCGATGGGCGTGCCCAGGTAGTACCAGGTGCCATCGCGTGCGATGCGCATGTCGATGTTGCCGCAGAAGTCGGGGTTCCATAAGTGGACCGGCGGCAGGCCTTTGGTCTTGGGGATCTGCCCCAGCAGGTCATTGGCTTTTTGCGGTCCGCTCATGGTGACTCCTTGTATTTACTCGTCGCTCATCCCCAGCAGGCTGCGGGCATATTCACGCAAAGGCGTGGCGATGAGGTCTTGTGGCTGCTTGTCGTGCAACGTCAGTAAACCGCCACGACTCTTGATACGTGCAGTATCAATCAAATACTGGGTGCTGGTCTCGATCAACATGATCTGGATCACACTGGTGTCGACTCCCAGACGATCCACGGCTTCTTCGTCCAGCCATTCGTCAGAATTGCCGATGCGGTTGTCGGCCTTGGCGAACCGGGTGTACAGCAAATAGTGAGCACCGGCAGCACGGGCTTCGCCCATGGCCTGATCAAGCCCTTCGGGAACCCGGGCGCGACGGACCATCGGGAAATATTCGATGAACCCGTTAAAGGCTTCTTCGGCCACGACATTGGGACGCGGATAGGCACCGCCTGGCGGTGCGAAAGCGCCTTGGGCGATGTAGATGAACGAATCGGGCTGAATACGCAGGTTATTCACACGGCGACTGTCGCTGTGATCCAGCAGACCGGCGTCGCTCATGTGATAACGAACGCCCTCCCCCATGTCGCTGACATTCATACAGCCAGCCAGCGCCAAAACGGCCAGCAGCAAAACCAGGCTACGCATCCTACCCTCCAGAAACCGGTGTCGGAAAACCGGCGAATGGCCGTTGAATGCAGCTTTTGCGCCAGCTCAATGAAAATGGATTGACTGGAACAATGTAATCGCGGGCAAGCCTTGCTCCCACAGGGTAAACACCGTACCTGTGGGAGCAAGGCTTGCCCGCGATTGCGTGGGATCAGCCGCCGATGATCTTCATGATGGTTGCGCCGCCGGAAAACGCTACCTCTTGCTTGTCCCCCAAGGCCTTGACCAACAGCCGCTGAAGGGCCGGCAGCGCCTCGTGACGGGGTTTGTCCAGAAGGTCGCCGACGAAATGACGGTTGCTCGAGGACAGGCAACCATGCAACCAGCCTGTGGAAGACAACCGCAACCGCGAGCAAGTACGGCAGAAAGGCACGCTTTCGTTGGCGATCACACCGAAATATCCCATGCCTGGGATCTCATAGCGCACCGCCGTCGCATCCACTGGGGCGTCGGCTTGCAAGTATTCATACTGGTCGCCGATCAGGCTCAAGAGTTGTTGCAGGCTGACAAACTGCTGCAAGAACCCGTTGGAATCGCTGGCCAGGTGCCCCATGCGCATCAGCTCGATGAAGCGCAGCTCATAGCCACGCGCCAGGCAGTATTCGAGCAACGGCATCACCTGATCCAGGTTCTGCCCCCGCAACGGCACCATATTGACCTTGATCTTCATGCCCGCCGCATGGGCCTGGTCCATGCCGTCGAGTACCGTCGCCAGGTCGCCGCCGCGGGCGATGCTGCGAAATGCGGCAGGGTCCAGGGTGTCGAGGGAAACGTTGATGCGACGGATGCCCGCCCCCACCAGCAAAGGCAACTTCTTCGCCAGCAACTGGCCGTTGGTGGTCAGGCTGATGTCCTCCAGCCCCATCTGCCCCACCGCCGTCATGAAGCGTTCGAGCTTGGGACTGACCAACGGCTCGCCCCCGGTGATGCGCAGTCGCTCGATGCCGGCAGCTTCGATCAGGTAAGCCACGCCTCGCGCCATCGCCTCGGCCGACAACTCGTCCTGCGCCGCCACCAGGCGCTTGCCGTCGGGCACGCAATAGGTGCAGGCGTAGTTGCAGGCGGAAGTCAGGCTGATCCGCAAATTGCGAAAACGCCTGCCCTGACGGTCAACGATCATGGATGACTCCGGCGAAAGAAAAATCGGACCTACGAAACTTGACCTAGAATTCAGGTTTTCGCAAGACCCAAGCCTGAGTATATTACTGGGGCACTGCGCCATGTAAGCGGACATGGCGCAATCAGGTATCTGAATGCCTTAACTGCTCGGTACGTCGGTATCGCGCTTGCGCTTGTTGCCCATGCGCACGCCGATGTCCATCAGGAACTGGAAGAAACCTTCCTGATCCTCCAGCACGTTGCTCCAGAACGGTGAGTGGTACAACGCCACCGCACCATGCACCAACGCCCAGGCAGCGCAGTAGTGGAAGTAAGGTGGCACATCTTCGAGCTTGCCTTCGCTGATCCGGCCCTTGATCAGCAACGTCAGGCGCTCGAAGTTCGAAGCGCGGATCTTGTGCAGCTCCTCGACCATCTCCGGCACTTGGTTGCCCTTGACCACCTTCTCTTCCAGGCGGTCGAACAAGCGGTAGCGCTGGGGATCGCGCATGCGGAATTCGAAGTAGGCCCGGGACAGCGCCTCCTTGTCCTTGTCCACGTCCGCCGAATGCAGCAATTCGTTCAAATCGCGCTCGTAATCGAGCATCAGGCGCAGGTAGATTTCCGCCTTGGATTTGAAATGTTTATAGATCGTGCCTTTGCCGATACCCACAGCATCCGCAATCATCTCGACGGTGACGCTGTCTTCGCCCTGGTCGAGAAACAACTTGAGTGCGGTGTCGAGAATTTCCTGCTCACGGCGGCGAAACTCACGGACCTTACGAGGTTCTTTGTGCATAAGAAAAAGGTCTGAAGGTCAAAATTCGAAGCCGGGTATTATGCCTAACTTACGCAAAAATGCACGGATCATCCGTTCCCGGCCATAGTTCCTCACAAAATCGTACAACATTGGCTCGCTGCCGCTTGCGCTACCGCGTCGTCCCGACAACCGGTGGCGACAGTGAGAACTTATCCGAAGCGAGCGTATTCCAAATTTGTTTAAAAACCGCCCCGGGCAAACTGGACGCGTCGGTATCCTGATCAATACTTCAATTGTCGGCGCGACATCTCCCCCAAGTGACGCGCCGGTAAAGGTACCAAAGGACCGCGTGCCTTTGTTTTACTCCTAATGGTCTTAACCCGGATTCACCCCCCAGAACCCGGGTTTTTTTTGTTCGAAATTCAAGCCTTGACCGACCGGACGTGAGCCAGCGGAAACAACCGTTTGAAATTCTCCGTCGTCTGCTCAGCGAACCGCTCGTAGGATTCGCCACGCAGCATTGCCAGGAACTCCGCCACCTCCCGCACATATTGCGGAAGATTCGGCTTGCCGCGATACGGGATCGGGGCCAGGTACGGCGAGTCGGTTTCCACCAGCAACCGGTCGGCCGGCACCCTGCTGGCCACGTCACGCAAGGCATCGGCGTTGCGGAACGTGACAATCCCGGACAGGGAAATGTAATACCCCATGTCCAGCGCTGCCTTGGCCATGTCCCAGTCTTCGGTAAAACAGTGCAGCACGCCGGCCTGGGGCAGCGCGGCCTCGCGCAGCAAGGCCAGGGTGTCAGCCCGAGCGCCCCGGGTGTGGATGATCACCGGCTTGCCAGTCTGCTTCGCGGCGTCCAGGTGCAGGCGGAATGAAGCCTGTTGCACTTCGGCGGCTTCCGGCTCGTAGTGGTAGTCCAGGCCGGTTTCACCGATGGCGACGACCCTTGGATGGTCGAGCTCACGCAACAGCCAGTCCAGGGCCGGCGCAGCATCGGGCTGGACATCCAGCGGATGGACACCGACCGAACAGTCGACATCTTCATAACGGTCGGCCAGGACCTTGACGTCGGCGGCATTGTCGGCGCTGACACCGATGCACAGGAAGTGTCCGACGCCCCGCTGACGGGCAGCGTCCAGCGCTGCATCCAGGGAACCGCCATGGGCGGCAAGGTCGAGACGGTCGAGGTGACAATGGGAATCTACGAGCATAAAGGGTCGGGCTACATCGTATGGGTGGGACGGTCGGACTTCAGGGTTCCGGCCAGGTGGGTTTCGATCTGATTGCGGGCCGAGCTGTCGCCGTCATTGAACTGCACGCCGACGCCGGCCGCTCGGTTGCCCTGGGCACCTTTGGGGGTCATCCAGATCACCTTGCCGGCGACCGGGATCTTCTCCGGTTCATCCATCAGGCTCAACAGCATGAACACTTCATCCCCTAGTCGATAATGCTTGTTGGTGGGAATGAACAGGCCGCCATTCCTGATGAAAGGCATGTAGGCGGCGTAAAGCACCGACTTGTCCTTGATGGCCAGGGACAGGATGCCGTTGCGCGGTCCGGGACTGACAGGTTCGTTCATGCTGTTCTCCGCTGCGATTGAGCTGAGTCTAGCCTCAGTACGAAAAGCCTTGATACTTGTTCATGCTGCGTTGAAAACAGCCTCGGAATGCTCATGTACTCCAGTACAGTCGGACGCGACCCCGGGCGTTCCTCGGCTGTTTTCGCCTTGCCTGACCTTCGTCTCAAGACTTTTCGTACTGAGTCTAGGAGCCTTGGCGACGTCTGTCAGTTACGACCCGGCAAGCTCGCCCACTGCACCAACAATGCCTCGAGCAACAGCACCCGGTTGAGGTTCGCCTTGCTCAGCACCTTCTGACGTTGGGCAAGCAACCAGTCCTGAATGTTCAAGATTTTGTCCTGGCTGCTTTTTTGCGCCAGGTACTGAATCACCTTGCGCATGTCCGCCAGCCCCAGGCCCGCCTCATCGTCGGTAAGCTGGTAACGCAAGATCAGGCTCGACCAGTCGCAGAACCAGTCGAACAGCAACAGCAGCGGGATGGCGTTCCACCCCTCGGCCAATTGCGTCGGTGATTGCTGCTGCTTGAGCAGCTTCTTCACCCCGTCCACCACCAACGCCCGCTGCTCACGCACACCCTGGGCCTGGAGGCTGACGGCCGCCAGGGGCGAACCGGCGGCGAGGGTCAGCAATTCGACACGCTCGTCATCGGTGCTGTCGGGCAAGGCCTGGGCCAACCATTGCAAACTCATCGCCTCGCTCGGCAACGGGCAGGCCTGTTGCACACAACGGCTCTTGATGGTCGGCAGCAAGCGACTCGGCTGGTGACTGACCAGCAAGAGGACGGTGTCGCCAGAAGGCTCCTCGAGGCTCTTGAGCAAGGCATTGGCGGCGTTGATGTTCATCGACTCGACCGGCTCGATCAGCACCACTTTGCGCCCACCCAGCTGTGAGGTCTGGACCACGAAGCTGACCAGATCACGGACCTGGTCGACCTTGATCGCCTTGTCCGCCTCCTCCGGCTCCAGCACATAGTTATCGGGATGGCTGCCAGCCTTGAGCAGCAGGCAGGACTTGCACTCGCCGCACGCGTTCGAGGCGCCCGGGCGCTGGCACAGCAGGTGGGCCATCAGGCGTTCGGCCAGTGCCCGCTTGCCGATCCCGACCGGGCCATGCAGCAGGTACGCATGGGCATGCTGGGCACGACCGGCCAGTTGTTGCCAGAGACCGTCCTGCCAGGGATAGGCTTCAGCCACGGACACGCTCCAGCAAACCGGGCAACAGGCTGTCCAGCGATTGCTGGACCTGGGTCAGCGGCTGGGCGGCATCGATCAACAGGTAACGCGCCGGATCGGCCTTGGCACGGCTCAGGAAGGCGTTGCGCACGGCATTGAAGAATGCCTCGCCCTCAAGCTCGAAACGATCCAGCCGACCACGGGCGCTGGCACGGGCCAGGCCGATTTCCACCGGCAGGTCGAACACCAGCGTCAGGTCCGGTCGCAGGTCGCCCTGGACAAAGGTTTCCAGTGCCGCGATGCGCTCCAGGGACAAGCCCCGGCCACCACCTTGATAGGCATAGGTCGAATCGGTAAAGCGATCGCAGAGCACCACTGCGCCACGGGCCAGGGCCGGACGAATCACCTCGGACAGGTGTTGTGCCCGGGCGGCGAACACCAGCAACAGCTCGGTGTCGGGGTTCATCACTTCTTCGGCCGGCGCCAGCAGCACCTCACGGATCCGCTCCGCCAGCGGCGTACCGCCCGGCTCGCGGGTCAGCACCACCTCGATCCCCGCAGTCCGAAGGCGTTCGGCCAGGAATTCGCGGTTGGTGCTCTTGCCGGCGCCCTCCGGGCCCTCCAGCGTTATAAACAAGCCAGTCACGGGCAGTCCTTAGTCAGAGTCATTGCGGGCTCGGGAGCTCGTCAGCATTCGGTTCGGGAGCAGGCTTCTCCGGTTGCACCTGGGGCAGGGCTTCGGGAGCCGTATCGGGCGAGGCCGCCGGAATCGGCGCCGAGTCACCCTGCGTGGCCGGAGCCGGGCTGGAGCGATAGTCGGCGCGACGCTTGAGCTGGTATTCGCGCACCGCGTTGTTGTGCTCATCCAGATTGTCGGAAAACACGTGGCTGCCATCCCCGCGCGCGACAAAGTAAAGGCTGTCTCCCGACGCAGGATTCAACGCGGCATGAATCGCCTCGCGTCCCACCATGGCAATCGGCGTCGGCGGCAACCCCGGAACCAGGTAGGTGTTGTACGGATTCTCTTCTTTCAAATGGGCACGGGTGAGTTTGCCAGTGTAGCGCTCGCCCAGGCCATAGATCACCGTGGGATCGGTCTGCAGCAGCATGCCCATGCGCAGACGACGCACGAACACACCGGCAATCTGACTGCGTTCCTGGGGTACGCCGGTTTCCTTTTCCACCAGGGATGCCATGATCAGCGCCTGGTAGGGCTGGGTATAGGGCACATCGGCGGCGCGTTCGGCCCATTCCCTCGCCAGTACGTCTTCAAGCCGGTCGTAGGCCTTGTTCAGAAGATCAACGTCCGACGTTCCACGCACGAAGCGATAGGTATCCGGGAAAAACCGCCCTTCGGGGAACACCCCGGAGTGGCCCAGCCGATCCATCACCTCGCTGTCACTCAGGCCGGTGAGGGTCTGCTGGAGTTTTTCATCCTTGGCCAGTGCCGCACGGACCTGACGGAAATTCCAGCCTTCCACCAGCGTCACGCTGTACTGCACCACCTCGCCGCGTTTCCAAACGCCGATCAGGTTTTCCATGGTCATGCCCGGCACCATCCGGTATTCGCCGGAGTGCAGGGGCTGACCGGCGAGATTGAAGCGCCAATACACCCTCAGCCAGAACGCGTCCCTGATCAGGCCCTCAGCCTCGAGGCGATAGAAGGTCTTGGTCGGGGTGGTCCCGTTAGGAATCTCCAGCAGTTCTTCCTGGGTGATGTTCAGCGGCTGTTGCAACGCCGAATGAATCTTCCAGGCAGAAGCGCCCCACAGCAGCCCTGCCAGAACCAGACCGGTTTCCAGCAACAGCAAGAATTTACGTCTCACGAATCAAACATCCAATAACGCGCGGGCAAGGGTCTGCAGTTTACGGGTGAGCGGCCCGGCCGACCAGCGTGTCGAACCGCATGCGCGTACCGGCCACACGCCATACACACTGTTGCAGACAAAGATCTCATCGGCCTGGTGCAATTGCTCAAGATGGATATCGGTCACTTGCGTGGCGATGCCCTGCGACTCGGCTTGAAACAATAATTCGGCACGCATCACGCCAGCCACACCGCACCGGCTCAGGTCAGCTGTCATCAACACACCGTCACGCACGATAAACAGGTTGCTGAAGACCCCTTCGATCACCCGCCCGGACATATCCAGCATCAGGCCTTCGGCGTGCTCCGAATCGGTCCATTCGGCGCGAGCCATGACCTGTTCAAGACGGTTGAGATGTTTGAGGCCGGCCAGCAACGGCTGCTCGGACAGGCGAGTCGCACAAGGAAACAGGGCAACGCCCTGCTCGGCGTGGGCAGCAGGATAAGCGGCCGGAGGATTCCCTTGCAGGATGCGCCGAACCTGGGCCGAAGGGGCGGCGGCATAACCGCGCAGGCTGTCGCCACGGGTCACAATCAGCTTCAGCACACCTTCACCCAGGCGTTGCGCGTAGGCGTTCAGTTCCGCGCTCAATGCGCGGTTGTCGAGATTGAGCGCCAACCGTTGGCAGCCCAGCTCGAGCCGCCGCAGATGACGCGCCAGCAGCACCGGCTCGCCATTGCGCACGGCGATGGTTTCGAACAACCCATCGCCATAAGCCAGGCCGCGATCCTTCAGCGACAGAACGTCAGCCGGCTGACCGTCGACCCAGCTGTCCATCAACCGGCAAACCGGCGGAACACCAGCGAGCCGTTGGTGCCACCGAAGCCGAAGGAGTTGGACAGCACCACATCGATGTCCATGCCCCGGGCGGTGTGCGGAACGAAGTCCAGGTCGCAGCCTTCGTCCGGTTCGTCGAGGTTGATGGTCGGCGGCGCCACCTGGCTGTTGATCGCCAGCACGCTGAAGATCGCCTCTACCGCGCCTGCGGCACCCAGCAAGTGACCGGTCATCGACTTGGTCGAGCTGACGGCCAGTTTGTAGGCATGCTCACCGAACACGGTCTTGATCGCCTGGGCTTCGGCGAGGTCGCCCGCCGGGGTCGATGTGCCATGGGCGTTGATGTATTGCACCTGCTCGCTGTTGACCTTCGCGTCACGCAAGGCATTGGCGATGCATCGGGCAGCACCGGCGCCATCGGCCGGCGGCGAGGTCATGTGATACGCGTCACCGCTGGTTCCAAAGCCAACCAGTTCGGCATAGATGGTCGCGCCACGCGCCTTGGCGTGCTCCAGCTCCTCGAGTACCAGCGCACCAGCACCGTCGGACAGCACGAAGCCATCGCGGCCCTTGTCCCAAGGTCGGCTGGCACGGGCCGGCTCGTCGTTGCGGGTCGACAGTGCACGGGAGGCGCCAAAGCCGCCCATACCGAGACCACAAGCCGCCATCTCGGCGCCGCCAGCGATCATCACGTCAGCTTCGTCGTACATGATGTTGCGCGCGGCCATGCCAATGCAGTGGGTGCCCGTGGTACATGCCGTGGCAATGGCATAGTTGGGTCCCTGTGCACCCAGGTGGATGGACAGGAAACCGGAAATCATATTGATGATCGAGCCCGGTACGAAGAACGGAGAAATCCGTCGCGGTCCCGAATCGTGCAGCGTGCGGCTGGTTTCTTCGATATTGGTCAAGCCGCCAATACCCGAACCCATGGCCACGCCGATGCGTTCACGGTTGGCATCGGTGACTTCCAGGCCGGCGTTGCGCACCGCCTGAAAACCGGCAGCCAGGCCGTACTGGATGAACAGATCAAGCTTGCGGGCTTCCTTGACCGACAGGTATTCCTCGACATTGAAGCCCTTTACCGAGCCGCCAAAACGGGTGGAATAGGCAGAAAGGTCGGTGTGTTCGATCAGACCAATGCCACTACGGCCAGCCAGAATGCCCTGCCAGCTGCTCGGCACATCCGTGCCCAGTGGCGACAACATACCCATACCGGTGACTACGACGCGTCTACGCGACACAGCACTCTCCTTTTTCTAATGACGACTTTTCATCAGGCCTAAAGAAAAAACCGCACGCCGTAATGGCAGTGCGGTTTTTCCATGACAGCAAGCGACGACTAAAAAGGTTACGCCTGATGGGCGGTAACGTAGTCGATAGCAGCTTGTACAGTAGTGATTTTTTCAGCTTCTTCGTCAGGGATTTCGGTCTCGAATTCCTCTTCCAGAGCCATCACCAGCTCAACGGTGTCAAGGGAGTCGGCACCCAGGTCTTCAACGAAAGATGCTTCATTCTTGACTTCATCTTCCTTAACGCCCAGTTGCTCGGCAACGATTTTCTTGACGCGCTCTTCGATGGTGCTCATACCTTGTTTTCACTCCTAATGGACAATTCAGGCAACTGGCCGGTGGGTAAGTGTATAGAAAGGCTTTTCGATTTTTCAACCGAAAGCTTTTCCTTCGAACCCTGACGGCCCGCCGTCTATAAATAAGTTGCAGCTTTATAACGGATTTTAGACAGCTCGTATGACATTTTTTTGAAGCAATCCGTCACATTTAACTCATGTACATCCCGCCGTTCACCGGGATTGTAGCCCCGGTCACGTATGCCGCAGCGTCGGATGCAAGAAAAGCGACCACGGACGCGATCTCTTCGGCCTGCCCCAGGCGCCCCAGCGGAATTTGTGTCAACAAGGCTTCACGCTGTGCTTCCGGCAGTTCACGGGTCATGTCGGTGTCGATAAAACCCGGTGCGACCGAGTTTACCGTAATCGACCGCGAACCCACTTCACGCGCCAGCGCACGGCTGAAACCTTCCAGACCGGCCTTGGCCGCAGCATAGTTTACTTGGCCGGCATTGCCCATGGCACCCACAACCGAACCGATACTGATGATCCGCCCCCAACGGGCCTTGGTCATGCCGCGCAGAACGCCCTTGGACAGCCGATACAGACTGTTCAGGTTGGTGTCGATCACGTCGAACCATTCGTCATCTTTCATGCGCATCATGAGGTTATCACGAGTGATACCGGCATTATTGACCAGGATAGCCGGGACACCGAACTGTTCCTGGATGCTGGCCAGCACCGCCGTGACGGATTCGTCACTGGTAACGTTCAGCTCAAGGCCCGTGCCTTGAATACCGTTTTCCTTCAGGGTCGCGGCGATACGCTCGGCGCCCGAAGCGGAAGTCGCGGTGCCGACAACGATGGCGCCTTGGCGACCCAGTTCCAGGGCAATGGCCTGGCCGATGCCGCGGCTTGCACCGGTCACCAGTGCAACTTTACCTTGCAGACTCATGCAAGCTTCTCCTGTTCAGGCCTGCGCTGCACGGGCGGCAGCGAAAGCGTCTGGGGTGTTGAGATTGGAAGTCGACACGCCTTCGGCGCAGCGTTTGTTCAGACCGGCCAGCACCTTGCCTGGGCCGCACTCGACCAGTTCGGTCGCGCCCTTGGCCGCCAGGGTCTGCACCGATTCGACCCAGCGAACCGGCTTGTAGAGCTGTTCCAGCAGGTCGCGCTTGAGGGCCTCGAGGTCTGGCGCCACATCAGCGCTGACATTCTGCACCACGGGAATCTGCGGTGCCTGCCAATCAATGGCGGCAATGGATTCGGCGAAGCGCTCGGCAGCAGGACGCATCAATTCACAGTGCGACGGCACACTGACCGGCAACGGCATGGCGCGCTTGGCACCACGGGCCTTGCAGCCTTCAATGGCGCGCTCGACCGCAGCCTTGGCACCGGCGATCACGACCTGGCCCGGGGAGTTGAAGTTCACCGCACTGACCACATCGCCCTGCGCCGCCTCGGCGCAGGCTGCCAGCACATCGGCATCTTCCAGGCCGAGAATCGCGGCCATGCCGCCCTGCCCGGCCGGAACGGCCTCCTGCATCAACTGGCCACGGCGCTCCACCAGCTTCACCGCGTCGCCCAGGCCAAGGCTGCCAGCGGCGACAAGGGCGCTGTATTCCCCCAGGCTATGACCGGCAACGAAAGCCGGACGCGCACCACCTTCAGCCAGCCACAGGCGCCACAGAGCGACCGAGGCGGTCAGGATGGCCGGTTGGGTTTTATCGGTTTGATTGAGCTGCTCTTCGGGCCCTTGCTGGGTCAAAGCCCACAAGTCATAGCCGAGTGCATCGGACGCTTCTTTGAATGTTTCGAGGATCAACGGGTATTGCGCGCCCAGCTCGGCCAGCATGCCGAGGGACTGCGAGCCCTGTCCTGGAAAGACGAATGCGAGGGAAGCAGACATGAAAACAAAGCCCCTAATGATCTTGTCGTCAAAAATTGACGCCCCGTGGGGCGCTAGGAAACTGACTGTTGGATGGCGGGTTGAACCGACCGGTCACATTTAAGCATTGTCGAGCGAAAACGCCTAAGTTAACAAATCTTCGAGGCGACCATGCAGGCGCTCGGGCAGGTTCTCCTGGATTTCGATCACCGCCCGGTTGATAGCGCTTTGAAAACCCTGCACGCCTGCCGACCCATGACTTTTGATCACAATCCCCTGCAACCCGAGAAAACTGGCCCCGTTATGCCGCGCTGGCGCCAGGTCCGCCTGCAGGCGACGCATCAAGGGCAACGCCAGGGCTCCCACCACCCGCGAGGCCAGGCTCTGCCGGAACAGGCTCTCGATCCGCTCGCCGATCATGGTTGCCAGGCCCTCGCTGGACTTGAGCAGGATGTTGCCGACGAAGCCGTCACACACCACCACGTCCGCCTCGCCCCGGTACAAACCATCGCCCTCGACGAAACCGATGTAGTTGATTCCCCGAGCGCGCTGCAACAACGTGGCGGCCAGCTTGACCTGCTGGTTGCCCTTGATGTCTTCGGTTCCGATGTTCAGCAGCGCCACGCGAGGGCGCGCGATACCTAGGGTTTCGGCCGCCACCGAACCCATCACTGCAAATTGCAGCAGGTGCTCGGCGCTGCAATCGACATTGGCCCCCAGGTCGAGTAACTGGCAGAAGCCTCTGCGGGTCGGGATCGCCGCGACCATGGCCGGCCGGTCGATGCCCGGCAGGGTCTTGAGCACATAGCGCGACAGCGCCATCAACGCCCCCGTATTTCCGGCACTGACACAGGCCTGGACCTTGTCGTCGCGCAGCAGCTCAAGAGCCACCCGCATCGACGCGTCAGGCTTGCCGCGCAAGGCCTGGGCCGGCTTTTCGTCCATGGTGATGACTTCGGACGCAGGGGTAATCGTCAGGCGCGCACGATCCGCAGCCGCTTGGCCACTGAGCATTTCTTCAAGAAGGGAGGGTTGACCAACGAGGGTCAGGTGCAGCGAGGGTGTTGCATTCAGACAAGCAAGGCTGGCCTGAACAATGCTGCGGGGACCGAAGTCCCCGCCCATTGCGTCAATTGCGATGACTTGAGCGGACAAGGATTACTCGTCAGCGCCCTTGTCGATCACTTTACGACCACGGTATACGCCTTCTGGCGATACGTGGTGACGCAGGTGAACTTCACCAGTGGTTTTTTCTACGGACAGGGTGCTAGCCTCGAGAGCGTCGTGCGAACGGCGCATGTCACGGGCAGAGCGGGATTTTTTGTTCTGCTGAACAGCCATAATTGATTAACTCCTAAACGTTTGGGTCACGCTTTAACTGCGCCAATACACTGAACGGGTTGGACCGCGTTACCTCGTCCTCGCTCGGTTCGGGTTCATCTGCTCCCGCCGGCTGCTGGCATTCTTCCGGATGATGAGCAGGCACAATGGGCAAGGCGAGCAGAAGCTCCTCCTCGATCAGTGACTGCAGATCCAATGGATCTTCGCCCAGTTCCAGCACGTCATAACCTTTCGGCAACGACTGGGTATTCGCACCCTCCTTCACCACGGCGTAACTGCATTCGCTGTGGATCGGCAGGGTGACCAGCTCAAGACAACGCTGGCAAACCATTTTGACTTCAGTGTCGATAAAGCTGTGGATTACCACAGATTTACGTTCATCTCGTTCAAAAACGAATTTGGCCTGGACCGTACCGACATCGTCGGAAAGCGGGTCGCAGAGTCTCTTCAAATCGGCCAGCAGCAGTTCACCTTGAAGGGTGGTGCCACGATCAGCCAATTTGCGCGGGTCAACGTGAGGTGGAATCGGGTCATTCAACATAGGCGCAGCATTATAGGGATGCCCCCGCCCATGTCAAAGGAAATTCAGCCCTGTCCGTCACTTGCCCGCCTCGCTAGCGTCCTGTCTCGGAAATACGTTCTCTTTTGGCGAGTGGCTTGGGTGTTCGGCCAAGGCGCCGCGACGAGTCATAGCAGGGCTATGGCGAGGAGTGGCGATGCCGGCCGGGCACCCAAGACGCCGCCAAAAATGAACAGCTTATTTCGGAGACAGGACGCTAGAATTCGCCCCTGACTTTTGGAGATGCCCATGCTGCCTTTATTACTTGCCTCCAGCTCGGTCTACCGCCGGGAATTGCTCGCCCGCCTGGGGCTACCATTCGTCTGCAGCTCGCCGGATATCGACGAAAGCCACCGCCCCGGCGAGCCCGCCCGGGAACTGGTAAAGCGCCTGGCCCGGGAAAAAGCCCTGGCCCTGGCCGACAGCCACCCGGCACACCTGATCATCGGCTCGGACCAGGTCGCCGTGCTCGGCGAGCGCATCCTGGGCAAACCCCACACCTTCGACAATGCCCGCGAACAACTGCTGGCCGCCAGCGGGACCCAAGTCACGTTCCTCACTGGCCTGGCACTGCTCAACAGCCAGACTGGCGCCTGCCAGGTCGATTGCGTGCCCTTTACCGTCAACATGCGCACGCTCGACCCGGAACGGGTCGAGCGCTACCTGCGGATCGAACAGCCTTATGATTGCGCCGGCAGCTTCAAGGCCGAGGGCTTGGGCGTAAGCCTGTTCCAGAGCACCGAAGGCTCCGACGCCACCAGCCTGATCGGCCTGCCCCTGATCCGCCTTGTGGATATGTTGCTGGCAGAGGGCGTGCAGATACCCTGAGCCGATTAGCGCAATGCCGGGCCCTGGAACCCCATCCACATCGCCAGGCGCTCGGCAATGCTCGCCCCCAGCTTCTTCGAGAAACGATCGAGCGGCGACTCTTCGACAGTGAAGTCCACCAGCTCCTTCTCACCGATCACATCCCGCGCCACCGAACTGGCACTGCCCAACCCATCGATCAAGCCCAGGGACAATGCCTGCTCTCCAGACCAGACCAGACCGGAGAACAGTTCCGGGTGCTCCTTGTCCTTGAGCCGATCACCCCGGCCTTTCTTGACGCTGGCGATGAACTGTTTGTGGGTCGTATCGAGCACCCCCTGCCAGAAAGCGGTTTCTTCCGGCTTCTGCGGCTGGAAAGGATCGAGGAACGACTTATGCTCACCGGCGGTGTAGACCCGACGCTCGATACCGAGCTTGTCCAGGGTCTCGACGAAGCCGTAACCAGCGGCGGTCACACCAATAGACCCCACCAGACTGGCCTTGTCGGCATAGACCTGATCCGCCGCGCTGGCGATGTAATAGGCTCCGGAGGCGCCGAGATCGGCAATCACCGCATAGACCTTGATGTCCGGATGCGCCGCACGCAGGCGAACGATCTCGTCATAGACGTAGCCCGCCTGCACCGGGCTGCCGCCCGGACTGTTGATGCGCAGCACCACCCCTTTGACTTTCGAATCCTCGAACGCGGCCCGCAGGCTGCCGATAATGTTGTCCGCGCTCGCCGCCTCCTTGTCCGCGATCATGCCTTCGATATCGATCACCGCTGTGTAGGCCGAACCGCTGCCGGGATTCTTCTTCATATCGATCGCCTGGATGATGACCCCCAGCCCGACGAAAAGATAAATAAAGACCAGGCACTTGAAGAAGATGCCCCAGCGGCGCGCACGACGCTGCTCCTCCACCCCAGCCAGGAGGGTCTTTTCCAGCAACTTCCAGCTCTTGTCGTCACCGTTGTCAGCGCTTGCCTTGGCCGGTGCCTTCCATTCATCGGTCATACTTGCATCCTTCAACAAATTTAATCGGTGTGCCGGCTCAGCCAGGCGTGCAACTCAGGAAAACGGTCAATGGCCAGTCGCGGCTCGAACGCCCGCAGCGCCTCGATCGTCTGCGCGCCGTAGCTGACGGCCACCGAGCCCATGCCGGCATTGCGCGCCATCTGCAGATCAAACGACGAGTCCCCGATCATCAGCGCTCGCTCAGGACGCACCTCGCAATGCGCCAGGATCTGCTCGAGCATCAGCGGGTGCGGCTTGCTGGCGGTCTCATCGGCGGCACGGGTGATATCGAAATAATCCTCCCAGCCATGAGCCTTCAGCACCCGATCCAGCCCGCGACGAGCCTTCCCGGTGGCGACGGCCAAGTGATAGCCCTCTGCCCGCAACGCCTCAAGGGTATCCGCCACGCCCTCGAACAACGGCGACGGCTCGGCTTCCAGAGCAATGTAGTGTTCAGCGTAGTGCTGGCGAAACACCACCAGCGCCTCATCATCGATGTCCGGATACAGGCTGCGAATGGCTTCCGGCAATCCGAGACCGATGATGCCTTTTACCGCAAAGTCATCGCGCCTGGCAAAACCCGTACGGTCGGATGCGACATGCATCGACTCCACGATCCGACCGATGGAATTGGCCAGGGTGCCGTCCCAATCGAAGATCAGGAGCTTGTAGTCAGGATGCACTCAATCGCTCCACAGTCTTGGCCCACATGGCGTCCACGGGTGCCTGCAACTTCAGCTCGCCCCCATCAGGCAGCGGCACCGTCAACATATAGGCATGCAGAAACAGGCGTTTTCCGCCGAGTTCGCGGATCTCACGGGTGAAATCGTCGTCCCCGTATTTGGGGTCACCGGCGATGCAATGGCCAGCATGCAATGTGTGGACACGAATCTGGTGGGTACGACCGGTCACCGGCTTGGCCTCCACCATGGTGGCGAAGTCACCGAAACGCCGCAGCACCTTGAACACAGTGAGCGCGTCCTTGCCTTCGTCGTTGACCTCGACCATGCGCTCGCCGGAACGCAGGTTGCTCTTGAGCAATGGAGCCCGGACCTGCTTGATGGACGTCGCCCAATGACCGCGCACCAGCGCCATGTAGCGCTTGTCGATGCCGTCACCGCGCAATTGTTCATGCAGATGGCGCAACATGCTGCGCTTCTTGGCGATCATCAGCAGCCCGGAGGTGTCGCGGTCCAGGCGGTGGACCAACTCCAGCTCCTTGGCGTCCGGACGCAACTGACGAAAGGCTTCGATCACACCGAAATCCAGGCCGCTGCCGCCGTGAACCGCGATGCCTGCGGGCTTGTTGATCACAATCAGCGCTTTGTCTTCGTAGATAATCGAGTCTTCCAGGCGCTGCAGCAGCCCTTGGGCAACAGGCACCGGCTCATCGCGCTCGGGCACGCGAACCGGCGGCACGCGCACGATATCGCCTGCCTGGAGCTTGTACTCCGGCTTGATCCGGCCTTTGTTCACCCGCACCTCGCCCTTGCGCAAAATGCGATAAATCAAGGTCTTGGGCACGCCCTTGAGCCGGGCGAGAAGGAAGTTATCGATTCGTTGGCCGGCATATTCCGGCGAGACCTCGAGCAGTTGAACGCTCGGGGTCGAAGGGGCAGTAGTCGTCATGGCGGCGATCATAACAATTTTTTATGGAATTGAAGCACTTAATCATTGCTGCTATAGTCGCGAACGCCGCCAAAAGTGGCTGGACAGCGGACTAACGGTCAAAAACCGGCCCTGACCAACGCAATTCACGAGGACGAGAGGCCGTCCTACGGGGCTTTTGCCACGATTCGGTAGAGTTTGCAGGTGTAACGAGCGCAGGTGACATGAGGCCTGAAATACGCCGCAAAGCAGAGTATTCACTCGCCTTGCGCGCCACATTCACGGCCAGTTCACAAAGTGCAGTCAGTTGCGAACGACCCCGGGCGAAAGCTGCGGAAACAACGCCTAATTAGCCATGATGCGTGACCTCCCCTTTCCGGAGCTCACGGTAAATGCCAACCCGCTGCGGATTCTGCGCGCGGCAGCACCCGAATTATCAGGGATACGTGTAGGGTGGAGATGTACAACCGTCGGACTGTGTAGCACTAGGCTTGTTTCAGACGCTTCATCTCGTCCACAGACGCCGGTTGATTCCTCCTCCTGACTGAGTGCTTGAGTACCAGCAAGCAGGACGCGTCCGTCGCGACTTCGCCATCATTGGGCCGAACTCGCTGGACACTGGAGTGGTCAGCCACTTCCATGACGCACCTGACACCGACCGTGAGAAGTCGTGTGTGCCGAACGCCGTTTCCGGCAGCCCGGAAACCGACGGTACTACATGAAAAGAATGCTGATTAACGCAACTCAACCCGAAGAGTTGCGTGTTGCACTGGTAGACGGCCAGCGCCTCTACGACCTGGATATCGAATCCGGTGCACGCGAGCAGAAGAAGGCCAACATCTATAAAGGCCGGATTACTCGCATCGAACCAAGCCTTGAGGCTGCCTTTGTCGATTTCGGCTCCGAGCGCCACGGCTTCCTGCCCCTCAAAGAAATCTCCCGCGAATACTTCAAGAAAGCCCCTGAAGGCCGCGTCAACATCAAGGACGTCCTGAGCGAAGGCCAGGAAGTCATCGTCCAGGTCGAAAAAGAAGAACGTGGCAACAAGGGCGCCGCCCTGACCACCTTCATCAGCCTGGCCGGCCGTTACCTGGTCCTGATGCCGAACAACCCGCGTGCCGGCGGCATCTCCCGCCGCATCGAAGGCGAAGAGCGCAACGAACTGCGTGAAGCCCTCAACGGCCTGGTTGCCCCAGCCGACATGGGCCTGATCGTGCGCACTGCCGGCCTTGGCCGCAGCAGCGAAGAGATGCAGTGGGACCTCGACTACCTGCTGCAACTGTGGACGGCCATCAAGGAAGCTTCGCTGGATCGCTCCGCGCCGTTCCTGATCTACCAGGAAAGCAACGTCATCATCCGCGCCATCCGCGATTACCTGCGCCAGGACATCGGTGAGGTGCTGATCGACAGCGTCGAAGCCCAGGACGAAGCCCTGACCTTCATTCGCCAGGTGATGCCGCAGTACGCCAGCAAGATCAAGCTCTACGAAGACAGCGTTCCGCTGTTCAACCGTTTCCAGATCGAAAGCCAGATCGAGACCGCCTTCCAGCGCGTCGTCGAACTGCCGTCCGGCGGCTCCATCGTCATCGATCCGACCGAAGCCCTGGTGTCCATCGACATCAACTCGGCGCGCGCCACCAAAGGCAGCGACATCGAAGAAACCGCTCTGCAGACCAACCTTGAAGCGGCCGAGGAAATCGCCCGTCAGTTGCGCCTGCGCGACATCGGCGGCCTGATCGTCATCGACTTCATCGACATGACCCCGGCCAAGAACCAGCGCGCCGTGGAAGAAAAAGTCCGTGAGTGCCTGGAAGCCGACCGCGCCCGCGTACAAGTCGGGCGCATTTCGCGCTTCGGCCTGCTGGAAATGTCCCGTCAGCGCCTGCGTCCGTCCCTGGGCGAAAGCAGCGGCATCGTCTGCCCACGCTGCAACGGCACCGGCATCATCCGTGACGTCGAGTCGCTGTCCCTGGCGATCCTGCGCCTGATCGAAGAAGAAGCCCTGAAAGACCGCACCGCCGAAGTCCGCGCCCAGGTGCCGATCCCGGTGGCGGCGTTCCTGCTCAACGAAAAACGCAACTCGATCACCAAGATCGAGCTGCGCACCCGCGCTCGCATCGTGATCCTGCCGAACGATCACCTCGAGACGCCGCATTTCGAAGTCCAGCGCCTGCGCGACGACAGCCCGGAAGCCCACAACAACCAGTCCAGCTACGAAATCGCCGCTGCCGCTGCCGAAGTGGAAGAAGTCCAGCCGGCTGCTGCCACTCGCACCCTGGTTCGCCAGGAAGCCGCCGTGAAGACGGCCCCTGCCCGCGCCAATGCTCCGGTTCCGACCGAAGTCGTCGCACCGGCACCGGCTCCGGTTGCTGCACCTGAGCCAAGCCTGTTCAAGGGCCTGGTGAAGTCGCTGGTCAGCCTGTTCGCGACCAAGGAAGAGCCTGCCGCACCAGCCGTGGTTGCCAAGCCTGCCGCCACCGAGCGTCCTGCCCGCAACGAAGAACGCCGTAACGGTCGCCAGCAGACCCGCAACCGTAACGGTCGTCGTGACGAAGAGCGCAAGCCACGCGAAGAACGTGCACCTCGTGAAGAGCGCGCACCACGTGAGCCTCGTGAAGAGCGCCAGCCTCGCGAAGCCCGTGAGGAAGTGTCGACCGTAGCCCGTGAAGAGCGTGCACCACGTCCACCACGTGAAGAGCGTCAACCGCGCGCCCCGCGTGAAGATCGCAAGCCTCGTGGCGAGCGTGAAGAGCGTGTACGTGAACTGCGCGAGCCTCTGGATGCCGCCCCGGCCGCTGCCGCCACCGCTGAAGAGCGTCCAGCGCGCCAGCCTCGCGAAGAGCGCGCACCACGCCCTCCGCGTGAAGAGCGTCAACCACGCGCCGAGCAGGCTGCCGCCGCTGCCAGCGAAGAAGAAGTGCTGAACGCCGAAGAGCAACTGCAGGAAGACGGCCAGGACAACGCCGAAGGCGATCGTCCACGCCGCCGCTCCCGTGGCCAGCGTCGTCGCAGCAACCGTCGTGAGCGTCAACGTGATGCCAACGGTAATGTGATCGAAGGCTCGGAAGAGTCCGAATCCACCGAGGCGCCAAGCACTGCAGACCTGGCCGCCGGCCTGGCCGTGACTGCGGCAGTTGCCAGCAGCACCATCAGCGCTCCAGCCGAGGCCCAGGCCAATGAACAGGCCGAACGCGCTACCGCTGCGGTGGAAAATGCGCCGGTTGAAACACCAGTGGTCGAAGCCACTACCCCGGTAGAAGTGACTGCTTCGCCAGAAGTGGAAGTTGCGCCAGCGCGTGAAGCCCAGCCTGAAGCCGAAGCCGCCGTCGAGCCTGCACCGGTCGTCGAACAGCCGGTAGAGGCCGCAGAACCTGCCGTTGAAACGCCTGTTGAAGCGGGCACCGAGGAAAAAGCAGCGGCACCTGTGCGTGAAGAGCAGACCGCGTTCAACTGGAACCCGGAACCTGCCGCACCGGCACCGGCGGTCGAGCCAGAGCCGATGCCAGAGCCTGTCAAGGCAGCCGAGCCAGCAGTGGTCGAGCCGGCGCCAGTGGTTGAAGCCCCGGTAGTTGCCGAAGCACCGGCCCCCGTCGAGGAGCCTGCTCCCGCCAGCGCCTTGACCGCGAACGGTCGCGCTCCAAACGATCCGCGTGAAGTGCGTCGTCGCAAGCGTGAAGCCGAGCGTCTGCAGAAGGAAGCCGAAGAGGCTGCCGCCCAGGCCCGTGCTGCTGAGCCGGCCCCAGCAGTGGAAGTTGTCGAGGCATCCCCTGCCCCGGTGACTGAAGCCGCAGCCGAACCAGCCCCGGTTGAATCGGCGCCGGTGACCGACGAAGCTCAGCCTTCCGCTGAAGCTGAAGAAGTCACGCCTCATCGCGCCCCAATGGAAAAAGAGCACGAGCCCAAACCTCACGCCTGATTCCATCGCCCAATAAAAAGCCCCGCCTGGTGATGCCAGGCGGGGCTTTTTATTTAGTGTCGACTATCAGATCGTCATCGCGAGCAGGCTCGCTCCCACCAGGGATTTGCGGCAATCACAAATTCTCAACCCACCACAGAACCTGTGGGAGCGAGCCTGCTCGCGATGGCGGTGGCTCAGTCGACATCAGTGTGGTTACTGAAAACTCAGCGCCTCAGGCACATCCACATCCCAAACCACACCAGGATCATCCACAGCAACCTCAACCACTTGGGCTCCGGCAAACAGTACCTTGGCGCCGTGATCGCCTGTCAGCGCCATCAATTTCGGGCCGAACTCGCGACCAAACCCTACGGGATGCCCATATTCTCCCGCGAGTACCGGTACGCAGACGCCATCCTCGCGAATGCCAGCCGCCACCCGCTCAATGCTGGATGGCAGGATAAATGGCATGTCTGCCAGCACTATCAACCAACCATCGAGGTCCGGGCATGCCTGGACGCCGGCTGCGATGCTGTCGCCCAGGCCGGGGGAGCCCAGTTCGACGACATCGCATCCATAGGCCTGGGCCATGCGAATGGCCTGTGGACGCCCCTCACGGGTCACCAGCACGCGTTTTTCCAGGGAAGCTGGCAAATTGACCAGCACCTGCTCGATCACCGAACGGACGGCGCCGTCGCGCCCCGTGCAGTCAGCCAATAACTTGTCCTTGTCGGGGCCGGCCACCTGGCGAAAACGGTTGCCCAGTCCGGCCGCGACAATGATCACGCCAATCGATCCGCTCATGCGCCCTCCTTGCCTCTAGCGACGCCTTACAACGGCTTTTTCTGCCGCAGCTCGACGCCATTCTTGATGGCCACGATTTCGGCGAGCAGCGACAAGGCGATTTCCGCCGGAGTGTGGCTGCCGATGTGCAGGCCAATAGGACCATGCAGCCGCTCGATGGCCTGTGCTGACAAGCCTAGCTGAAGCAGATTGTCCCGGCGCTTCTGGCTGTTGACGCGTGACCCAAGGGCCCCCACATAAAAAGCCGGGGAATCCAGGGCGGTCAGCAAGGCCATGTCGTCCAGGCGCGGATCATGGGTCAGGGCAACGATCGCCGTGCGCTCGTCAGTCTGGATGTTCAACACCGCCTCGTCAGGCATTCCCGAGACGAAGCGACCGTGTTGTTCTTCCCACCCGTAGACGAACTCCTTGCGCGGATCGCAGATCAGCACTTCGAAGTCCAACAGCCGGGCCATTTCCGCGACATAGCGCGACAATTGCCCAGCACCGATCAGCAGCAGCCGCCAACGCGGCCCATAGATGGCACGCAGAGTCTGCCCATCGAACACCAGCACGTCGCTCTTGCTGGCGGGCGTCAACGCCACATGACCAGTGGCGATGCTCAACTCACGGGCGACAATCTGATGGGCTTCGCAGCGCTCCAGCAGTTCGGCCACCCATTGTGGGTCACCGACCCGCTCTTCCGTCAGGCGCAGGGTACCGCCGCACGGCAAACCGAAGCGCGCCGCCTCCTCGCGGGTAACGCCGTAGGTGATCATCTGCACCGGCGGTCCATCCGCTGGAATGCGACCATCGTGCAACCGGGCGATCAAGTCATCCTCGACACAACCGCCCGACACCGAGCCGATCACCACGCCGTCTTCGCGCAAGGCGAGCATCGCCCCCGGAGGCCTCGGCGCGGTGCCCCACGTCTGGACCACTGTGAACAGCACCACGCGCTGCCCGGCGCGGCGCCATTGCAGCACGCTACGCAGGACGTTCAGGTCAACGCTGTCCATCAGGCCTTGGCCTGCTGCCAGCCTTGCAACTGATAGCGTACCGGCAGATTGCGGATGCGCTGGCCGGTGGCCGCGAAAATCGCATTGCACAGCGCCGGCGCAATCGGCGGCACTCCCGGCTCACCGACACCGCCCAACGGCACCTCGCCCGGTGGCGTGACCAGGTGCACCGCCACCTCCTTGGGTGCCAGGGACATGCGTGCCACTTCGTACATGTGGAAGTTGTCCTGCTGGACCTTGCCATCCTTGAAGCTGATCTCCCCCACCATCGCATTGCCCAGCCCCATGACGCAGGCGCCTTCGAACTGGGAACGAATACGTTCGGGGTTGATCTGCGGACCGCAGTCAACGGCAATGTTCGCCTTGTGCACGATCACCGTGCCGTCCTCCTTGACCTCCACTTCGATGGCCGCCGCCACGTAGGTGACGAAGCTGTAATGCACCGCCAGCCCTAGGCCACGGCCCTTCGGCAGCTTCTGCCCCCAACCGGCCGCCTTGGCGGCGGTTTCCAGCACGGTGCGGATCCGCGCCGTATCGATGGGATAGCGCTCGGGGGATTCGCCGTAGTTCCACTCTTCACTCAAGGTACGCGGGTCGATCTTGCGATCCGGGCCAAGCAACTTGAGGTGGTACTTCAGCGGATCCTGACCGGCCTTGTGGGCCAATTCGTCGATAAAACTCTGGATAGCAAAACCGTGGGGAATGTTCGACACCGAGCGGTACCAGCCCACTCGCGTGTGGGCCACCGCTTCGGGGTTCTCCAGGCGCAGGTTGGGAATGGCGTAGGCCATGTTGGTCACGCCCATGCCCACTTCGAACGGCGCTTCATGAACCATATTCGGCGCGAACAGCGCGGTGATGCTCGGGGCCACGGTGCGATGCAGCCAGCCGGACGGCATCCCGTCCCGGTTCAAGCCGGCCTTGAGGTACTCGGCCGATACGGTGTGGAAATACGAGTGATGGATGTCATCCTCGCGGGTCCATTGCACCCGGATCGCCTGGCCCGCGAACTCCTTGGCCAGCACCGCCGCCTCGACAACGAAGTCGGGTTTGGATTTGCGGCCAAAACCGCCCCCCAGCAGCGTGATATTGATCGTGACCTTGTCGAAAGGAATGCCCAATCGTTCAGCGACGCGCTCGCGGGTCACCTGTGGCGCCTGGCTCGGCGCCCAGGCTTCGCACTGGCCGTCCTTGAAGCGGGCAATGGCCACCATCGGCTCCATTGGCGACTGGGACAGGTGCGGCAGATAATACGAGGCTTCCAGGGTCGAATCGGCCTTCGCCAGCGCTTCATCGAGGTCGCCGGTGCTGCGCAGGACTTTCCCGGGCTTGAGGGCCGCAGCTTCGAGTTCCTTGCGATAGGCGACCGAGTCATAACCGGCATTCGGGCCGTCGTCCCACTCGATTTTCAGCGCATCGCGTCCCTTGATCGCGGCCCAGGTGTTCTTCGCCACCACCGCCACGCCACCCAGGGGCTGGAATTCCGAAGGCAGTGGACGCCCTTCGATCTGCACCACCTTGACCACGCCCGGCACTTTCAGCGCCGCGCTATCATCCACGCTCCTGACCTTGCCGCCATAGACCGGCGGACGCGCCACGACGGCGTAGAGCATGCCGTCGAAATGCACATCGGCACCGAACACGGCGCGACCGTTGACGATGTCGGCACCGTCGATGGCCCGGCTCGCCTCCTTGCCGATGTAGCGAAACTCGGCCGGTTGCTTGAGGCGCAAGCTGTCACGGGCCGGCACCGGCAAGGCGCTGGCGGCGGTGGCCAAGGCGCCGTAGCCCAGTTTCCGACCGGAAGGCTGGTGCACCACGTTGTGCAACTGGGCACGACATTCACCCACCGGAACGTTCCATTGGGCCGCGGCGGCCTGCTCCAGCATGGTCCGGGCGGCGGCACCGCAACGGCGCATCGGCTCATACCAGTGGCGCATGCTGCGTGAGCCGTCGGTGTCCTGGTTGCCGAAACGTGCCTCATCGGCCGGCGCCTGCTGCACCTTCACCAATGCCCAGTCGGCGTCCAGTTCATCGGCCACCACCATGCTGAGGCTGGTGCGTACACCCTGGCCCATTTCCGAACGATTGCAGATCACCGTCACGCTACCGTCGGCGGCGATGCTCACGTACACCTTCGGATCGTCGACCGCACCATGGGGCATGCCCTCGGCACCGAACTTCTTGTCCTCGGCAAAGGCCTCCGGCAGACCCCAACTGGCAGCCAACACCAGTACACCGGTGGCGCTCGCGCCCTTGAGGAAGCCGCGCCGGCTGAGATTGCTCAGCACGAAATCATTGGGCAGACGGCTCATGCCTTGGCCTCCTTCAGGTGAGTGGACGCCTGGCGAATCGCGGTCTTGATCCGGTTATACGTGCCACAGCGGCAGATATTGCCGACCATGGCTTCCTCGATCTGCTCGTCGCTCGGGTTGGGATTGCTCTTGAGCAAGGCGGTGGCGGACATGATCTGCCCGCCCTGGCAGTAACCGCACTGAGCCACGGCGGTATCGAGCCAGGCCTTTTGCACGACCTGACCAACCGGGTCGGCATGCAGCGCGTCGATGGTACTGACGTTCTGCCCCTGCACCGAGCCGATTGGCGTGATGCAACTGCGCGCCGGAGCGCCGTCGATGTGGATGGTGCACGCGCCACACAGGCCCATGCCGCAGCCGAATTTGGTGCCGTTGTACCCGGCGACATCCCGGATAGCCCACAGCAGCGGCATGTCCTCGGTCACATCCAGTTGATGGTCTTGTCCATTGAGTTTCAGGGTAATCATGGGCACGCCCGCATAGTTATCGAGTTATGGGGTCGAGCAATCTGCCGCTTGGGTGACGGTTTGGTGTCGCAGACTGGCTCAGGCTAATCGGGCTCTCTTATACAGACACGCAAGGGTCTGCACCGGGCCTCTAGGGTCACATTGTCAGCGGATTAAATTAACCCAGGTTCAAGCAAAACGCCCTGCACAATCCTGCACAAATGATGCTTGTGCGAGGTTGTGCAGGGCGTCCATGGTTCATGACGAACCTTGACTCAGTAGCGGTTGGGCTCCATTTCCAGGTCAACCTGGAAACGTTCGGCAACATCTTTTTGGATGCGCTGGGCCAGGTCCAGCAGTTGGAGGCCAGTGGCCGCGCCATAGTTGACCAGCACCAGCGCCTGCAACTTATGCACCCCGGCGTCGCCCTCACGGAACCCCTTCCAGCCGGCACGCTCGATCAGCCAACCCGCGGCGATTTTCATCTGGCCCTCGGGCTGTGGATAAGCCACCAAGTCGGGGTACTGCAGCTTGAGGTGCGTAACGTGCGCGGCCGGCACCAGCGGATTCTTGAAGAAACTGCCGGCATTGCCCAGCACGGCCGGGTCCGGCAGTTTTTCGCTGCGTATGCTGCAAATGGCCCGGCTGACATCAAGAGGCGTCGCCTGGTCGATGCCTTGTTCGCTCAACCGTTGACGAACCGGGCCATATTCCAGGTGCAGATGGGCGGCACGACTGAGGGTGAAGCGCACCCGCAGAATCAACCAACGACCCGGTTGTTGCTTGAACAGGCTGTCGCGGTAGGCAAAACAGCATTCTTCGAGGGTGAAATCCCGCAACTCGCCGGTGTGGCGATCCAGGGCGGTGAGCCCGGCAAAGACGTCCTTTATCTCCACGCCATAGGCGCCGATATTCTGCATCGGCGCGGCACCCACCGTACCAGGGATCAGGCTGAGGTTCTCCAGCCCCGCCCAGCCTTGCGCCAACGTGTGCTGGACGAAAGGATGCCAGGGTTCTCCGGCCTCGGCCTCGATCACCACCCGCTCCCCCTCATCGCTCAGCAGGCGGATGCCGCGGCTGGCCATACGCAGCACCAGCGCATCGATGTCGCCGGTCAGTAGCAAGTTGCTGCCACCACCGATCACCAGCAGCGGTACCTCATGCCCGGCGGCATAGGCCAGCGCCTCGCGCACCTGCGCATCGCCGTGGGCCTCGGCGAACAGCCGGGCCTTGACGTCCACTCCAAAACTGTTGAAAGGCTTGAGGCTGACGCCGGCCTGTACCTGCAAGCTCATAGCCGCCCCTTCAATTCGATCACCAGGCGATCCGTGGCGCATTCGATCAGGTCCAGGACCTGCTCGAAACCCTGCTCGCCGTCATAGTACGGGTCCGGTACGTCATCGACGCCGGCCTCGTAGCGCCGCAGGAACAGATCCAGTTCCGCCCGGCCGTTGGCCGGCTGCAGGGCCTTGAGATTGCGCAGGTTGTTGCTGTCCATCGCCAGGATCAGGTCGTAGGCGGCGAAATCGGCGCGGCTGACTTGCCGGGCACGCTGGGCCGACAAATCATAACCGCGCCGCAGGGCCGCGGCCTGGCTGCGCTTGTCCGGCGGCTTGCCCACGTGCCAGTCACCGGTACCGGCGGAAGCGACCTCCACCTGCCCGGTCAGCCCGGCCTCGCGCAGCTTATGTCGCAGGATGCCTTCGGCGGTGGGCGAGCGGCAGATGTTGCCGAGGCAGACGAACAGAACCCGCATCAGGCCTCCAGCAGGCGACGGACGCGCTCAAGGTCTTCGACCGTGTCGACGCCGGTTGGCGGGGCGATCAGCGCATCGGCAACATGGATCCGCACACCGTGCCAGAGCGCGCGCAGTTGCTCCAGGGCTTCGGTGTTTTCCAGCCAGCATGGGCCCCAGGCCACGAAGTCCTGGAGAAAACCGGCACGATAGGCATAGATGCCGATGTGGCGACGGTACGGCACGCCTTCAGGCATGACGTCACGGGTTTGAGCGAATGCATCCCGGGCCCAGGGCAACGTAGCGCGACTGAAGGTCAGCGCCAGGCCGTTCAGATCACTGATCACCTTGACCACGTTCGGGTTGAACAAGGTCTGTACGTCCTTGATCGGCTCGGCCAGCGTGGCCATACGCGCTTCGGGATGAGCCGCCAGGTTGGCCGCGACCTGATCGATCACGCTGGGTGGGATCAGCGGTTCGTCGCCCTGCACGTTGACCACGATGGCGTCAGGCTCCAGGCCCAGTTTCGCAGCGACTTCCGCCAGGCGATCAGTGCCGGAATTGTGATCTTCGCGAGTCATGACCACCTCGGCACCAAAGCCCTCGCAGGCTTCGACGATGCGCAGGTCGTCCGTCGCCACCACCACGCGCTGGGCGCTGCTCTTGCAGGCCTGTTCCCACACGTGCTGGATCATCGGCTTGCCGGCGATCGACAACAACGGTTTGCCGGGCAAGCGCGTCGAAGCGAAGCGCGACGGGATTACAACGGTGAAGACGATGCTCATTTATCCAGGCGCTCATCGGTGGTCAGGGTCCGGGCTTCGCTTTCGAGCATCACCGGGATGCCGTCACGAATCGGGTACGCCAGGCCGGCGCCCTTGCTGATCAGCTCGGTCTTGTCGGCGCTGAGCTTGAGCGGGCCTTTGCAAACCGGGCAGGCCAGGATGTCGAGCAGTTTGGTGTCCATGGATTTTCCCCTGGATAAGGTTCTTAAGGTAATAGCCGATCGGGCAACAGGCGCATCAACTGCGTATCGAACCAGGCCTCGAAGGCCGGTGAAGGCGCGGCGTCCACCGCCAGGTACCACCAGTCGGGCGCGGCGAAGGCACGGCATTTGACCGCGTCCTTTTCCGTCATGACCACTGGCAATGGCGGCGTGAAATTCAAGGCCTCGACGCTGTATTCGGCATGGTCGGCAAACCCGTGCGGTATAGGCCGCCAGTGTAGCGTTTCGAGGGTTCTGAAGAAACGTTGCGGATTGCCGATACCGGCCACGGCGTGCACGGCCTGACCGGACGGAAAATGGTCGAGCGGGTATCGTTCATCACTGGCCAGATTCACCAGGGCAGTGGGCCGCAGCTCGAAGGCGAAGCCGTCTTCACGATCGGCAGCGGCGCCGTTGTACAGCACCGCATCCACCGACTGCAGGCGCTCGACCGGTTCGCGCAACGGGCCGGCAGGCAGGCAACGCCGGTTGCCCAGGCCGCGGGCATTGTCGATCAACACCAGCTCCAGGTCGCGAGCCAGCCGGTAATGTTGCATGCCATCATCGGACAGGATCAGGTCCAGCGGTTCCGCTGCCAGCAGCGCCTGGACCGCGCGGCTGCGATCCGGGTCGATCATCAGCGGCACACCGGTGCGCTGGACGATCAGCAAAGGTTCGTCGCCGGCGATCTCGGCGCCCTGGTCGGCCTCGACTCGCCACGGCAATTGCGGCGGCTTGGCGCCATACCCCCGGCTGACCACGCCAACCCGCAGGCCACAGCGCTGGCAGTGCTGGATCATCCACAGGATCATCGGCGTCTTGCCGGTCCCGCCCACGGTGATGTTGCCCACCACCACCAGCGGCACCGGCGGCTGATAGATATCGCCCTCACCCGCCAGGAAACGCTCGCGCTTGCCGACCACCACGCGCCGGTACAGCCACTCCAGTGGCCGTAACAGCGCCAAGGCCGGGTGACCGTCATACCACGCGGCGAGCAATCGATCGGACATGGCCATCAGGGTGCGGGTGCCGCCTCGACCGTGGTCATGCGCAGGTGGCTGAAGCCGAGCTTGCCGGCCGCGTCCATGGCGGTGATGACCGATTGATGAGGCGTCTTGCCATCAGCGCTGATGGACAGCGGCAGGTTGGTGTCGCCGCCGGACTCTTTCTGCAGCACCTCGATCAGGGTCGCCAGGTCGCTCTTGGGCAACAACTGGTTGTTTACCGAAATCGACCCTTCTGCGCTGATGGTGATTTCCAGATTCTTCAACTGCTGGTCTTCGGCTGGCGAACCGCTGACCGCCTGTGGCAACTCGACTTTGAGCTGGGTTTCCCGGGTGAAGGTGGTGGTCACGACGAAAAACAGCAGCAGGATGAACACCACGTCGATCAGCGACGCGAGGTTGATCTCGATGTTTTCCCGTGGTTTGCGGCGGAACTTCACTTCTTGCTCCCGGCCAGGTCAACATCACGATCGCCCTGCACCACCTCGACCAGCTTGATGGCTTCCTGCTCCATGCCCACCACCAGCTCGTCAACGCGGCGCTGCAGGAACCGATGGAAGAACACCGACGGGATACCGACCATCAGGCCCGCGGCGGTGGTGATCAAGGCTTTGGAGATACCACCGGCCAACGCCGAGGCATTGGTACTTACGCCGGATCCGGTAAATGCGCTGAAAATGTCGATCATGCCCAACACTGTGCCCAGCAGGCCCAGCAACGGGGCCATGGCGGCGATGGTACCCAGGGCATTGATGTAGCGCTCCAGCTCATGGATGACCCGGGCCGCGGCTTCTTCGATGCACTCTTTCATGATCTCGCGACCATGCTTGGAGTTCGCCAGGCCGGCCGCCAGTATCTCGCCCAACGGCGAACTGGCCCGCAGCTCCTTGAGCTTGTCCTTGTTCAGTTGCTTGTCCTTGATCCAGACCCAGACCTGCCCGAGCAAATGCTCCGGCGTCACGCGGCTGGCCCGCAGGGTCCACAGGCGTTCGGCAACGATACCCAGTGCCGCGATGGAACTCAGAATGATCGGCAACATCATCCAGCCGCCGGATTTGACCAATTCCCACACAGTGACTGCCCCCTCGAAAAAGTGCGCCACTTTATCATAGAGACTCGCCATGGAGGCCCCGCCCCGCCGATAACTGCTCCAGGAAGCGACCTGGGTCAAGGTTCGGCTCACGGCCCCGCAGACGGCGGGTCGCGCCAATAGCGCCAGTGGTCGGCCTGGGCGTCCGGCCGCTCGAAGGCCCCCAGTTGCAGACGAATGGCGCCCTGTTCGGCGCTGTCGTAGATCGCCATGTCCAAGCGTCGATACCGGGCCATCACCTGGGGATGGGGATGGCCGAACGCGTTGCCTTGGCCTCGGGAGATCAATACCGAATGTGGCTTGAGGCGCGCCAGCAACGCCATCGACGATGAGCTGCGACTGCCATGATGGGGCGCGGCCAGCCACTGGATCGGCACCGCCAGAGAGCCAGCGAGCAGTGCGCGCTCGGCATGGGTATCGATGTCGCCGGTCAACAACAGCCGCTCGCCGCTGGCCTCGACCAGCAGGACGCAGGATTTCTGGTTGCTTTCAAGGGCCGATGACCATCGCCACACGTCGAAGCGGACGCCGTCCCATTCCCACTGTTCGCCGCTGTCGCAGGCCTCTGCTTCAAGGGCGACGGGCAACGCAGCCGGATCGCCGCTGATCACCCGGGTGGTTGCCAGTCCGTTGCGCACGGCCTGAGCCCCCCCGGCGTGATCGGCATCGGCATGGCTGAGCACCATCAGGTCCAGCCCCCGCACACCCAGCTTGCGCAAGGTCGGCAGCACGACACGCTCGCCCACATCGGCATCACCGAAGCGTGGTCCTGCGTCATAGAGCAGGCTGTGGTGACGGGTGCGCACCAGCACCGCCAGCCCCTGGCCAACGTCGAGTTGCCAGATCTGCGCTTGCCCTGGCGGCACCTCTTCCCGTGGCGCAAACACCATCAGCAGCAACATCGGCCAACCCAGCACACGCAACGGTACCCCCTTGGGCAATAACAGCAAGAAAGCGCCGAACGCAGCGATGCACCACGCCCACAGGGGGACCGGAACAGGGACCCAAGCCGGCATCCGCCCCGCCACCAGCCCGAGCCCCTTGAACAGCAGATCGAGCAAGCCCCCGGCGATCCAGAGCAGCGCTTCACCGATGACCGGCACCGGTAGCAACACCGTGCCGAGCAAGGCCGACGGCAGCACCAACAGGCTGATCCAGGGCACCGCCAACAGGTTCACCAGCGGCCCGCTGAGACTCACCGGCAGGCCCAATATCAGCAACAACGGGCACAACCCGACCGCCACCAGCCACTGGGCGCGGGTCCAGGTTTGCCACCAGCGCCAGGGCCCCAGGCGACCGCCGAAGGTGAACATCAGTACCGCCACCGCGGCAAATGACAGCCAGAACCCCGGGCGCAGGCTGGCCAAAGGATCGAACAGCAGCACCCCATCGAAGGCCAGCAACCACGCCCACCAGGGATCGGGGTGCTTGAAGCGCACGCGCCACAGCAGCACCAGGCCGATCATCGCGCAGGCCCGCCGCACCGGCACCTCGAACCCGGCAAGCATGCCGTAACCCAAGGCCGCGATGAAGGCCAGGGCGCAGGCCCAGGGTAACCACGGCAGACGTCCCGGCCACAGGCCATAACGCGCCGCGCCGGCCACCAACAGGTACACCAGACCGGCGAGCAGCCCGATGTGCTGCCCGGAAATCACCAGCAGATGGACAGTGCCGGTGTCTTGCAACAGCTGCCAGTCCTCACGGCTCAATCCCCCGCCGTCGCCCAGCACCAACGCCATCAGCGCACCGGAGCGGCCTTGGGCGTCGACCTGTGCAAATGCCTGGCGCACCCCGTCGCGCCAAGCGCCCCGGGCCGGTTGCAAGCGATGGCCGTCCTTGATCGTACCGGTCGCGCCAATGCCTCGACTCAACAACCAGGCTTGATGGTCGAAACCGTGTGGGTTGCGCAACCCGGCGGGCCGCTTGAGCTTCACCGCTAACCGCCAACGCTCGCCACTGCTCACCGGAGGCCCCCCGAACCAGGCCAGGCGCATTGAGGTCGGCAGCCGAGTGCGACGCGCTTGGGCCTCGACCAGATCGAAGCGCACCACGCCTTCACTGTATTGCGGCAAACCGATGACACGCCCTTCGACCCAACGGGTTTCTCCATCCAGCGCGGCCGGCAGGCGTTCGTCCAACGCGAATTGCGCCGACAGGCAGGCCCAGGCCAACCCCAACAGGAAAAAACCCAGCGGATACGCACGAAACGGCAGCACCATCAGCGCCAGCATCGGCATCGCTGCGATCAGCCACAACGGCGGCAACGCCGGAAAGAAAACCGGGGCCACCAGCCCCAGTGCAAGCGCGACCCACCCTGTGCGCATAACCCATCCTTGAGAGTTCTCTCTCCAGGCTTAGCCGGTCTGCGGCACCGTGGGCGTTATCAATTGTCACAAAGTCTGAATCTGCCGGACTTAGAATCCGGACATACTTGCCGCTTCATTGCTTTGAACCGACCGAGAAGCCTTATGCCCCGGCGCCTATTCAAACGTTACATGCCAGACCCAGCGAGCATTCGGGAACACAAATCCTTACGTTTTCTCGGCACCCTGCTGCACGATCCCAACCTCTGGCACCTCAATCGTCACTCAGTGGCCCGGGCGATGGCGGTCGGCCTGTTTGCCGCTTTTCTCCCCATTCCCTTGCAAATGCTCCTGGCCGCGGCGCTGGCCATCGCGGTGAGGGGCAACATTCCGATTGCGGTGAGCCTGGTCTGGTTGACCAACCCCATCACCATGCCGGCGGTATTCTTCTGTACCTACCAGACTGGCGCCTGGCTGATGGACGTGCCTGCCCGGACGTTGCCGGATGAATTGACCTGGGCCTGGATCACCGAACAACTGTCGACCTTGTGGCAGCCGTTTCTGCTGGGCTCGGTGGTGACCGGCCTGGTGCTCGGCGTCCTGGCGTATTTTGTCACCATGAGTTATTGGCGTTGGTGGGTGGCCCGGCAATGGAACCGGCGCAGGAAAAGCCGGATGTGAGAAACAAAGAAGGCCTCCAATTTGGAGGCCTTCTTTTTGCGGCGTATCTGCGGCTAAGACAGATCAAGTGTGGGAGCGAGCTCGCGATTGCGATGGGTCAGATCCGACGCCATCGCGAGCAGGCTCGCTCCCACAGGGATCAGGTGCGCATGCCGCGCCCACTGACCAGCAACCGGGCACAACCGATATACAGCACCACGGTCGCCACCAGCATGAAGGTGATCGCCACGCTGATGCGGATATCCGAAACCCCGAGGATGCCGAAACGGAAGGCGTTGACCATGTGCAGCACCGGGTTGGCCAGGGACACGGTCTGCCAGAACGGTGGCAACAGCGAAATGGAGTAGAACACCCCGCCCAGGTAAGTCAGCGGCGTGAGCACGAACGTCGGGATGATGGAGATGTCATCGAAGTTGCGCGCAAACACGGCGTTGATGAACCCCAGCAGCGAAAAGATCGTCGCCGTAAGCACCACCACCAATACCGTCACACCCAAGTGGTGCACCTGCAGATGGGTAAAGAACAGCGACAGCAAGGTCACGATCAGGCCCACCGCCAGGCCGCGCAACACGCCACCCAGGGTATAGCCGATCAGGATCGTGTGGGGCGAGACCGGCGACACCATCAACTCTTCGATCGAGCGCTGGAACTTGCTGCCGAAGAAGCTCGACACCACGTTGCCGTAGGAGTTGGTGATCACCGACATCATGATCAGCCCCGGCACGATGTAGTCCATGTACGTGAAGCCGCCCATGTCGCCGATCTGCCGGCCGATCAGGTTGCCGAAAATCACGAAGTACAAAACCATGGTGATGGCCGGCGGCAGCAGGGTCTGCGGCCAGATCCGCATGAAGCGCCGGACTTCACGGTAGACGATGGTATTGAGGGCGATGAGGTTGGGGCGCAATTCGGAACTCATACCGCCACCTTTGCCAGGTTTTTCTCCACCAGGGACACGAACAGCTCCTCGAGGCGATTGGTTTTGTTACGCAGGCTCTGCACTTCGATGTTCTGCAGGGCCAGTTGAGTGAACAACCCGGTAATGCCGACGGTTTTATCCACCTGCACCTCCAAGGTGTGACGGTCCACCAGCCGGGCCGGATAGCCGATCAACTGGGGGGCGGCCGCCAGGTCACTCTTCAGATCCAGCAGGAACGTCTCCACGTGCAGTTGGCTGAGCAACTGCCGCATGCTGGTGTTCTCGACGATAGTGCCGTGGTCGATGATGCCGATGTTGCGGCACAGCTGTTCGGCCTCCTCCAGGTAATGGGTGGTGAGGATGATGGTGATGCCTTTCTGGTTCAACTCGGTCAGGAAGGTCCACATCGAACGACGCAGCTCGATGTCCACACCCGCAGTCGGTTCGTCGAGGATCAACAGGCGCGGCTCATGCACCAGCGCGCGGGCGATCATCAGTCGGCGCTTCATGCCCCCGGACAACGAACGGGACGGCACGTCACGCTTGTCCCACAACCCCAACTGGGTCAGGTATTGCTCGGCGCGCTCGTTGGCGATCTTCGGCGGGATGCCGTAATAACCCGCCTGGGTCACGACGATGTCGAAGGTCTTTTCGAACTGATTGAAATTGAATTCCTGGGGCACCACGCCAATGCAGCGCTTGAGCGCGGCAGGCTCGCGGTCCAGGTCATGGCCGAAGACATTCACTGTGCCGCTGGTCTTGTTCACCAGGGTGGAAAGAATGCCGATGGTGGTGGATTTGCCGGCACCGTTGGGGCCGAGCAAGGCGAAAAAATCACCTTCGGCGACGTCCAGATCGATACCACTCAGGGCCTGGAAACCGTTGCCGTAGGTTTTGGTTAGCTGCCGGATGGACAGAGCGGAACTCATATCGGATCTACGCACCAAGAAGGGAGGAAAGGAATACATGAGGGCGAGCGGCGAGCAATACAACCACGGCGCACGAAGGCCATGGTGCTTGGCGTCGCCGCACAAGTACAGTCACGCGTGTCGATAGTAAGTATTAAGTCAACGCGGTCATGACCGCCTTGCGGTAAGCCGGACGCTGCTGCAACCGCCGGTACCAGGCTTCGAGATGAGGCTGTGTCGCCCGCTCGATGGGCATTTCGAACCAGGCATAAATGAAACTGCCCAGGGGAATGTCGCCCATGCCGATCTCCTCACCCGAGAGGTAGGGCTGTTCGCTCAAGGCCTGGTCTGCCATTGCCAGCAAGCCCTCGCATTCCTTGATCGCCGCATGGATGGCCGGCCAGTCCTGCTGCTCGGCTGGCGTGCGAACGACACCCCAGAACACAGTGCGAAACGGCCCGGCAAAGGACGAGGTGGTCCAGTCCATCCATTTGTCAGCCGTGGCCCGCTTCTGGAGATCGGTCGGATACCAGGCTGAACCGGGCACATGGCGCGCCAGCAGATAACGCACGATGGTGTTGGATTCCCACAGCACGAAACCGTCGTCTTCGATCATTGGAACCCGGCCGTTGGGGTTCTTCGCCCGGTACTCCGGTGTGTCCACTACCCCGAATGCACCGCCCGCATCGATGGCCTCGAAGGCCAGCCCCAGCTCTTCGGCGCACCACAGCGCCTTGCGGACATTCGATGAATTCTTCCGACCCCAGATCTTCAGCATCACGGTTTCCCTCAGTGGATAAGTGCCGCAGCAGCATACGCCCGATCAGTCGCGACTCAAATCGTCACCACGATCCAGAGCCGAACTGATCCCTGTGGCGAGGGGATTTATCCCCGCTGGGTTGCGCAGCAACCCCAAGATCTGTCTTCGCGGGGCGTCATTGTATAGGGCCGCTGCGCGCCCCAACGGGGCGGTGCGACGTTTCGATAAATCCCCTCGCCACAGGTCTTGCATTCACTTGCATGATTTAGCGTCCCGTATCTGTCCACAGTTAATGGCATTTCAGCCAAACAACGGCGCTTTCTCACTTTTGCAACGAACCATTTCCCACGGTTGTTGCCAACCAGACTGGCGCAATGCATCCGGGGTTTCCCACGAAATCAATCGCATCGCGCTGACCGCCGCTTTTACAGATGCCGTCTAAGCTCTGTGGGTCGGTTTTGCCCTGGTTCACGGAGGACTACCTATGCTGTTGTTGTGGATACTGGTTCTGGTCGTCGGGATAGCCTGGCTGGCGCATCGGCGCACCGCCCCGCTGCCCACGCTGGGGATCGTCGCGGTCTACCTGCTGGCGATGGGCATATTCAGCCACGCGCCAGGCGCACTGATGCTGATCCTCTGGGTCGTGCTCGGCGCCATCGCCGCGCCTTTGCTGCTGCCGGACCTGCGCCGCAAGTATTTCAGCGCGCCGATGTTCGACTGGTTCCAGAAGACCCTGCCGCCCATGTCGGAGACCGAGCGCGATGCCATCGACGCCGGCACGGTGTGGTGGGATGGCGAGTTGTTCAGCGGCCGTCCGGATTGGGATCTGCTACTGGCCTATCCCAAGGTACAACTGACCGAGGAAGAACAGGCGTTCCTCGACGGTCCCACCGAAGCACTCTGCGCCATGGTCAGCGACTGGCAGATCGGCCAGGCCATGGACCTGCCGCCCGAAGCCTGGGCGCACATCAAGGAACACGGGTTCTTCGCACTGATCATTCCAAAGGAATACGGAGGCAAGGGTTTCTCCGCCTACGCCCACTCCCAGGTGGCGATGAAACTGGCCACCCGCAGCGGCGACCTGGCCTCCACGGTGATGGTCCCCAACTCCCTCGGTCCGGCGGAGCTGCTGTTGCACTATGGCACCGAGGAACAGCGTGACCATTACCTGCCGCGGCTGGCCCGTGGCGACGACATTCCATGCTTCGCCCTGACCGGGCCTCTGGCCGGTTCCGATGCCGGTGCAATGCCCGACACTGGCGTCATCTGCAAAGGTGACTGGCAAGGCCAGGAAACCCTCGGCCTGCGCCTGAACTGGGAAAAGCGCTACATCACCCTGGGCCCCGTAGCCACCCTCCTCGGCCTGGCTTTCAAGGCCTATGATCCCGAACACCTGCTGGGGGACGAGGAAGACCTGGGCATCAGTCTTGCCCTGATTCCCACCGACACTCCCGGCGTCCATATAGGCCGGCGCCACCTGCCCTTGGGTGCAGCGTTCATGAACGGGCCGAACTGGGGCAAGGACGTGTTTATTCCACTGGACTTCCTCATTGGCGGCCAACCCATGCTCGGCAAGGGCTGGATGATGCTGATGAACTGCCTGTCGGTCGGCCGTTCGATTTCCCTGCCGGCTGTAGGCACCGGGGCGGCGAAGTTCACCAGCCTGGTGACCGGCCAGTACGCCCAGGTGCGGGAACAGTTCAACGTGCCGTTGTCAGCCTTCGAAGGCATCCAGGAAGCCATGGCGCGTATCGGTGGCAACGCCTGGATGATGGATGCCGCTCGCATGCTGACCGCCAACGCGGTGGACCTGGGAGAAAAGCCCTCGGTGCTGTCGGCGATCCTCAAGTACCACCTGACCGAACGCGGCCGCGAGTGCATCGGCCACGCCATGGACGTGCATGGCGGCAAAGGCATCATCATGGGCCCGAACAATTACCTGGGGCGCAGTTGGCAAGGCGCGCCGATCTTCATCACCGTGGAAGGCGCGAACATCCTCTCGCGCAACCTGATGATCTTCGGCCAGGGGGCGATCCGCTGCCATCCGTTCGTACTCAAGGAAATGGCCTTGGCGACACGCGAAGACAAGGACCAGGCCCTCGTCGAGTTCGACGGTTTGCTGCTCAAGCACATCGGCTTCGCTATCAGTAACGCGGCCAGCACCCTGGTGCTGAACCTCGGCCTGGGACATTTCGACAGGGCTCCCGGCAACACCTTGAGCCAGGGGTATTTCCGCGCGCTCAATCGACAGGCTGCGGCCTTTGCCCTGCTGGCGGACCTGAGCATGATGCTGCTGGGCGGAGAGCTCAAGCGTAGGGAACGCCTGTCGGCGCGTCTGGGCGATGTATTGAGCAACCTTTACCTGGCCTCGGCGGCGCTCAAGCGCTACCACGACCTGGATTCGCCGGACCACATGACGCCGCTGTTCACCTGGGCCATGGAGGAAAGTCTCGGCCAGTCGGAGCGTGCGCTGGACGAACTGCTGGCCAACTTCCCGAACCGATTGCTGGGTGGCCTGCTGCGCTGTGTGGTGTTCCCCTTCGGCCGTCGTCACAAAGGGCCGAGCGACAGGCTGGATGCGGAAGTGGCAGCGGTGATCGGCCGGGCCAAGGGCGATCCGACTCTCGAAGAGTTACTGCTGGGATGCTATCGCCCCCACTCGGTCGACGATCCGGTCGGCGCCCTGCAACACGCCGCCGACCTGCTGATGGCGGCCCAGCCGTTGCAGAAAAAATTGCATGCGGCGCTCAAGCACGGTCAGCTCAAGCCGGTACCCGGCGAGCCCCTTATCGACACGGCTCTGGAAGCCGGTGTGCTGCAGGCCGGCGAAGCCCAGGCCCTGCGCGCAGCCGAAACGGCGCGGCGCAAGGTGATCGACGTGGACGATTTCGACAAAGAGGCGCTGACGCTGGCCGAGGGCAAGGTTCGTTGATCTTGGACTGGCCCCATGCTGACCCACGGCCATGTAAAAACCGGCGCAGGCGCTTTATACTCCCGCGCCCGTTTTGCTCTTGAGGACTTATCTCGTGTCCAATGTCGTTGCCGATCACCTTGTCTTGCTTGACCACTTGCGCAGCATCCTGGTCGCCGTAGGTGAGGCCGAACAGGTTCCCGAAGAAAGCCATGCGCTGTTCCTGGAGCGCTTCGATGAATTGCGCGCGCAATTGCCCGTCGATCCGATCGAAAGCCAGTACCTGGGCCAGGACCTCCTCTGCCAGGTGATCGTCCGTTATCCACAAATCGCCCACCTGGTGCCGCGTGACCTGCTGTGGTACTTCGGCGGTGACTGCCTGCACTACATGCCCGACGAGGAAATCGACCTGTACCAGGCCCTCGAGGAACGTCGTTTCGAAGCCGAACAGAATGACGAACCTTTCGACTGGAACCAGGAGAAGCAATTGCTGGCGATGTCGGACCAGGACAGCAAGCACTGATTGCGATCAGTCATGCAAAAGCCCGCACGGTTAACCCTGCGGGCTTTTTTGTGCCCCTGCCAAAGGATGTTGTCCATGGAGGCGCCAAAAAATCCGAAAAAGACGTTTTATTGACGCACCCATCATCACTTTTTTCACCCCCGCCACTTTTCAGACGTTTTTTTCAATTTCGGCGTGGCGCTTTGCCATGGGTGAACTACCGTCAATCAGAAGCGAGCAAGGTGACCGGCAAATCGCCTCAGGCGAACTGTTTGCGCCAGTCACCGCTCGGTAACCTGGGTTCATTTCCGGGTGGTGAGATAGGGGGGTAGCCCGGACCCCATAAATGATCCGAGGCAACTGGTTAAGTCTAGGGACGGCCTGTCTGTCGAGGAGCATTCTATGAGCTATCGTACCGCGCCCGCGTTAAAACACTTTATCCATGGCCTGTTCCTGATGGGCCTTGGACTGGATGCGGCGCAGGCCGCAGCCAGCAATTGTTCGCAACTGGACAACTTGCCGGCGACCTTCGAGGTCGGCCAGGGACTCCAGAGCGAATTGCGCATCCTGGCCCCTGTGACCAAACTCGCGGTAGGCGACCCGAAAATCGCCGACGTGCAGCCCAGTGGCAGCGACGCTTTCATTCTCACGGGCGTGGCGCCAGGCGCTACCAGCCTGATGGTCTGGACGGCGTGTTCGAAGATGCCCCGCCAGAGCATGATCTTCGTCAAAGGCAGGGCCACCGAAGCACTGACCACTGCAGCGACTGTGCCTTCCGAAGATCCGATGCTGCTCGCCCAAGTGCAGACCGACATCCGTTTCGTCGAGGTCAGCCGGACCAAACTCAAGGAAGCTTCGACCTCGATCTTTGGCAGCCGTGGCAACTTCCAGTTCGGCGCGCCGAGGACCTTGCCTACCATCGGTGGTGTGGTCCGGCCTTCATTGCCGGTCAATAACGACATGTTCAACCTGTCCTTCGCCACTGGACAAACCTTGCTGATGATCAACGCGCTGGAAGGCAGCGGCTTCGCCTACACCCTGGCGCGGCCGAGCCTGGTGGCCCTCAGTGGGCAGAGCGCAAGCTTCCTGGCCGGCGGCGAGGTGCCCATTCCAGTGCCCAGCGCCGGCAGCGATAACGTGTCCATCGAGTACAAGGAGTTCGGTATTCGCCTGACCCTGACACCGACCGTCATCGGCAAAAGCCGCATCGCGTTGAAGGTCGCGCCGGAAGTCAGCGAACTGGACTTCACCAATGCCGTGAACATCGCCGGCACGCTGGTTCCAGCGCTCACCGTGCGTCGTACCGATACCAGCATTGCCCTGGCCGACGGCGAAAGCTTCGTCATCAGCGGCCTGATCAGTACGCGCAACGCCTCGCAGGTGAACAAGTTTCCCGGCCTGGGCGACATTCCGATTCTCGGCGCCTTCTTTCGTAACCACTCCATCGACCGGGAAGAACGGGAACTGCTGATGATCGTCACCCCGCACCTGGTCCAACCGTTGGCCGTCGACGCGCAACTGCCGACATTGCCGGGCGAACAACTGCGCAACTATGACCCGAATTTCTATCGCATGTACTTCCTCGAACACGGCGAGTTCGACAACCGCAGCGGGCTTTCCCAATGAGCCGGCACCTGATGTGCAAGGGGGCGGGGGTTCAGCCTGGTGTCGGAGGACATTCCATGAAAGCAGTGATCGCGATAACGGCGACCTTGATACTCGCCGGCTGTGCCAGTAACGGAGTAGTCGCTTCCCTTCCGTCCAGTTGCGCCAGGCCCAGTTCCGATCAGGAACTGGCCCTGAACCTGGCGGATGACATGGCCAATGATGGGCGTTTGTACGCCAGCCTGGCGAACCTCGAAGGTCTGCCCGAAGACCTCGTCCAGGTCCGCCTGCGCAAGGCCCGGGTGCTGCGCCTCATGGGCCGCAACGAGGCAGAGCCGTTGTACAAGAGCCTGCTCGGGACCTGCCTGGCCGCTGATGGAGAACATGGCCTCGGCCAACTGGCCGTCGCCAAGAATGATAATGCCAGCGCCGCCGAGCACCTTGAACGCGCGGCGAAAATGGCCCCTACCGAAGGAAAGATCCGCAACGACCTGGGTGTCGTCTACCTCAACCAACGCCGGATCCCTGAAGCGCGCTTCGAGTTCATGACCGCCATGGAACTCAGGCAGGCGGATTCCCTGGCCGCCCTCAACATGGTGACGCTGCTGATTTACCAGGACAACTGGAAGCAAGCCGCCGAACTCGCGAGCATGGCCAAGTTGAGCCCCGCACAAGTAGCGGATGCCCAGGCCCGCGCTGAGAGGATCAGAGGCTCGGCCACCAAGACGGGAACGACACAGGCAGACCGTTCGAATGAGGTAGTCGATGCCTCATCCGGCGCGGCCAAGTAGAGCGTTACGAGGAGTTCAAGAGATGAAAACGAAACAGCTGTTGATCGTCTGCATCGCATGCCTGTCCACCTCCGCCTGGGCAATCGAGCCGGGGCCCTCTTCGGCCGCGCAACAAGGCACGGAAAGCTGGATGCAGTTGCAGATTCGTGGTGTGGTCGCGTCCACCAACCTGCAGACCGCCTCCGCCGCCGAGCGTGAAATGGCCATGCAGCGCTGGCTCAATAGTTTCAACTATCCGATTCCGGAGTTCTTTGAACAGAAGTCGGGGGGAGAAATCACCAGCAGCAAATGAGTCGTGCTGGAAACCAAAAGGATCGTCCGAAGGCGTTGCTGCTTTCGGACGATTTTTTACGCCACCACGCCTGTGGGAGCGAGCTTGCTCGCGATGGCGTCGACCCATTCAACACTTGCGTGACAGACGCTCCGCTATCGCGAGCAGGCTCGCTCCCACAATGGGACTGGGGTTCGACCGGAGAGGTAGGTCGGCTGTACGGCCGCCTTCGCGGGCGAGCCCGCTCCCA